>JALFUW010000073.1 GCA_022786995.1 Clostridiales bacterium
GCTCCCATTGTGGCGGATCTGGCCCACGAGGCCGGCATCCTGACCGTGGGTGTCGTGACCAAGCCCTTCAAGTTTGAGGGCGCCAACCGGATGCGGCAGGCGGAGCAGGGCATCGCCGACCTGAACGGCAAGGTGGACTCTCTGATTATCATTCCCAATGACCGGCTGAAATACGTCACCGATCAGAAGATCACCTTTGCCAACGCCTTTGGCATCGCGGATGATGTGCTCAAGCAGGCTGTGACCTCCATTTCTGAGCTGGTTGGCTTCTGCAAGAACGTCATCATCAATCTGGACTTTGCGGACGTCTCCGCCGTCATGAAGGACGCGGGCCGGGCCCATATGGGCGTGGGCACTGCCTCCGGTAGGGAGAAGGCTGAGCAGGCCGCCACTGCCGCCGTTTCCAGCCCGCTGCTGGAGACCTCCATCAACGGCGCTACCGGCGTTCTGGTGAACGTCACCGGCTCCAGCGAAATGACCCTGGACGATGTGGAGACCGCTGCCGGTATCGTGCAGGAGGCCGCCAATCCCGAGGCCAACATCATTTTCGGCGCTACCATTGCCGATGATTTCCAGGACGAGATGCGGGTCACCGTCATTGCCACCGGCTTTGAGATGAAGCCCGAAGCTTCCTCCTTCGCGCCCAGAGCCGCCGCTCCCCAGAGCAAGCCTTCCGCACCCAGCTTCGTGCCTGAGGACATCGATACCCCTGTGGCAGCTTCCAAGCAGCCCACCAAGCCCGCGGATATGAGCGACATCGACGAGATTTTCAGCATCTTCAAGCGGTAAATTCGTTTACGTCATCCCGACCCCAAGCGGGTCGGGATGTTTTCTGTAAGGAGGAATCCCATGGGTGCCTATGAGGCGCTGGCGGCCAGCTACGACCGCCTGACAAATGATGTGGATTATGAGGCCACGGTGGCTTTCTACCGGGAGATCCTGGCGGCTGAGGGACTGCACCCCAGAACGGCTGTTGACCTTGCCTGCGGCACTGGTTCGGTCAGCGTCCTGCTGGCAAAGCTGGGTCTGCGGGTCATTGGTGTGGACATGTCCGAGGAAATGCTGACCGTAGCCCAGCAGAAGGTGGGGGAGATGGAGCATCCACCCCGGTTTGTCTGCCAGAGTCTGCAAAATCTGACGCTGCCCCGGGGTGTGGATCTGGCGGTGTGCGCCCTGGACAGTCTGGACTACATTACGAACCCTGACGATTGTGCCGAGGCCATTCGCCGGGTCTATCGGGTGCTGAATCCCGGCGGCATCTTTATTTTCGACGTGAATACCCCGGAAAAGCTCCGAGCCATGGACGGTCAGGTGTTTCTGGACGAGGACGATGACGTGTACTGTGTCTGGCGGGGAGAATTTGACGAAATAACCAATATCTGCTCCTATGGCATGGATCTGTTCCAGCGGCAGGGCAGCCTCTGGCGGCGCTCTTTCGAGGAGCACCGGGAGTATGCCTACAGCGCCCAGCAGCTGAGGGGCTTTTTGAAGGCGGCGGGTTTTACCGACATTCGGGTTTACGGTGACCGGCGGATGGAGCCGCCCCGGCCCGGGGAGCAGAGGATTTATTTGAAAGCGAGAAAGGGAAGAATACGATGAAGGATTATCTGGTTCGGGGCATGAGTATGGACGGCTTTGTGAAGGTCGTGGCCATCCGCTCTACGGAGCTTGTCCGCCGGGGCGCGGAGATTCAGAAAACCAGCCCCAACGCCACAGCGGCCTTTGGCCGGGCGCTGACGGCGGCTTCCATGATGGGCAATATGCAGAAGGTGGAAAACGGTTCCATGACCTTGCAGATTCGCGGCGGCGGCCCCATCGGCACCATTACGGTGGTATCCGATGCTGAGGGTAACGTCCGGGGCTGCGTCACGGAGCCGAGAGTGCCGCTGGTGGAGAAGTATCCCGGCAAGCTGGACGTGGGGGCCACCGTTGGCACCAACGGCACCATTACAGTCATTCGGGACTTGCAGATGAAGGAGCCCTATATGGGCTCCACGGAGCTAGTGTCCGGCGAAATCGGTGATGACGTGACGGCCTACTTTGTGCAGAGCGAGCAGGTGCCCACAGCCTGCGCCCTGGGTGTGCTGGTGGACCGGGATACCAGTGTGAAGGTTGCCGGCGGCTATATCCTGCAGCTGCTGCCCGGCGCGCCGGAGGAAACCATCACGGCGCTGGAGGAGGGCATTCAGCGGGCCGGTGCTGTGACGCCTATGCTGGAGGCCGGCATGACCCCGGAGGACATTCTGGGCCAGGTCTGCGGCACTCTGGGCGTGGTGTTCATGGAAACCGCCGAGGTCAGCTACAAGTGCTATTGCTCCCGGGCGCGGGTGGAGAGTGCCCTGATCAGCCTTGGCCGGGAGGAACTGGCTCAGATCATGGAGGAAGGAAAACCGTTCCCCGTGGAGTGCCAGTTCTGCGATACGGTGTACACCTTCACCCCGGAGGATGTGGCGGAGCTGCTGAAGAAAATCTGATTTTCCGCGGTATTGGGTGGAAAAACCCGGAAAACAGACGTAAATAATCCGGCGAAAAAAATCAGAAAAAATGCTTGACAAATTGGTGGGTTTTATGTATAATAAAGCACGTCGCTGAGGTGAGCAGCACCAAAAGCGCGTTCGGGAGCATAGCTCAGCTGGGAGAGCATCTGCCTTACAAGCAGGAGGTCACAGGTTCGAGCCCTGTTGTTCCCACCATCAATCTGGCCCGGTGGTGCAGTCGGTTAGCACGCCAGCCTGTCACGCTGGAGGTCGACGGTTCGAGTCCGTTCCGGGTCGCCATTTATATCGCATCAAAGCGGTATGAGGAGATTTCTCCTCATATGCCTCTGTAGCTCAGTAGGTAGAGCAGCGGACTGAAAATCCGCGTGTCGTTGGTTCGATTCCGACCGGAGGCACCATGGTTCCCAACCGGGAACCAAGATGCGGGTGTAGCTCATCTGGTAGAGCGCCACCTTGCCAAGGTGGAGGTAGCGAGTTCGAGCCTCGTCACCCGCTCCAAACAGATAAGGAACGCGCAAAAGCGTTCCTTATTTCATACGGTACCGTGGCCAAGTGGTAAGGCAAGAGTCTGCAAAACTCTCATTCGCCAGTTCAAATCTGGCCGGTACCTCCAAACTGATCGGTATTCCAGAAATGGAATACCGATTTTTTGCGTTCAATACTTTTGAATCTGACTGTAATATGCCGAAATTGCGGAACTATTTTGCTCTTTACTTTCGTTTCGCTGTATGCTAGAATACTCTCAAGATATCGAACAGGCGTTCGTGTATTTGATAGTTGGTGTTACTTTTTGACATGCTGTTACAAAAATATTGTTAACAGATGATTATCAAAAATGCCCTCGCTGTTAATCATTTTTAGGAGGACATCCACATGGCAAGACGAGACAACGGGACTGGAACAGTTTACCAAAGACCCAATGGCAGTTGGGTGGGCAGAATCTACATGGGAAGGGGAGCAGACGGAAAGCCCAAGTATAAATGCTTCTCAGGTAAGAATCAAGCAGAGGTAAAACGTAAGATCAAAGAATTCAACCAGGGTGGCTGTAAAACGGACAGCACAAAGGTATCCGTGGAGGAATATGTACTGAATTGGCTGAATGACAACATATTCTCGATAAAGGAACAGGGAAATATGGAAAATACTCGATCCGATTCAGCTGAAAACCGTCTGATCTGCGCAACACTGTTTGCGTTCTTTGCCAGCGGCGCAGCCTCCGTTCTGGTCGGAAATCTGATGCCGTTTATAAGGGAAGCCTATGGAATCGGCTACTCAAAGGCTGGTTTTCTTCTGAGCTTTCCGGCGTGGGGAAACCTTGCTGCGGTATTTATTACCGGGTTTCTTCCTACCTACATCGGGCGGCGGAGAACCGTACTGCTGACGGCGGTTTGGATGGCAGTCGCTTTTGCGATCATCGGCTTTGGCATCGGCGGCAGTGCGTTACTCCCCGCTGCGTGTCTGATGATTGGCGTGGCACGGGGCGGAAACTCCAATTTCTTGAACACAATGATGTCGACGCTGCCGGGGAAGAACCCCTTCGTCAATCACGAGCTCATGAGCATCTCCCTGAACTCCACCTCCAAGTGGCGTGCCAGAAATATGCCCAGCTTCCTTGAAATACATCGAGGCCAAGGGCAAGCTGCCTACCTGCCTGACCATGAGCTTTGCCGCTTCCTTGACCGAAGGATATCAGCTGCGAAAATCCGCGTCAAGGATGCTGCGCACCGCGTTCCGCGGCTTCGTCCTTGACCCGAATTTCCCCAGCTGATGCAGAGTAGTCAAGGAATACAAAGCCAAACCCTTTCCGAGGATATCTGCAAGGAGCCAAGGCTCCCAGCAGGTTCAGCTATCTACGATCATACTACTCTGACCGGGAAAACGTCAACAATATAGAGACGGTGCACCTGCATTTCGGCTTGGAGCTGGTGTTTGACGAGAGCCAGAAGGAATGCAACTCGGAAATCTGGATCGACGTCTACGACATCGTGCGCCTGCTGTCCCAGCACCGCAGCAGCATCGTGAAAACGGCAGAGGGCTGGAAGCGGCTGTATCCGTATCGGGATCTGGATACCATGGACTATCCCTACAAAATTGTTACAAATGTCTGTCGAAAAAAGTCGAAGAAGGAGATCCGTAATGAATTCATTTCGAAATCGGACGGCCTATTGTGAAATAAACGATATAGTAGTGTAAAATTTGTGCAAAATGTTAATTACAAAATGTTACAATACCATTGAAAACCGCTCATCCTGTGATATAATATTTTGTGTGCATATCGGTTTTACTCAGCTGTTATTGTTCTCTCGTCAATTCAGAAACCATGTCATCCTGAGCGAGCGGAAGCGAGTCGAAGAATCTTTCCGGTGATTTGACCCTACAGCGAAACGAACGTGCGTAGATCCTTCGACTCGCTTCCGCTCGCTCAGGATGACAGACTGCTCAGATAAATTGTGCTTTATCTGATTAAGCAACGCCTACGGTAGGGCGGGCTGCCCTCAGCCCGCCGCTGTCCTCCTGACCATTTTCCGCTTACGCGGACGGCGGCTTGAGGGCAAGCCGCCCTACGGAGGAACGGCGGTAATGGCGGGCGCCCAATGGGCGCCCCTACGGTAGGTAAATTCTCCTTTCGCTGAGTTAACCCGATAAACACAATATTATAAATGCAAATCAGGCATGGCGGTATTGGGCTGATTGCCTGCCGCCCGGCGGCGGGAAGAAGACCCGCGCGGAGAGGGGAGTGGCTTCTGTGACGGAAAAAGAGCTGAGGCGCCTGTCCAGGGCGGATCTTTTGGAAATGCTGATCGCCCAGAGCGAGGAGCTGCGGGATGTGAAGGAACGGCTGAAATCCGCGGAGGCGATCCTTGCCAGCCGCGTTATTGAAATCAATACCGCCGGTTCCATTGCGGAGGCCTCTCTGCGGCTGAACGGCGTGTTCGAGGCGGCGCAGGCAGCCTGCGAGCAGTATATGGAAAACATCCGCCTGCTCAATGAGCGCAGCCAGCTGGTCTGCCGCCAGATGGAAAAGGAGAGCCGGGAACAGGCTGACCGCCTTTTGGAGGAGACCCGGCGCAAATGCGCCCAAATGGAAACGGATGTCCGGCTGTCCACAGAGCTTGGTGAGGTAGTTTTTTAGGATTATGAAGCGGAAAACAGTGAAAGAGGTTCCCGATGTTGCCCTGCTGCGCAAGGAACTGAAGCGGGAACAATACAGGCACCGCTACGCGGCGTCCCTGCGCAGCACGGTCTATACGCTGGTGGTGGTTGCGGCGTTTGCCATTCTGGTGGCGACGCTGTGGATGCCGGTGCTTCAGATTTACGGCAATTCCATGACGCCGACCCTCCATGAGGGACAGATCGTTCTGTCCCTGAAGGGCTCCCATTTTGAAAAGGGTGATCTGGTGGCCTTTTATCTGGGCAATAAGCTGCTGGTCAAGCGGGTGCTGGCCGGGCCTGCCGATGTGGTGAACATCACGGAGGATGGCACGGTATACATAAACGGCGAGGAGCAGGCGGAGCCTTATGTATCGGAGAAGGCCCTGGGGGAATGCGATCTGGATTTTCCCTATCAGGTGCCGGAATCCCGGTACTTTCTGCTGGGCGACCACCGAAAGACCTCGGTGGACAGCCGTAGCAGCGCGGTGGGCTGCGTGGCGGAGGAACAGATCGTGGGAAAGATCGTGTTTCGCGTGTGGCCGCTGGCTGATTTTGGAAAAGTAACCTGATTTTGGAGAAGAAACCATGGACATTGATCTGACCCGAAGTGCGGAACAATTTCATAACCGTCACCGGCGTGATCGGATTTGGAAGAAGCTGGTGAGCGTCCTCTGCTGCGTGGTGGTTTTCTGCACCACTTACGCGCTGATTTTGCCTGCCATCACCATGGAGCGGGAAACAATCTGCGGTATCCAGGAGCATCAGCACAGCGATAGCTGCTACACGAAACAGGTTGTAAAACAGCTGGTTTGCAGTGCGGAAGACATTGGCCTACACACCCATGGTTCCGGATGCAGCGACGGCAGCTGCGGCTATGCTGATTTTGTGATTCACGAGCATGACGCTTCCTGCTATGACGGCAGCGGAGCGCTGGTCTGCACGCTGCCCCAGGTGAAGGAGCACGCCCATTTGTCGGATTGCTACCGGATTCCTCAAATCGTGATTGGTCAGCATGACCATACGGACGCCTGCTATTCCATGCAGCACGCAGAGCTTTTGTGCGCCCTTGCGGAATCGGATGGACATACCCATACAGAGGGGTGCATGTCTCAGATTTCGAAGCTGGTCTGCGAGCAGGAAGAAGGTGAAACCCACACCCACGCCGAAACGTGCTACCGCATGGAATCGGTACTTTCCTGCGGAAAAGAGGAGATGCAGGCGCACCACCACACGGATGACTGCTACCGCTGGGAACGTAGGCTGTCCTGCGGCAAGGAGGAAGGTCCGATCTATGGTTCCGGTGAGCCGGAGCTGATCTGCACGAAAAAAGAGGTGAAGGCGCATAGCCACACGGCGCAGTGCTTTGACCCCGCCGGAAAGTGGATTTGCGGGCAGCTGCAGATTCTGCGCCATACACACAGCGCAGGCTGCTTCGACGCGACAAAGACCAAAGATGTTCTGACCTGTGACCTTGAAGTGCACATCCACAACGAGGAATGTTACTCCGATTCTCTGCTTCCCGCAAAACTGTCTGCAGCTTCCAGTACAGGTAATCAGGCCGAGGAAACGAAACTGCTAAGTAATTCCGAAGCGACACAGACTGGTGTTGACTTGGGCCAGTATATTACTGCTGCCACTGTGAGCAAACTTGAAAACGGGCATTGGGTGGCATCAAGTGAATTCCGAGACGGTGATCAGGTCAATGTCGTTCTTTCCTATGCGCTTCCCGCCGGTCAAATCACCAGCAGCTGCCGGTTGGCACACTATCAGCTCCCTGACGGAATTCGACCCAATCAACAGGTAAGCGGATCGGTGTATCATGATGGAAGGTATGCCGGCACCTTTACCATAAATACTGACGGCCTGATACAGATTGAGTACGATCAGTCGTTTGCCTCCGGAGAAGCGTTCACGGGCAGCCTTGCATTCTCGGGTACACTTTCCGCTGCAGATGACAATACCAGCACAACCGTGCAGTTTGGAGGTAACGGCGGTACAATTACTATTGAACCGATTCCGGAATCAGAGAGAAAGGATATTTCTGTTTCCAAGTCAGGAACACCATCGACCTCTCATCCAAATCGGATTGACTATACCGTTACGATTTCAACGACAGCGGGTACCAAAGAGCCGGTGTCTTTTGATGACTGGCTGAATGGTAATGGCAGCTTTGACCGTATTGATGGAGATATCGACATACACGTCGTTCGGGTTGACACAGCCGGAAAACGTGAACAGGTTTCTGACATAACGCCGTCAATTCAGGAGAATCAACATGTTCAGATTCCGAGTCTTCCCGCACTGGAAGCGGGTGAATCCTATGAAATTACCTACTCAGCCACCGCGATACCCAACACAGACGGCTACTGTGCGCTCAATAATATGGCTACTGCCAACGGGCAGTCCCAATGGAATTCGGTGACCGTTTCCAATACAAGGGTTGCCAAGAGCGGCGAGTATGATGAAAAGACCGGCAAAATCAATTGGACAATCCGCATTGACAACTGTGCCGACTATATTCTGAGCGATTCAATTGTGCTGCCTAACGGCTCTACCGTTCCTCTGCCGGAAACTGTGACCCTGAAAGACGCGAATGGGACAGAAAGCTCCGTTTCTCTGCCGTATAAGTTCCCGGATTCCGGCTCCTACACGGTTACCTATCAGACCGACGCGCCTGATGCAGAGGGCACCGTGAAGGTAACCAACACTGCAAAGGTAAAGAAAGACGATATTGAATACGTAGCCACGAAAGAGGTGGAAGTTACCAAACGCAACTGGGCAGTACAGAAAGCATGGAATTCGGAAACGGTTACGGATGGTCAGCGTCAGTATCTGTGGACCATGAAGGTTACCATCCCGCCAGGGTCTTTGACTGAATTTACTTACACCGATACCATCCAGAATGCTGCTGAGGGTTCATGGCATTATGCCATTGCCAGTCAGCTCCAGAAGGCAATTGAAAGCCGGCTGAGGCTTGAACGGACAGACGGATCTAACCTGCCTTACAGTAATGATTCCGTTTCCTTTGCGGTTACCTATTATGACGCGAATAATAACACCGTCCAGTCCACAGACAGTGAAACCCATGTTCAGTCCTTTACCATAAAGGTGACACCAAATGAAGGCGTGACAATCGACAACCCCTACAGTCTGGTGCTGGAAGGGTATCCGACCATTGCGGACATTTCCGGGATGAATGCCGGAGAAGAACGGGTCTTTTCAAACACTGGAGCAGTCGGAGACGTGACTGTTACAGCCAGCCACAGCTATAGCAAGCCGATGCCGCTGGAGAAACGGGCCGTCTATGAACAGTTTGGCAACCGGCTTTCCACCCACAGCAGCATCACTGTGGACTATACCGGAATTCTGCGATACCGCGTAATTCTGAATATTGATGCCAGCCAAAACGGGGAGATAACCTTTTATGATATCCTTCCGCCGGGTACGGAATATGTAGTGGGTTCGGTGGCAGGCAGCTTTTACAATCATGATTATCATATGCCATCCTATAAAACCTTCAATGATAGTTCAGGGTACCATGTTTATGACTTCGCGGCGGATCAAAAGCCGACTGTTGTGCAGCTCGAGAACAACAAACTCCAAATCTCCATCCAGGGAGGTTATAATGACGACGGGCAGACGACAAAAATTGCCATCGACTATCAGATTTCCATCGCGGGCGATCCGGATTGGAAAACCGTTAGCGGTACCGGCAAGGACTACACCAACAGTGTATCCTGGAACGGCACGGACATTGCGGACAGCCAGACAACTACCGTCAACCGCGAGATTAAGAGGCTTTCCAAGACAGCGGAGCAGCTCAAAGACAGCAACAACCAGCCGATCAATGTCATGGAATATACGGTTGTCATCAATCCTGTCGGAGAGGATTTGAATCCCGGTGAGGACAGACTGACACTGATTGATACGCTGACCGTCAGTTCTGTCAGTGCGGGTGCCTACCTGGATCTGGAAAACACAAAGCTATATCCCTATGCGGACTATGTGGCAGGCAAGCGGGATGCCGTCGATATCGGCCAATACTCGTTAAACTACGATGAAATCAACCACAGACTCACGGTTGATTTGCCCGATAAATTTGCCTGTGTACTGGTCTACCGATATAATATCGACCGTGGAAGTGCGGATAGTTTGAAACTTAGCAACAATGTATCCCTTTCCGGGGAGTATGCTTCCATCGCAGACAAGCAGCTTGAGAAAGCATCCGCCTCAGCGGCTGTTGTGAAGAGCAAGCTGACAATTTACAAAGTGAATGCCGGTGATTTCAGCGAACGACTTGCCGGGGCAACGTTCAAGTTGGAAGGCTGGAATCAGGATCTTCGGAATTGGGAGACTGTGAACACCACTTCAGATAATACAAACGGTGAGTATTCCACGAACGACGAAGGTGAACTGATTTTCACAAGCGATGCGTATCAAACACTTCGTCGGGCTACACTGTACCGGCTTCGCGAGATAAAAGCACCGGCTGGCTACGCATTGCCCTCCACCCCCTACTATTTTGCATTTATGAGCGAAGCCCGTGAGGGTAAAACGGCTATGGACTCAACATTGGAGGATATGACCGACGTATTTGCAGCGGAGGGCAGCAATGTGCCACAGGCGGATGTCCACTTCTACCCATTTGACCGGGAAGCAATCGGTTATATACCCAATACCCGTGCCTATGTACTCCCGGAAACCGGCGGTATCGGAACACAGGCGTATACCCTTGGCGGCTTCACAATGGCTGTGGGGGCAGTCCTATGGCTGTGTTACCGGCGCAAGCGCAGAAGGGAGGCGCTCTGAGCCATCCCGCAAAGAATCAATCATTCCAAGAGGATCAAACAGGAAAGGATCATAAATATGAAACATATGAAAAAACTTGCCAGCTTCCTGCTGGCGCTGACCCTGGTATTCGCCCTGGCGGCAACAGCTGGCGCGGAAGAAGAGACAACCTATTCCATTACCATCAACAATTCCGCAACAGGCCATACCTATGAAGCTTACCAGATTTTCACGGGTGACCTGAATGGAACGACACTTTCCAACATCGTCTGGGGTTCCGGCATCAGTGTTGAAGGTAAAACGGCTCTGGGTGACGCGGCTGCAAAAGCGGAGACGTTGAAAACAGAAGCTGATGCCAAGGCCTTTGCCAAGGCAGTCGCGCCTTACCTGACCACCGCTGCTGGCTCTGCCAATACGTTCAGCGATGGTAAATATGTTATTTCCGGCCTTGCTGCCGGTTACTATCTGGTAAAAGATCGGAATAATTCTCTGGTTGGAGTAGATGACGCATATACATCTTATATTCTGAAAGTTGCTGGCAATGTGGAGGTTTCCCCCAAGTCTGCCAAGCCTACTGTCGATAAGCAGGTACATGATGAGACGGCAGACGCGGAAACCGGTGCTACCGACGGCTGGGGTGAAACCGCTGACCACGCCATCAATGAGTCCTTCCAGTTCAAGCTGATTGCAACACTTCAAGCAGATACCGATTTCGATGCGTATTCGACATATCAGGTGGTATTTACGGATACCATGTCGGATGGTGTTACCTTCGAGTCCATTGCAAGTGTTACCGTTGACGGAATTGGTCTGAATGCTGAGCAGTATACTTCGACTGCCACCACTGGACAGGCTGGTGGCAGCTGGACGCTGACCATCAGCGATATCAAAGCTGTCAGTGGTATCAATCTGGATGATGGCGCGGATATTGTCGTGATTTACAACGCGCATTTGAACGAAATAGCTCAGGTAAACCATGGAACTGGCAACACTACCAATAAGAACAGTGTTTACCTGGAGTATTCCAACAACCCCAATGGGGAAGGCATGGGCAAAACGGCACAAGACACTGTCTGGGTATTCACCTATGAGGTGAAGAATACTAAGGTAGATGCAACCAATTCTGACAATAAGACGCCCTTGGCGGGTGCCGGCTTTAAGCTCTATGATTCCACCGGTACGACGGAAATTGGCCTGATCTACGACGCAACGCTCAGTGCATACCGCCCCGTTAAGACTGGTGAGACTGCCGAAGAAATGAAATCTGCTGACTCTACCGGTGTTTTCAACATCAAAGGACTGGATGCCGGAACCTATGTCCTGAAGGAAACCACTGTCCCGGAGGGCTATAATAAGTGTGCGGATACCACCATTGTCATTAAAGCAGACCACGTCGAGAATAGTGGTGGTGATTCCGCGACCACGACACTCTCCACTGATACCAATGTGACAAACACCATTGAGAATAAGCAGGGCTCCACGCTGCCCTCCACCGGCGGCATGGGCACCACGCTGTTCTATGTCCTGGGCGGCATCCTTGTGGCGGGGGCCGTTGTCCTGCTGGTGACAAAAAAGCGGATGAACTCCGCTGAGTAATCCTGATGCTTTGTCTCCGGGAAGGAACGAACCTTCCCGGAGACAGTACCCCATATTACAGTCGTAAGGAGAACCCTATGCGCAAACACGGAACCACCATTTTCCTCTTTTTGATATTGCTCATAGGGCTCTCCTTAATGCTGTACCCCTCCTTTTCCGACTGGTGGAACTCCATGCACCAGTCCCGGGCCATTGCCGCCTACTCCGAGCAGGTGGCCCAGCTGGATACCAATCGGTACGACAAGCTCTGGGAGGACGCCCGCGCCTACAACCAGACGCTGATCGGGCGGGAAAACATGTATTTGCTCAGCGATGAGCAGCAAGCGGAGTATGAGCGTCTTCTGGACGTGTCCGGCATGGGCATCATGGGCTATATCGAAATCCCGTCCATTCAGGTGACGCTGCCCATTTATCACGGTACCGACGAAGCCGTCCTTCAGATCGCCGTAGGGCATCTGGAGTGGACCAGCCTGCCCGTGGGCGGGGAGAGCACCCACTGCGTCCTGTCCGGCCATCGGGGGCTGCCCAGCGCCCGGCTCTTTACCGATCTGGACAAGCTGACGGTGGGAGACCGGTTCCTGTTCCGGGTACTGGACGAGGTGCTGACCTATGAGGTGGATCAGATCCTGATCGTGGAGCCTCACGAGACCGATGCCCTGCAAATCGTGCCGGGGAAGGACTACTGCACTCTGGTCACCTGCACCCCCTATGGCATCAATACCCACCGGCTTCTGGTGCGGGGCCACCGGGTGGAAAATGAGCGGGAGGCCAAAAACGTCCGGGTGACCTCGGATGCCATTCAGATTGAACCCTATCTGGTAGCCCCCGTGGTGGCATCGCCCATTTTGCTGGTGCTGCTGATCGTGCTGCTGATACCCAAACAGCGGAAAAAATAGCGTGGTGATAATGATGACTCGATGCAAGCGAATATTGGCGGCGGTTCTGTGCCTGGCGGCGCTGCTTTCCGGCCTTGCCCTGCCGACTGAGGCCGCAGGGGGGCTGGACATCAGCAAGACGGTCAGCCTGACCATCAAGCATAAATATGCCGTGGAGGATCTCAGCTTTTCGGTATACCGCATTGCGCAGCTGCAATCCGACGGAACCCTGAAGGCGCTGCCGCCCTTTGAAAAGTACGTCAAGAAAATTCTGGCGACGCAGAGGGAAGCGGATTGGGTATCCATTGCGTGGGAGCTGGAGCAGGATGGGGAAACGCTGAACAAGGCGGAGGTAAAAACCGCTGCCACCAACTCAAAGGGCACAGCCTCGATCACCGGGCTGAAGCCGGGACTGTATCTGATCGGGAGCACGAGGAAGGTTGGCTCCGGGAAGATTTACGTCACCGATGCTTCTCTGATCACGCTGCCGCGAAAGGATAACAGGGGCTGGAGCTGCGACGTGGTGGTGAACGCCAAGGCCGACGCGCTGACGCGGTATCAGGATTTGAAGGTGGTCAAGGTCTGGAAGGATGCCTGCCACCCGGAGCGGCGGCCCACCTCCATTACCATCCGCCTGCTGCGGGACGGCGAGGTATTTGACAAGGTGGTTCTGCCGAAGAACGGAAAGTGGTCATATACCTGGGAGCACTTGGACATGACCCACGAATGGACGGTGGAGGAGGAGCGGGTTACGGGGTACAGGAACCCGGCGGTGACCTTTGAAAACGGAATCTTCACGGTGACCAATACCTGCAGCCGCCCCGGAACGCACTACAATACCCGCCTGCCCCAAACCGGCCAGCTGTGGTGGCCGGTGCCGGTGCTGCTGGCCGGGGGGCTGGTGCTGGTGATCATCGGTCTTGTGCGCCGCCGAGAGGACGATTATGAGGAAAGGTAATCTTCTGATCACGTTGGGCCTGCTGCTGATGGCAGGCGCCGCCGGACTTTCCGGCTTCAACCTCTGGCAGAGCGAGCGGGCGGGACAGGCAGCTGCCCGGGATCTGGAAATTCTGGTAGACACCCGGAAAGCTCCGCCTGCGACCCTGCCGGAACTGCCTGCCCTGTCTGTTCCCGTTGAGGAATACATGGCGGTGCCGGAAATGGAAATGCCGGTGGTGGAGGTCAACGGCCGGGAGTATGTGGGAACGCTGGAGCTGCCTGCCATCGGCCGGACGCTGCCGGTGCTGAACGGCTGGGATGCGGAGCTTCTGCAAGTGGCGCCCTGCCGCTATGAAGGCTCCGCCTACACCGGGAATCTGATCATCATGGCCCACAATTACGATTCCCACTTCGGTAAGCTGAAAAATCTGCGATCGGGCGACGCAGTCATCTTCCGGGATATGGAAGGGAATACCTTTTCCTATGAGGTCGTATCCATGGAGACGCTGAACCCGGAGGATACGCAAAAAATGGAGGAAGGAGACTGGGATCTGACCCTGTTTACCTGCACGGTAGGCGGCAAGACCCGGGTCACCGTCCGCTGCGCTCTAGCGGAGACCGCAATGAGCACGGAATATAGGCAACACCGCACAATGGGAGCTGCGGGCTTTGGCGGGCCTTTTGCCCCATCCGTGCAGTTCTGAAAATGGGAAATACACAAAGTATTCCCACATTTCCAGAACTTTCGGCTAGGGCAAAATCCCTCGCCAAATCTCCTTGCCCCATTATGCGGTGTTGTCATACGGAAGGGATCAGGTAGGTTCACCTGATCCTTTTTTGCGCATTTTACCCGGATAAGGCGGAAAAACCAGATAAAATCCTCTTTTTTGCAGACCTGAAACAGGGTAAACAGACAAAACAGCAGAATGAGAAAGACCACGCACCGTGCCGAAACCGCAGCCAGTCTCGCTGCGCCCCATAGTGCCGCCAGCGCGGCGGACAGGGCCAGCAGGGGAATGTGGGCGGGCAGCCGCTCCCCGGTAATGCGCAGGAGCCTGCGCAGACTGAGAATGAAATTTACCAGATGGGTCACGAGAAAGCTGACAAAATACCCCTCCATTCCATATTTGGGGAGCAAATAATAGAGAAATGTCACATCCATGGCGGAGGTCAGAATGTTGTAGCGGACGCAGGCCTTCTGCTGTTCCAGCCCTTTGGTCATGGTGTCGGTGATGGCGTCGCAGTACAGCATAGCATTCAGAATGTTTTTCTCCGCTACCTAGCATTTAATCATTTTGCAGTCGCAGTTACGTGTCATACAGCGGAACCAGGCTGTTGGGCTTTCCTTGGGGCGGGGAACATACCGCTTCATAATTCCCCCGCACTTTTCACAATACAGCACTCCAGCAAACGGGTTTTTAATTGCCGTTCCGTATGATTTGAGGTGTGTTTATGGCGGTTCAATATCTCCTGCACCTGATCCCACTGTTCCTCTGTGATAATAGACTCATGTCTGCCCTCATACAGTTACTCGCCCATGTCGCGGGAGTTGGCACTGTTAATGATCTGTCCGGTGGCTTCATTGATGAAGTCAACGGCGATGTTCTCTACCTCGGTGCCATTGAAAATATTGTACATTCCGCCGTACATATAGAACGCCAGCACGGAGAAGGACTCTGCCAGATTCAGTTCAGAGGAAGTCGTGGTCACTTTGAACTTGGTGAAGTCAGAGTTCGGTTCGATCTTCGTGAAAGAATAATCCTCAGAAGCAATCATTTCATCCAGAGCTTCCTCAATGGACTCCTTGATGCCTTCCATTACTTCCTTGTGCTGTCCCTTGGTCATCTTGTAGGTAACACTGCCATCGTCGTTGAGCTTGGCGGAGAGGAATTTTCCGGCACTGACATTGGCATCCAGATCAGCCTGGGTTCTACTCATTTTTTGTTTTTCCTCCTGTTTTTTATTTCTTGTGTTTATACATACGCACGAAATAAAAAAAGACAAAAGAAAATAGAAAAATTTTGATAAAATTTTTACGTGGTTTTCTTTTGGCGTGAAAGTAGAAACACACAAAAAAAGCACACAAGATTAGAGCCATCGGCGTTTGAGATTGGGAAGGCATCGCCGTGGGTGAAACCCGTTGAGATTGGGGAAGTCTTTCTGACTGGGGGCAACGCCACCGATAAGAATGGTAGAGCATCGCTCAGGCAAAGCCTGTGAGATTGGGAAGGCATCGCCGAGGGCAAAGCCCTTTGAGATTAGGGAAGGCTTTCTGCCTGGGACAAAGTCCCGGTAAGAAACTGACGGTAGGAGGACGAACACTTATGAAAGCCGAGGCTGTAATAAGTGTAAGGACTTATACCGATCTGAAGTTCGGCCCCAACATCAAGGACTGGCCCGAAATGCCTGCCCTGACCGACGATCTGTTGGTGAAGGTCTGCTCCTACATCACCGACCCCGTCACTACTACCGATGAGCTGATTCCCTCCGGCGAGACCTCCTCCTACCGTTCCAACCCCGAGCGTCTTTCCGAGTTTGCCCTGTCCCGCCGGGCCCCCCAGTACGTCAGCCGCTCCAAGGTCATGCGGCAGATGGAGCGTGACCGCCGTGCAGGCAAGGGTCTGGCGGAAGAAGTGAAGGCTGTCTATGCCGCCCTCACCGCTGCCGGTGTGAAGAATGATCCCGAGAACACCGATCTGGGTTCCACCATCTTCGCCAACATGCCCGGCGACGGCTCCGCCCGGGAGCAGGCAGCTTCCTGCCAGCGTGTCATGGGCGCAAGTGCCAACTTTGCCAAGGCCTACGCCACCAAGCGCTACCGCTCCAACTGCATCAACTGGGGCATGACTCCCTTCCGCAATGAAATCTTTGCGACTCTTGAAAAGGTAGTTGATCGCTTGTGTGATACCATTTGCTCTTTGTCTAACAATGTCATTTCCAGCATTACTGGCAGAGATTGGATAATTGAAGTTTTTAATTAAGAATTAGTATCAGTGCTAAGGATATTATCGGCAACAAAAAGAAACTGACCCAGTGGCAGGATGATTTCTGGAAGCACATGGTCAAAAAGTACCCGGACTTTGAGCGCGGCGAATCCGCCAGCGAAACCGGCAGAACCCACATCCTGCCGAGGCTGTTCAAGGAAGCGGTTCGCCTGAATCGCCAGAAGGACAAGATCGCCCAGCTGCTTTTGGAAATCACCCCTTTGAACGCAAAGAAGAAATCCATGGAAATAGAAGCAATTCTGGATGACTACATCCCCAGCGTGGAAAAGCTGATAACCCGGATGAAGAAAGCCAGCAGCACGGTGAAAGAACTGAAAAAGGAAATCGCTGCACTGGAGCAGGAAGTCAACAGCAGTAAGGCCAGCGTCCAGCGGCAGTTGGAGCTGGCCAGGAAGCTGCAGGAGTTTGAGGCTCTCCAGCAGACTGTGCAGGATTTGGAGGATGAGATTGCCGCCATCCCGCCCGAAATTCGCGGGAAATACAATATCAAAACTGAAAGAAAGGAAACTATTGCCCTTGAGTAATATTAGTGCAGTACCCAATGTTTTACGCAGTTCTGCGTGCAAAAATTGTTCATTTGACAACACCGCACCGGTGATGTATACTGTAGACGATATCCAGAGAATATTTAGCATTGGCAGAACAAAAGTCTATCAGCTGATGTGTTCCAGTGGATTTCCGGCTATCCGGCTTAACAAGAAGCTCCTGGTATCAAAGGAGAAACTTGAAGAATGGATACGGAAAAACAGCGGTAAGACCTACAATTACTGAGCGCAAAATGATTAACAGATGATTATCATTTTGGAGTAATCGAATCAAAAAGTGATTGGTATCACAAGGGTTTTCGACAGTTGTCAATATGCCTGCAAAACTCTCATTCGCCAGTTCAAATCTGGCCGGTACCTCCAAACAAAAGGACATCCACTAGGATGTCCTTTTTGTTTGGAGAAATCGAACCGACCAGATTTGAAAGATCAAATGCAGATGTCCGGTGGACATCTGCTCGAACCCGGCTGGACGGGTTCGACACCATGATTTTCTTCCCTTTGGGAAGAAAATGTAACAAATCTGGCCGGTATCCGGATGCTTTGGACGCTGCATCTAAAGTGTTGCGAAGACACATGTTTACCCAACACTTTAGATGCAACTTGGAAAAAGTTGAATCTAAAGTGATTTTTACAGGTAAAGATTGAGAATTTGCTTGATAATTGTTTGATTCTCTTTGGTAAAATGTTAACACGTTTTTTAGCAATTCCATAGATGCAAACACCCTTCGATACGCTTTTTGAACAGGCTCAGCCAGATACGACGAAGATATTCTCAGCGCCCTTTTTGATTTCGGACAGAATTTCAAAAAGGGCACTGATCTTTCAGCACCCTTTTCTCGGCCGTTCTCCTTTTTAGGGAGGACGGCTTTTTTTGTTTTCTAAACATACTATCCCGCGTCTGGAAAGCAAATTGTATTTTTGCTGTCGTTAAATGGAGAATCATATCGATTCGGCAGGTTGTCCCATGTTTTATCCGTAGCCACGGCACAATCAATCAGCACGAATGGGTTCGTGCTGATCTGACTGTGAAGATATACATAGTGGGCAACCTGAATCTTACCTGTACCTGCTTAACCTGTTCGTTTTCAGCAAAGCTGGGAAGATAGCGGTTGACGATGGCTGCGCCTATGGGATCTTCCATGATGGCGGCGATGGTGCTGCGGGAGCTGAGGGACTCACCGGTGATCAGTTCGGGGTGTTTCCATGTGGTGACACTGGTGTGGCCGGCAGCAAGGGCACCGTCTACGGGTATGGCAGCGCCGGAGATGTAGCGGTCCATGTCGCTGGCAAGGAACAGGACGAGGTACGCGCATTCTCTGGGATCGCCCATGCGTTCGGAGGGGCAGTCCTTTTCGAAGAAGGACATGGCAGCTTCGCCCGCGTCGCCAAAGATAGAGGTGCGGGTGTAACCGGGACAGATGGCGTTGACGGTGATCCCGTACTTCGCATAGTCCATGGCGGCCACTCTGGTCATACCTATGACACCGAACTTTGTTGCGGTGTAGAGGGCTTGACCACTCTGAGGCATGAGACCTGCAACGGAAGCTACATTGATCAGGAAGCCACCCTAGCTTTTGCTCTTGAAAATAGCTTCGGCACCATACTTCATACCAGCGAACACACCTTCGCTGTTTAGCGAGAAGATTTTGTTATAGTCCGCCATTTCGTATTCATGCAGAGGCGTGCCGCCCATGCCCATTCCGGCGTGAGTATCTGAAAAAACTACGTTTGGAACAGGCGCAAGCTCTCCTTACCGGCACGGATCTGTCGATCACGCGGATTTCTAACCAGGCCGGTTTCACGGACTACACCTACTTCTGCCGGAGTTTTAAGAAGGAATTCGGTCTGTCCGCCCAGAATTACCGCAAGCAGCGTAAAATCTAAGGAGGCTAAGGCAACACCGCTGAAATACGCGCATCCCAAAATCGTTGCAGCAGAGCCTAAAGTGTGATATCATAAACAAAAAGGATCAGGCGGTGTGCGTCATGCGTGATGTTGAAGCGATTGTACAATAGAGGAAAAGGAGGGGTTCCTATGGTAAAAGAATTGATCCACGATCCGCTGTTTCTGGGCAGAAAGTCGGTACCCGCCGACAAGGGGGATTTGCAGACCGCGCAGGATCTGCTGGACACCCTTGCGGCTTACAAGGATACCTGCGTGGGCATGGCGGCGAATATGATCGGGGTCTGTAAGAGAATCATTGCCTTTGACAATGGGGGAACCTACATGCTCATGCTGAACCCGGAAATTGTCAAGGCGGCGGGGGAGTATGAGACGGAGGAAGGCTGCCTTTCTCTGCTGGGCGGCCCCCGGAAGACGAAACGGTACGAGAAAATCAAGGTGCGCTATCAGACAGTGGACTTCCAGACAAGGCTCAAAACCTTCACCGGCTGGACGGCCCAGATCATCCAGCACGAAATTGACCATTGTAACGGCATCCTGATCTGACGGAGGAAACCTATGGCAATGTGGAATCCCTGGCGGGGCTGCCACCGCTGCAGTGAAGGCTGTAAATTCTGCTACATCCACAAGGGCGACGGGAAGCGGGGCGTAAATACCGATGAAATCGTAAAGACCGACAATTTTTACGCGCCCGTTGCCCGGAAGAAAAACGGCGAATACAAAATGAAGCCTGGGCTTGTGTATCTGGGCTTTTCCACGGATTTTCTGCTGCCGGACGCAGATGACTGGCGAAAAGAGTGCTGGGACATGATCCGGGAGCGCAATGACTGCACGTTCCTGTTTCTGACCAAGCGGATCGAGCGATTCATGGACTGTGTTCCCGAGGACTGGGGCGAAGGCTGGGACAACGTGGTGGTGGGCTGCACCGTGGAGAATCAGCGGCGGGCGGAGGAACGACTGGAAATCTTCTCGAAGCTTCCTGTCAGGCATAAGTATATCATCTGTCAGCCCATGATTTCCGCCATCAATCTGGAAGCGTACTTAGACGGCGTGGAGCTGGTGATGGCGGGGGGAGAGTCCGACCGCTTTGCCAGACCTATGGACTACGCCTGGGTGCTGTCCCTGCGGGAGCAGTGCATCCGCAAGGGCGTGGCGTTCGAATTTCGGCAGTGTGGCACCCACTTTATAAAGGACGGCAGGGAATATACTCTGCAAAAGAAGGATTTGTGTTCCCAGGCCCGGAAAGCGAACATCAATTACCGTCCCTGACCATAGAAATACGCCCCTTTCTGGCCCTGTACGGACGGCGGGGAAAGGGGTATGATGGAAAAAAGGAGGCGTTTTTATGTATGAAGAAATCACTTCTCAAGCCAGCACTGCCATTTCGGAACTGCTGGAGCAGGCGAAGCTGAAACCCGGTTCCCTGCTGGTGATCGGCTGCTCCTCCAGTGAAATGGTGGGCAGCCGTATCGGCAAAGGCTCCAGCGAGGAAGCGGCGAAGGCGGCCTTCGAGGGTATTTACCCGGTGCTTCGGGAACGGGGAATCTATCTCGCGGTTCAGTGCTGCGAGCACCTGAACCGTGCCCTGATTCTGGAACGGGAGGCGGCAGAAAAACGGGGCTATGAGCCTGTCAACGTCAAACCCCAGCCCAAGGCCGGCGGCTGGTTTGCCGTCACCGCCTGGAACGCCTTTTCTGACCCGGTGGCGGTGGAAGAAATCCGGGCTGACGCGGGGATGGACATTGGCGGCACCCTGATTGGGATGCACTTAAAGCCGGTAGCCGTGCCGGTACGCACCAGTGTGAAACAGATTGGACAGGCAATCGTCCTCTTTGCCCGCACCCGGCCCAAATACATCGGTGGCCCCCGGGCGGTTTATCAGGATCTGTAATACAAAATGGACTGCCCATGTGGGACAGTCCATTTTCCTGCTTGTGCTTGTCAACTATTTTGCACTTTATCTAACGAATCACCCTTGGCTCCCCCTCTGGGGGAGCTGTCAGCGTCAGTTGACTGAGGGGGTGTCCCTCTTTCGAATGAAACTCCCTCCGACTTCGCTTGCGCTCAGCCACCTCCCTCATAGAGCAATGTCATCAACTTAAGGACGTTCTGTAGGGGCCGATGCCCACATCGGCCCGTGCACAATGTTCCGAATTCGCCGCAAACTGGTGAAAAAATGTAGCATTCACCGCGGGGCGATGTGCCTCAATCGCCCCCTACGCGGCGGTGGTCTATGCTTAAGTGGATGACATTGCCTCATAGAGGGAGGCAAGGGATACGGGCTTAATTAACAATGTTCTTCTTTATCTGCTTGCCGTACATCTTTGCGACTTTTTCACATGTCCGCCTCCGGCAGACAGTGCATCTGGGTCTGGCCCAGCACCCGGAAGCCTTCGGCCTGCCCCTTCAGACTGCGGATGCCGAAATCCAAAGCGCGGAGCTTCAGATACAGCCGGATGCTGTTTGCCCCGGCGCAGCCCGCCGGGAACTGGCTTTCGTGGCAGGTGAAAATCGCGTCCAGCTGTTTTGACAGATGTCCCCGGGTGCAGACAAAGCGGTTGGGCCGGGCGGTCATGTAGTAAGCCAGCGCCTGAATCGGGGCGGGTTTTGTGCCATATTGCGCCATAATTCCGCCATTGGAAGCCAGATACGCAAGTCTTCTGACCGCATGTCCAACATTCAGATGATCCACATGACATTCACTCCCCACCCAGGGGTCTGGAGCAAAGATCGCTTCCGGCTGCACGTCTCCGATGACCTTCGCAATGCCGGAAAACAGCTCCTCCTGTGGATAAAATCCACCGTCGGAAAGCCCCAGAAACCGCACATTCGTGACACCCAGCAGCCCGGCAGAGCGCTGGGCTTCTTCCTTGCGCACAGCCGCCAGCGCTTGCCCCCGAAGGGCGGTATTCTCATCGCCGTAACGGCCATCGGTGCAGATCAGGAAGGTGACCTGCTTGCCGAGGGTGACCAGACGGGACACGGTGGCTCCCGCACCGATCTCAATATCATCCGGGTGAGGGCCGACGAAGAGATAGCGGTCAAAGCCTTCCAAATCGGGAAGCGGCGCGGCAAAGCGCAGGGCAAGCTTTGTCAGGCTCATGCTTTGCGCCCCTTTCGCCGGGCCAGTTCCCGGCAGATATCCTCATAGCGGTCTTCGTCCAGCGTGTAATGATTGCGGTAGATCAGATAGGAAATCAGCATCAGGACGAAGGGCACGATGGTGAAGGACAGGAACAGCCCCCGGGTCTGCCAGGGCTGAACCGTCGAAAGAACGCTTTCGATGGAAGACAGCTTTTGGGCTTCCGAAATGGCGCCCAGCGCGGCAGCGTTTTCCAGCTGAGAAATCTGATTGGTGCAGGCTGTAACCCGGCACACCAGGTAGGAAAGAGACGTGACAGCCACAACCAGAGCGGAGCCGAGCTTGGTCAGGAAGGGCCGAAGGGAGGTGATGATGGCCTCGTCCCGGACACCGTGGAGGTATTCGTTATATTCCACCGTATTGATAATGGAGATCATCATGATCAGGTAGAAGCTGTACTGACCGAAGTTTGCGAACATGTTGAAGAAGGTAATGGCCCAGAACCGGGCGGTGGAATTGCCGATCAGGAAGCCGGAGAGAATGGTCAGAGCGTAGCCGGCGGCGGAAATCCAAAGCATCCGCTTCATGAGCTGTTTCCTGTGAATACGGCGGCTGATGGCGGGATAGGCGACCATCAGAACAGCGGTAGCCATCATGCCCAGGGTGTTGAATATGGAGTACAGCCCGCCGTTGTAGCCGAAGTCCAGATACACATAGGTGGACGCAAGACCGCCCACAGCCAGACCGTTGCCGATCTGGTGAATCAGGAAGGCCAAGGCGATCCAGCGCAGCTGGTCGTTGCCGGCAATCGTCTTCCAGATGCGCTGAAAGCTGATGGGGGTGGGCGCCTGGGGCTGTTTCGAGGGCTGTTCCCTGACGCCGAAGATGGTGAAGCACAAAAACAGCGGCGCAATGATGCTGATAATCAGGGCAATGCGCCCGTAGGCGGTCATGGCGCTGCCACCCAGCGCCATGGAGCCGGTGGTGAACATGGGAATCAGCATGGCTGCCAGGGTGCCGCCGATGCCGGCGCAGAGAGTGGCCCGGCTGGTGAACTGGTTCCGGGCATCCGCGTCGGAGCTGAGGGCGGCCACCATGCCCCAGTAGGAGATGTCGTGCATAGTGAAGGCGATGGAGTGGAGGAAGTACATAACGCCGAAGAAGACGATGAAGCTCCAGCCCTGCAGGGAGGTGTTGAAGGTGGCGGTGACCACGGCGGAGGTGGACGCAATGCCAATGACCAGCCAGGGCTTGAACTTACCGAACCGGGTGCGGGTGCGTTCGATGATATTGCCCATGATGGGGTCATTCAACCCGTCAAACACCCGGGCTGCCACCATGATGACGGTGACGGCGCTAAGCTGGGCAGCCGTCAGCTGCCGGGTGAACAGAATGTAGGTCAGAAGGAAGTTGGTAAACAGCGCGTAGCTCATGTCCCGGCCCACGGTGCCCAGAGGGAACATCCATAGGTTGCGGCGATTTCGTTTTGTTTCGTCCATAGCGGAAAACCTCCCTGTTTCGAGTGCCAATATTGTACCATCCTTCCGGCGGCATGGCAATGCCTTCTGTGGAGGGAGGTGTTTTTTGTTGCTTCTGTGCAGATTGGGGCTGATGCTTTGTGGAGTTTGACGAATTATCCCCAGGAGGGAAAAGGATATCGGGCAGGATAGCCCCCGGAAAGGCGAATCCTGCCAGAATGAGTCATTGACAAGCTACAGGGCATTTGGTATCATAATTCTACTGCGATTCCGCCCCAAATCAGGGGCACAGGGTATGTGGGAGGTCAGCGATGGAATTATCGGAATGTGTAACAAGACAGGAGCCGGCGCTGCTACAGTGCCTTCGGGAAAACCTGCGGATTCCCAGCGTTCAGGGGGAACCTGAGGAGGGAATGCCCTATGGCAGGGAGGTTCGAAGGAGCCTTGATCATGTGCTGGCGGCGGCGGAAGCGCTGGGCTTTGCCACCGTGAATATGGACGGCCAGCTGGGCTGGTGTGAGTATGGCTCCGGCGAGGAAATGGTTGCCGTGCTGGGCCATCTGGACGTGGTGCCTGCCGGGAATGATTGGAGCTTTGACCCCTGGGGCGGCGAGAGCCGGGACGGCCGGATTTTCGGCCGGGGCTCCATGGATGACAAAGGCCCCGCCATCGCGGCCCTGTTCGCGCTGGCGGCCCTGCGGGATTCCGGCCTGCCCATCCGCCGACGGATCCGGGTGCTCTGGGGCTGCAACGAGGAAAGCGGCTCTGCCGATATGAAGTATTACCTTGCTCACAATGGGGAGATTCCCGTGATGGGCTTTACCCCCGACGGTGAGTACCCGGTGATCAACGGTGAAAAGGGTATCATCAATGCAACCTTCGAGCGGGAAATGGATCAGGTTGGCGATCTGCGGCTGATTTCCCTCCACGGCGGCACGGCGCCCAACGTGGTTCCGTCCTCCGCCTGTGCCAAGCTGGCCTGCTCCAAAGAACTGGCGCAGCGTCTGGCGTTGCTTCACGCGCCGAAGCTTCGCTTTACGGCGACGGAATATGGTCTGTTCCTGGAAGCCGAGGGCGTCAACGCCCATGGCAGCACCCCGGAACTGGGAGAAAACGCCATCGGACGGCTGATTCTGGCGCTGGATACCCTGCCCTTGGAGGGCCAGACCAGAGAAGCCATCCACTTCCTTGCGGAAACGCTGGGAATGGAGACCGACGGCAAGTCGGCGGGAATTGCCCTGTCGGATGCAGTGTCCGGCGGGCTGACCCTGAACTGGGGCACGCTGCTGGTTGAGAATGACCGCCTGCAAATGAAGATCAACTACCGTTACCCTGTGACGAAATCCTACACTGACTGCGCGCCGGTTCTGGACGCAAAATTTGCCGCCGCCGGGTTTACCAAAGCCGCCGAGCAGCACAAGGAAAAGCTGTATGTCCCGGAGGATAGCCGATTGGTGAAAACCCTAATGAAGGTCTACCGGGAGCAGACGGGTCTGGATGATAGGCCAAAATCCATCGGCGGCGGTACCTACGCCAAGAGTTTGCCGAATATTGTGGCCTTCGGCCCCATTTTTCCCGGCGATGAGGTTCGGGAGCATAAGCCTGATGAATTCATCGAGGTTTCCCGGCTGATGGAAAACGCACAGATGATTGCTGCCGCCATGTACGAAATGGCGAAATAAGGAAGGAGCACCCTTATGAAAATTACAAAGGTTCGCCTGGGCCGGATTTCCGTCCCCCTGCGCACACCCTTCAAGACGGCACTGCGCACCGTCAATTCCGTGGAGGACGTGATTGTTGAGATCCACACCGACTGCGGCGCGGTGGGCTATGGTGAAGCGCCTCCCACGGGAGCCATCACCGGCGATACCACCGGGGCCATCATCGGTGCCATTCAGGATCACATTGCCAAGACCATTGTGGGCCGGGAGGTGGACGAGCTCGAGCCGTTGCTGCAGTCTGTTCAGAAGAGTATCGTGGGCAACACCAGCGCCAAGGCCGCCGTGGATATGGCACTGTGGGATCTGTATGGCCAGCTCTACAATATTCCTGTTTATAAACTCATGGGCGGCGCCCGCAAGCAAATCGTGACGGATATCACCATTTCCGTAAACGACCCGGAAACCATGGCGAAAGACGCCCTCATCGCCATTGGCCGGGGCTATGACTGCCTGAAAATGAAGGTGGGGGTAAACCCGGAGCTGGATGTGGCCCGGCTGGCAGCAGTCCGGGAGGCTGTGGGCAAAGACGTGGTCATCCGCATCGACGCCAATCAGGCCTGGCAGCCCAAGGAAGCCGTCAGAATCCTGAACAGGATGCAGGAGCGGGGGCTGGACATCGAGCTGGTGGAGCAGCCTGTCAAGGCCCACGACTATGAGGGCCTGAAGTACGTCACAGAGCGGAGTTTTGTGCCGGTGCTGGCGGACGAAGCGGTGTTCTCGCCTGAGGATGCCATGACCATCATGAAAATGGGCGCTGCCGATCTGATTAACATTAAGCTCATGAAGTGTGGCGGTCTGTACAACGCCCTGAAAATTGCCTCTGCCGCTGAGGTTTTCGGCGTGGAGTGCATGATCGGCTGTATGCTGGAAGCAAAAATTTCCGTCAACGCCGCCGTGCATCTAAGCTGCGCCAAAAATGTCATCACCAAGGTGGATCTGGACGGCCCTGTACTGTGCAGCGAGGATCCCATTCTCGGCGGCGCGGTGTTCAACGAGAAGGAGATCACGGTCTCCGATGCCCCCGGCCTGGGCATTCAGGGCATTGAGGCAGGAAAAATCCTCTATATCGACTGACCCAATCACACAAGACTTCCCGTCCGGCAGGGCGGGAAGTTTTTTGCATCTTTACAAAACCTTAACATTCAGCCTGTCTGCTTTAACACCCTTTTTATGTTGATTCTTCTATGATATTGTCAAAACAACGGAGAAAAGGAGGCCAGGCCATGTGGGCGGCTTTCAGTAACCGAAAACTTTCGTCCTCACAGATTATCCTTTTTGGTTTTCTGGCGGCGATTCTGGTGGGGGCGCTGCTGCTGAGACTGCCGGTTTCCGCGGCGGCGGGAGTGAGCACCCCCTTTCTTGATTGCCTGTTCACTTCCACCTCGGCGGTCTGCGTCACAGGTCTCATCGTGCACGATACGGCGACCCACTGGTCTTCCTTTGGTCAGGCGGTGATTCTGCTGCTGATTCAGATTGGCGGCATGGGTGTTGTGACCGTCGCCGTTGCCCTGGCCATGGCTTCCGGAAAACGGATCACCCTGATGCAGCGCAGCACCATGCAGGATGCCATTTCCGCGCCGCAGGTGGGCGGTATTGTGCGTTTCACCGGGTTTATTCTCAAGGGCATCTTCCTTTTTGAGTTTTTGGGCGCACTGGTGCTGATGACGGTGTTTGTGCCGGAGCAGGGCCTGCGGGGGATCTGGCTGGCGGTATTTCACTCCGTCTCCGCTTTCTGCAACGCGGGCTTTGACCTGATGGGTAAACACGCGCCCTTTTCCTCTCTGACGGCCTATAACCAGAATCCGGTGGTGAACATCACGGTGATGCTTCTGATCGTCATTGGCGGCATCGGCTTTCTGACATGGCAGGATATTCGCCGCAATGGGCTGCATTTTCAGCGCTATCGGATGCAGAGCAAGGTGATCCTGTCGGTCACAGGCATTCTGATTGCCCTGCCCACCCTCTATTTTTACTTTCTGGAATTTAACGAACTGCCGTTTCCTCAGCGGTTCTGGGGTTCCCTGTTTCAGGCGGTAACGCCGAGAACGGCGGGCTTCAACACGCTGGATCTCACCAGCCTGAGTGAGGTGGGGCAGATGGTAACCTGCCTGCTGATGCTCATTGGCGGCAGCCCCGGTTCTACGGCTGGTGGTATGAAGACCACCACGCTGGCAGTACTGCTCTGCTGCTCCGTGGCAGTCTTTCGAAAACGGCCCCATGGGCAGTATTTTGGGCGGCGCATCGCGGATGAGACGGTGAAGAACGCCGTCACTGTGTTTTTAATGTACATCACACTGTTTCTTACCGGCGGTATGGTCATCAGCGCGGTAGAGGGCCTGCCGCTGCTGACCTGCCTGTTTGAAAGCGCCTCGGCGGTTGGAACGGTGGGGTTGTCGCTGGGCATCACCCCGGGACTGGGCACGGTTTCCCGGCTGGTGCTGATCGCGCTGATGTTCTTCGGCAGAGTGGGGGGACTGACCCTGATCTTTGCCACCCTGCCCGCCAATCGAAATACCCTCTCCAGGCTTCCCCTGGAGAAGATTACAGTCGGATAAAGGAAGGATCGCTTATGAAATCCATTATGCTCATCGGCTTGGGCCGATTCGGAAAGCACATCGCCATGAAGCTGCGGGAGCTGAACCATCAGGTTATGGCGGTAGACCACAAGGAAGACAGAGTACAGCAGATCCTGCCCTATGTCACCAACGCCCAGATCGGCGACAGCACCAACGAGGAGTTTCTGCGTTCTCTGGGCGTGGACAATTACGATGTCTGCATTGTCGCCATCGGAGACGATTTCCAAAGCTCCTTGGAAACCACCTCGCTTCTAAAAGAACTGGGGGCCAAGATGGTGGTGTCCCGGGCGGCGACGGACGTCCAGGAGAAGTTTCTCCTGCGCAACGGCGCCGACGAAGTGGTGTACCCGGAAAAACAGCTGGCCCGGTGGACGGCCATTCGGTGCAGCGCCGACCATATCCTCGATTACATTGAAATCGACAAGGAACACGCGATTTTTGAGGTCAGCATCCCCAAGGCCTGGCTGGGAAAGACCGTGGGACAGGTGGATATCCGCAAAAAATACGGCATCAACATTCTGGCGGTAAAGACCGGCCAGAAGCTGAATGCTTTCATCACCTCGGATACCCCGCTTTCCGAGGAAAAGACCCTGATGGTCATGGGAAAGTACAAGGATCTGCAAAAATGCTTCAAAATCTAGTGATGGTTTCTTCTGAAAGGGGGGACAGCTATGTGGGCCGTGCTGGCGATAATCGTGTTTTTGGCGGCGCAGGTGTATCTGCTGCTGAGCCTTAAAAAAGCAGACGGTTTTCTTGCGGGGCAACAGGAAAAGGATGATCGGGAAATTCTCTCGCTGGTCTTTGCCGAACCCGCCATGGCGGAGGGGATGGCACACCTGCTGGCGGAGTTCTCTCACGAAGACCCGGAAACCGAAATGGTGCTCCATACCGACCCGGCGGTATCGGAGGCGGTATTCGAAGGACGGGCAGCGGTTGGGTTTCTGCCGGAAAACGACGATGTGCCGCAGGGCCTGAGCAGCCGCGTCCTTGCGCTTGACGAACAGACTGCCCTCCGGGTGGTCTGGAAAACCGGGGCGCAGTCGGACAGTGCTGCGGCATTTCTGCGGTGTCTTCGGCAAAGCGGTGGAAATCCTGCGTAAGCTGTGGTATAATGGCGGAAAATGAGAGGAGGCGGCCAAATGGAGCAGCCCAAAGAGCATATTCTTGCCTGCCTGTCGTCAGCGCCGTCCAATGCGAAAATCATCCGTACCGCCGCCACCATGGCGAGGGCCTTCCATTGCAGCTTTACAGCCCTGTTCGTCCAGACCCCCAGCTATGAAGCTATGCCGGCTGCCGACCGGGAACGGCTTCGGGCCAATGTTCAGCTGGCGCAATCCCTTGGCGCGGCGGTGGAGACGGTGTTCGGCGACGACGTGTCCTACCAGATCGCGGAGTATGCCAGACTGTCCGGGGTGACGAAAATCGTCATCGGAAGAAGTGCGGTAGCAAGAAAACATCCGTGGAGCAAGCCCACCCTGACGGAAAAGCTCATCGCCATGGCCCCGAACATGGATATCCACATCATCCCGGATGCCTATGTGGACGGCGCTTATCGCACGCAGAAGGCGAAACAGAAAACCAGCCTGCCCAGTCTTTTGCGGGACTGGGCCGTATCGCTGGGGATTCTGTGCCTTGCCACGCTGATGGGCTATGCCTTTTCAAGGGTGGGCTTTACCGAGGCAAATATCATCGCAATATATTTGCTGGCGGTGCTGCTGACTTCCATGGTCACTTCTTCCCGCAGCAGCTATATTCTGTCCGCGCTGGGCAGCGTGGTGGTGTTTAACTTCTTCTTTACCAGTCCGCGCTTTTCCTTGCGGGTTTACGAGGACGGCGCGCCTATGACCTTTCTTATCATGATCGTGGCGGCGCTGATTGTGGGCACCCTGACGGACCGTCTCAAAAGCCAGGTCAAGCAGTCCACCCGGGCAGCCTACCGAACCAACCTGCTGTTCGAGACCAATCAGATGCTGCAAAAGGCTGCAACGGAGGAGGAAATCTTCCGGGCGGCCCAGACCCAGCTGCATAAGCTGTCGGACAGAGCGCTGACGGTGCATCCCGGCATCACCACCGGCGGGAAGAGGAATTCCACCATCTACCTGATCAAAACGGCTGCTAAGGTTTATGGCAGCGTGGTCATGGAAGGCTCGGAATCCCTGGAAGCCTTTGAAAACAGTGTCTTGCTGTCGATACTGGGAGAGTGCGCGCTGGCGCTGGAAAATATGCGCAACGCCCGGGAGAAGGAGGAGGCTAAGCTGCTGGCGGAGAATGAAAAACTCCGCTCCAATCTGCTGCGTTCCATTTCCCATGACCTTCGAACGCCTCTGACCGCGATCTCCGGCAACGCCGGCATGCTGCTGTCCGACAGCGAAGGCCTGCCCCCAGAGACCCGAAATCAGATGTACAGTGACATCTACGATGATGCGGCGTGGCTTTACAATCTGGTGGAAAACCTGCTGGCGGTGACCCGGATCGAGGAAGGCCACATGAAGCTGAACACCCAGCCCCAGCTGGTGGAGGAGATGGTTTCCGAGGCTTTGCAGCACATCAGCCGGAAGCGAACGGAGCACCGCATTGCGGTGCACCATCAGGACGAGCTGCTGCTGGCAAAGTGCGATGCCCGGCTGATTGTGCAGGTGATCATCAATCTGGTGGACAACGCCATCAAGTATACCCCGGTTGGCTCCCAAATCGAAATTACCACAAAAGGGGAGAACGGCTGGGCGGTAGTCAGTGTGGCGGACGACGGCCCCGGTATTTCCGACGACGAAAAAGAGCGGATTTTTCAGATGTTCTATACCGGCAGCAACCCCATCGCCGACAGTCGCCGCAGTTTGGGACTGGGCCTTGGCCTGTGCAAATCCATCATCACCGCCCACGGCGGGGAGATTCGGGTGTCGGACAACCTGCCCGGAGGCACCGTGTTTACCTTTACAATTCCATCCGGGGAGGTGGAGGTTCATGAATAAACCCCTGATTCTGGTGGTAGAGGACGACGGAACCGTCCGCAACCTCATTACCACCACCTTAAAATCCAATGACTACCGCTATCTGACCGCTGCCGACGCGCAGAGCGCCATTGCTGCGGCATCTACCCAGCAGCCGGACATTGTTCTGCTGGATTTGGGGCTGCCGGATATGGATGGGGTGGAGGTTATAGGGCGTATCCGCTCCTGGTCTCAGATGCCCATTATCGTTATCAGCGCCCGCAGCGAGGATGCGGATAAAATCGTTGCGCTGGATGCCGGGGCGGACGACTATCTGACCAAGCCATTTTCTGTGGCGGAGCTGCTGGCCCGGCTGCGGGTGACCCAGCGGCGTCTGGCGGCGCTGGAGGGGAAAACCGGGGAATCGGTGTTTCACAATGGCAGTCTGACCATCGACTATGGCGCTGGCTGCGCCTATATGGATGAAGCCGTCCTGAAGCTGACGCCAACAGAGTATAAGCTGTTGTGCCTGCTTGCCAAGAATGTGGGCAAGGTGCTGACCCACACCTACCTGACTGACAAGATCTGGGGCAGCTGTTGGGAGAGTGATATGGCCTCTCTGCGGGTGCACATGGCGACCCTGCGCAAGAAGCTGGAAAGAAATACGGATACCCAGTATATCCAGACCCATATCGGCATTGGCTACCGAATGCTGAAATTATAACCAATCAGGCTCCCCGCAAGGGGAGCCTTTTGAATCCTCGGCAAAAAACAAGTTGAAAGGTGGCGCTTTTTTGTGAAAAACCGAAAAAAAGTTGGAATACTGTTTGGCTGTGTTGACAAATTGTGAATTTTGGATTAACATGCACTTTGTACGATTCTTTCCGCGGTTTTTTTTGCCGGGAAGGGTTGTTCTCTGTTAAAGAGAATGCGCATACACAGAAAAATTAGGAGGAATAAGAACATGAACAAGATTCTTTCACTGGCTCTGGTTCTGGTGATGGTTCTGAGCCTTGCTGCCTGCGGCGGCAAGACCGCTGCCCCTGCCGAGACCGCAGCCGCCGCGCCTGCCGCTGAGGCTCCCGCTACTGAGGCTCCCGCTGCCGATGCTCCCGCCGCTGCCGCCGATGTGAAGCTGGGCTTCATCTTCCTGCACGACGAGAACTCCACCTACGACCTGAACTTCATGAACGGCGCCAAGGAAGCCTGCGCCGCTCTGGGCCTGACCGAGGATCAGTACATTTTCCGTACCAACATCCCCGAGGGTCAGGAGTGCTATGACGCCGCCTGCGAGCTGGCCGATGCCGGCTGCAACATCATCTTCGCCGACTCCTTCGGCCATGAGGACTACCTGATCCAGGCTGCCATGGAGTTCCCCGAGGTTCAGTTCTGCCATGCCACCGGCACCAAGGCCCACACTCAGGGCCTGAGCAACTACCACAACGCCTTCGCCGCTATCTACGAGGGCCGGTATCTGGCCGGTGTGGCTGCCGGTCTGAAGCTGAACGAGATGATCGAGGCCGGCCAGTTTACCGCTGAGGAAGCCAAGATGGGCTATGTGGGTGCTTTCACCTATGCCGAGGTGGTTTCCGGCTACACCAGCTTCTATCTGGGCGCCAAGTCCGTCTGCCCCAGCGTGACCATGGACGTGACCTTCACCGGTTCCTGGTATGACGAGACCGCCGAGAAGGAAGGCGCCAACAAGCTGATCGCCGGCGGCGCCAAGCTGGTCTCTCAGCACGCCGACTCCATGGGCGCTCCCACTGCCTGCGAGACTGCCGGTGTGCCCAACGTTTCCTACAACGGCTCCACTGTTGCTGCCTGCCCCAACACCTTCATCGTTTCTTCCCGCATCAACTGGGCTCCTTACTATGAGTACGTTGTGAAGTGCGTTCAGAACGGTGAGGCCATTGCCGCCGACTGGACCGGCACCATCGCCACCGGCTCCGTTGTGCTGACCGACATCAACGAGCAGGCTGCCGCCGCCGGCACCGCCGACAAGGTTGCCGAGGTCAAGGCTGACATCGAGTCCGGCAAGCTGCACGTCTTCGACACCACCACCTTCACCGTCAGCGGTGACAATGTGACTCCCACCATGACCGTCGATGCCAACGGCAACGTTACCTCTTACATGGCCGACGTGGACACCGATCCTGCCTACACCGGCGATACCGAGGTTGTGGAGAACGGCTACTTCAACGAGTCCGCCAAGCGCTCCGCGCCCTACTTTGACCTGAAGATCGACGGCATCACCCTGCTGGATACCGCATTCTAATCTGTTTGAGATTCTGGGAGGCCCCGCTTTGGGGCTTCCCATTCTCTGCTGCAAAGGGCAGCGCAGTGAAATCTTCGCCGCGCTGCCCTTTGTAACATGGAAATCATAAAGGAGCGTGAGCCTTTTGGAAAATAAAACCGCCGCAGTGCAAATGCGGGACATCACCAAACGCTTCGGCCCCGTCCTTGCCAACGACCGGGTGTGGCTGGACATTTACAAGGGGGAGATTCTGGCGCTACTGGGAGAAAACGGCAGCGGTAAGACAACCCTCATGAACATGCTCTCCGGCATCTACTTCCCGGACGAGGGCCAGATCTTCATCAACGGCCAGGAGGCGGTGATCCGCTCTCCCAGAGACGCTTTCGGCTACGGCATCGGTATGATTCATCAGCATTTCAAGCTGGTGGATGTGCTCACTGCCGCGGAAAATATCGTTCTGGGTCTGAAAGAGCCGGGGCGGCTCAATATGGACGAGGTGGCGAAAAAGGTCAAGGCCATCTGCGACACCTACGGCTTTGAGGTGGACCCCTATCAGAAGATCTACAATATGTCCGTCTCCCAGAAGCAGACGGTGGAGATCGTGAAGGTTCTCTACCGGGGCGCGGATATCCTGATTCTGGACGAGCCTACCGCCGTTCTGACCCCTCAGGAGACAGAGAAGCTGTTCGCCGTTCTGCGGAATATGCGGGACGCCGGCAAGGCCATCGTGATCATCACCCATAAGATGCACGAGGTGGAGGAGCTTTCCGATCGGGTGGCCATTCTGCGCCACGGTCAGTTCGTGGGCGATATGCTCACCAAAAAGACCAACGCTCAGGAAATGACCAACATGATGGTGGGCCGGCCTGTGACGCTGAACATTGAGCGTCCCGACCCGGTGAACCCTCAGCCCCGGGTGGAGGTCAAAAACCTCACCGTCCGGGACATGGAGGGTACTCTCAAGCTGGAGGACGTGAGCTTCACCATCAACAGCGGCGAAATTTTGGGTGTTGCCGGTATTTCCGGCTGCGGACAGAAGGAACTGCTGGAGGCCATCGCGGGCTTGCAGCCTGCCGAGTCCGGCAGCATCTGCTATGTGGAAGACGACGGCACCCGGGAAGAACTGGTGGGCAAGGACCCGCTAAGCATTGCGGACATGGGTGTTTGCCTGTCCTTTGTGCCGGAGGACCGGCTGGGCATGGGATTGGTCGGCAGCATGGACTTGACGGACAATATGATGCTCCGCTCCTTCCGCAAGGGCAAGTCCTTCTTTACCGATAGAAAGAATCCCCGGAAACTGGCGGAAAAGGTGGTCAAAGACCTGGACGTTGTGACCCCCGGTGTCACCACCCCGGTGCGCCGTCTGTCCGGCGGCAACGTCCAGAAGGTGCTGGTGGGTCGTGAAATTGCCTCCGCCCCCAGCGTACTGCTGACGGCCTATGCCGTCCGGGGACTGGATATCAACGCCTCCTATACCATTTACGACCTCATTAACCAGCAGAAGAAGGCCGGCGTGGCGGTGGTCTATGTGGGCGAGGATCTGGACGTGCTGCTGGAGCTGTGCGACCGAATTCTGGTGCTGTGCGGCGGAAAGGTCAGCGGCATCGTGGAAGGCCGGGGCGCATCCAAGCCCGATGTGGGCATGATGATGACACGGCTGGGAGGTAAGAAGAATGCGTAAACAGAGCAAAGCACCCATCGTGCATATTTCCAAACGTTCCACCCTGCCCTGGTATGGGGCCTGGGCCATCCGTGGCGCGGCGATTGTGCTGGCGCTGGTGGTCTGCGGCGTTGTGACCACCGCCCTCACCGGCCTGAACCCCATCGGCGTTTACGCCACCATGTTCACCGGCGCCTTCGGCACCGCTCGAAAGACCTGGATTCTGGGCCAGAATCTGGCAATTCTTTTGTGTGTTTCTCTGGCGGTGACTCCGGCTTTCAAGATGCGCTTCTGGAACATCGGCGGTGAGGGTCAGGTGCTCATCGGCGGCCTTGCCACCGCGGCCTGCATGATTCTGCTGGGAGACAAGCTCCCCAACTGGCTGCTGATCGTGATTATGATTCTTGCCAGCATTGCGGCGGGGGCTATCTGGGGCGCCATCCCCGCCATCTGCAAGGCAAAGTGGAACACCAACGAGACCCTGTTCACCCTGATGATGAACTATGTCGCCACCCAGCTGGTTGCCTTCTTTGTCATCGTCTGGGAGGTGCCCAAGGGCGCCGGCAAAATCGGCATTATCAACCAGACCACCCAGGCCGGTTGGCTGCCTCAGATCGGCAGCTACAAGTACCTGCTGAATATCGTCATTGTGGCTGTCCTGACCATCCTCATGTACTTCTACCTCTCCCGCTCCAAGCAGGGCTATGAGATAGCGGTCGTAGGCGAAAGCGAGCGGACGGCCCGCTATGTAGGCATCAACGTGGGCCGGGTCATCGTGCGCACCATGCTGATTTCCGGCGGCATCTGCGGTCTGGCGGGTCTGCTGCTGGTGGGCGGCACCGATCACACCATCACCACCACCATTGCCGGCGGCAGAGGCTTCACGGCGGTCATGGTGGCGTGGCTTGCCAAGTTCAATCCGCTCATCATGGTGTTTACCAGCTTTTTGCTGGTGTTCCTGAGCCGTGGCGCCAGCGAGATTTCCACCATCTACGGCCTGAACCACTCCTTTGGTGACATTCTCACCGGCATTATTCTGTTCTTCATCATCGGCAGCGAGTTCTTCATCAGCTACCGTCTGAGCTTCCTGAAGCACACCAAGAAGGAGGGCTGAGGATCATGTTTGATTTTGTTTCTTTCTTCCCCCGGGCCGTCATGCAGGGCATCCCGCTGCTGCTGGGCGCCACCGGCGAAACCTTAACGGAAAAGTCCGGCAACCTGAACCTTGGTATCCCCGGTATCATGTATGTTGGCGGCATCTGCGGCGTCATCGGCGCCTTCTTCTATGAACAGAGCGGCAATATGAATGGCTTTCTGGCAGTTGCGATTCCTGTCCTGTGCTGCCTGATCGGATCTCTGCTCATGGGCCTTCTGTACTGCTTCCTGACGGTGACCCTCCGGGCCAACCAGAACGTGACGGGCCTTGCCATGACCACCTTCGGCGTGGGCTTCGGTAACTTCTTCGGCGGCTCCCTGATTAAACTCACCGGCAGCGAGGTGCCCTCCATCGCCCTGTCCGCCACCAGCGCCTATTTTAGCCGCAGTCTGCCCTTTACGGACAAGCTGGGCGTCTTCGGCAAGCTGTTCTGCTCCTATGGCTTCCTTGCCTACGCGGCGATCATCATTGCACTGATTTCCTCCTATGTCCTGAAGCGCACCCGGGTGGGTCTTCAGCTGCGGGCTGTGGGCGAAAGCCCTGCCACCGCCGATGCGGCGGGTATCGATATTGCCCGGTATAAGTTTGTTGCTACCTGCCTGGGCAGCATGATCGCGGGCTTGGGCGGATTGTACTATGTCATGGACTACGCCTGCGGCGTGTGGTCCAATGATGCTTTCGGTGATCGTGGCTGGCTGGCCATCGCCCTGGTCATCTTCACCATCTGGCGGCCCAATGTGGGAATTCTGGCTTCCATTCTCTTCGGCGGCCTGTATATCCTGTATCTGTTCATTCCCACGGGCACCAACCTGGCGGTGAAGGAGCTATATAAAATGCTTCCTTACATCGTCACGATCCTGGTGCTGGTGCTCACCAGCATGCGCAACAAACGGGACAACCAGCCCCCTGAGAGCCTGGGCGTCCCTTATTTCCGGGAAGACCGATAATTAATATGCGCCGCCCGACGCCGGGCGGCGCGTTTTAGAAAAAGAGGTACGATCTATGGATAAGCAAAAATTGAACGCGGTTCTCTCCGCCATGGAAGAGAAGTGGATTCCCCAGATGATCATTTCCGATCCGGCGGTGATTTTCTACCTGACCGGCGCTTGGATTCGTCCCGGCGAGCGTCTGCTGGTTCTGTATCTGAACAAGGATGGGAATCACAGACTGCTGGTCAACGATCTGTTCCGCCAGACAAAGGATCTGGGCGTGGAGATTCAGTATTACAACGATACCCAGGATGGGGTGGAAATCCTCAGCCGTTTTATGGAGAAAGACGCCCCTGTTGCCGTTGATAAGAACTGGCCCGCCCGGTTCCTGCTACGGCTTCAGGAATTGAATGCCGCCGGCTGTTATGTAAACAGCTCAGCCATCGTCGACGGCGTGCGGCAGATCAAAACCCCTGACGAGCAGGAGAGAATGCGCGTTGCTTCTAAGCTCAATGACGCAGTTATGGAAAAACTTGTCGGTGCTTTGAGCGAAGACCATACGGAACTGGAGCTGAAGGACATTTTGCTGAAGCTCTACACCGATGCGGGCTGCGAGGGCTTCTCCTTTGAGCCGATTACGGCCTTCGCTGGAAATGCCGCAGATCCTCACCATGAGCCGGACGCTTCCCGGGGGAAATTCGGGGACTGTGTTGTATTGGACATCGGCGGCCTGAAGGGTGATTACTGCTCCGACATGACCCGGACGGTGTTCCTTGGCACCGTGTCCCAGCGGCAGCGGGAAATCTATGAAATCGTGCGGGAAGCCAACCTCCGCGGAATCGCTGCCGCAAAGCCCGGCAATCGGATGTGCGACGTGGATAACGCCGCCCGGGGCTACATCGAGGAAAAGGGCTTTGGCAAATACTTCACCCACCGTACCGGGCATTCCATCGGTCTGGAGGTTCACGAGGCAGGGGACGTATCCGCTGTCAACCAGGCGATCATCCGTCCGGGCCAGTGCTTCTCCGTGGAACCGGGCATCTACATTCCCGAGGAGAACATCGGCGTTCGCATCGAGGATCTGGTGCTCATTACGGAGGATGGCTGCGAGGTTCTCAATCACTATCCAAAGGATTTGCAGGTCATTCCCTTCCCGGAGAAGGGCTGACGAGGAGTATAGGCAATGTCGATGCAATTGGTATTACAGCAGATCATTGTCATTTTCTGCTATGTAGCCGTTGGCGTTGGGGCAGGGAAGCTGAATATCATCAATCCCGACCAGCGCAAATATCTGACCCAGCTTTGCTCCGGCCTGATTCTGCCCTTTACGATTTTGTCCGCTGCCAGCATGGAGATTGGCGGGGAGGGCTTCCGCAACCTGGGCATCGCGTTGGGCGTATCCTTTCTGATCATGGGCGGCGCCATGGCCGGAAGCCTTTTGCTGACCCGGTTGCTTCATGCGGAGGAAAAATTCAGAGCCGCGTTCACCAGCCTGATTTCCTTTCCAAACTGCACCTTTCTGGGCCTGCCCCTGTGTCAGGCGCTGTTCGGGGAAATCGCCGTGCTCTATAACTGCGCGGCGCTGATTGCTTTTAACGTGCTGTTTTTCACGGTGCAGCTGCCGCTGTTTACCGGGGGGAAAATCAATCTGAAAGCGATCCTCACCGTGCCCACCATAGCCACCTTTGCTCTGCTCGCCATGCTGGCGCTGGGAATCCACTGGCCCGGGCCGGTGCAGACCGTGGTCAGCAGCATCGGCAGCATGATTACGCCGTTGTCTCTCATCATCATCGGCGTTATGCTGTCGGAGAATGATCTGCTGGACATTTTCCGGGAGGGGGCGGTGTATCTGGTGATGGCGCTGCGGAATTTCCTGATTCCGGCGCTGGCTATGCTGGTGCTGATGGCGGTGCCCATGGATGCAAAGGACAAGCTGTGCGTGCTGGTGTATCTGGCCTGCCCCTGCGCCACGCTGACCACCATCTATTCCATCCAGACGGATACCCGCCCGGAGCTGTGCGCCCGGTCGGTGCTGTTTTCCACCATTTCCTTTGCAATCAGTCTCCCTGTGGTCATCGCGGCGGGACAATTCCTGTTTGGCGTGTAATTTTCGCAGAAACTGTGAACAAACATAAGATGCTTTGTGAACTTTAGCACTCTAGCCTTGACAGTGCTAAAATTGGTGCTATAATAAAGGCGTTCCTTGAAAGAGGAACAGGAAGGTAACAGTAGTTCGCCTACGCCCGACATTCCGTCAGACGCCCACGACAGATTGAATGGAGGAATGACTTATGTTGCCTGGCATTTTTGGTGAAAACCTGTTCGATGATTTCTTTGCTGACCCCTTTGGTGTGATGCCTGCCGCCCGGGGAAATGACCCTCTGTACGGGAAACACGCCGATCGCCTGATGAAGACCGATGTCCGGGAAAAGGACAATACCTATGAGCTGGATGTTGACTTGCCCGGCTTCAAGAAGGACGAGATTACCGTGGATTTGAAGGACGGCTACCTGACCATCGGCGCGTCCAAGGGACTGGATAGGGATCAGAGCGACGAAAACGGCAAGTATATTCGCCGGGAGCGTTACGCCGGTGTTTGCAGCCGGAGCTTCTATGTGGGTGAGAATGTTCGCCCCGAGGAGATCGGTGCCAAGTATGAGGACGGCATTCTGAAGCTGTCCGTACCCAAGACGGAACGCAGAGAGCTGCCCGCCAGCACGTCCATTTTCATCGAATAATCAATCGACCGCGTCCCACCCGTCACAATGGCGGGCGGGGCGCCTTTTTCTGTTGTGATTTTGGCGGCAGAAGCTGTAGAATTCCGGGGAAATTATGGCAAAAAGCGAATTGACAGTCGTATTGCGGTGTGATACCATATACAAAATAGTTATCATAGGCTAACACAAGGGGGCCATAGAGATATGATTTGGAGTGTGATCGGTATAACCGCCCTTGCCGGTATGGGCGGCACGGGAATGGGCGGGCTGCTGTCCTGCTTGTTCCGCAAGGATTCCAGCAAAACCGTCAGTCTGCTGCTGTCCTTCGCCGCAGGGGTCATGACCAGCGTGGTCTGCTTTGACCTGCTGACCGAGGCCCTGCACCCGGAGGATCTGAGCAATGACGTGGGGCTGGTGGTGACGGGTGTCCTCATCGGCTATATCGTGATCGCGGTGCTGAACGCCTGGATTGACCACCAAACCAACCACGAGATTGACCACATTGATGAGAACCATCCCAAAACCGCGGATTCGCTGGAAGAACTGACCCATGCCAACCATCTGAAGGAGCACCGGGAGGGGCGTCAGCCCCGCAGCGGCCTGTTCCTGGCGGGATTGGTGATGGCAGCGGCCATTGCCCTGCACAATGTGCCTGAGGGCATGGTCATCGGTGCGTCCTTCGCCCGGACGGCGGCGCAGTCCCTGCTGAATCGGGGCGGCCTGACCATGGCGGTGGTCATCGGACTGCACAACATCCCCGAGGGCATGGCGGTGGCGGTGCCTTTGATTTCCGGCGGAATGCCGAAACCCCGTTCCGTGCTTGTCACAGCGCTCACGGGTTTTCCGACGGTGCTGGGAGCGCTGCTGGGCTTTACTGTGGGTGCCATGGGGCCTACCGCGCTGGCACTGTCTCTGAGCTTTGCCTCCGGCGCTATGCTGTACGTTGTCTTCGGCGAACTGATGCCGGAAGCCATCCTTATGTGGCGCTCCAAGCTGCCCGCTGCCGCGACAGTCGTCGGGATGCTTACGGGTGTGATCATCATTTATCTGTAATGTGCATATCGGTTTTCAAGTAAATTCCCATGCGCTGGGGCCGTTCATGTGTCGTGGTTTGCCGCCAATGCCTATGGGTATTTTGCATCAGGCTCAGGAAGATCGCTTCGGCGAATCCTGAGCCTTTCTTTAGTGTAAATTCTGCCGCATATACCCAAGCAATCGCCCCAGAATTCCCGAAGCCATCAGCAGGCCAGCGAGGATCAGAATGCTTCCGCTGAGCAGATTGATTGCCCGGGAATGCCCTTTCACCCAGCTGGAGACGCCCTTCAGCCAGTCGATGAAAACGGCGCTGATCAGGAAAGGAATCCCCAGTCCCAGAACATATGTCGCCGCCCCGGCAACGGCACAGAAGGCATAACCCCCTGCTGTACCGGGCATCATGACAGATGCCAAGAGGATACCGAACAGGGCTGCGGAGAAAAATGTCATATCCTGAGCGTCCAGAACCCGGCTGCCGCTGGAAAGCAGATTCCGGCGGAACAGGCCCAGGGTGTTCAGGCCGAAAACCGTGACGATGCTGCCGCAAATCCAATTGACCGTCCGCTGGTGCCGCAGCAGCCTGCCGGTGTACGCGGGAAAGGAACCAATTGACACGAATACCACCGCAGCCCCAACGATAAATCCAAGGGCACAGCGGACTGTTTTCTGGATACCGCGCTGACCGCCGCCTGCAAAGTAGGCTGCATAGATGAAAAACATGGTCAGAAGGCAGGGGGAGAAAAAGACGGAAAAGCCATCAAGAAATGAAACCAGATACTGTATGGCCTAACCCTCCCGATCCGCCAGCCAGCTTTCCGCCATGTGCGCGGCAACAGCGCCGTCTGCCACGGCGGTGACAATCTGGCGTACTCCTTTGGCGCGCACATCGCCAGCGGCGAAAACCCCCGGAATGTTGGTGGCAGTGGATTCATCCGCAATTACATACTTGGAATCGTCCAGCTTCAGCTGGCCTTCCAACAGTTCCGTTGCCGGGCGCCGCCCGATGCTGACAAAAACCCCATCGCAGGGTATTTCTTCTTCCAGACCGCTGAGCTTGTCCCGGATGCGGACACCTGTGAGCGCATCCCCGTGCAGAAGCTGTCTCACCTCACTGTTCCATCGGAATTCCACATTTTCCGCGTTTTGCAGCGATTCGCGATAGATGTTTTCTGCCCGCAGGGTATCTCTGCGGTGAACGAGAATCACTTTTTCCGCGATACGGCTCAGAAGCAGAGCGTCCGCCGCGGCGCTGTTGCCGCCGCCCACCACCACAACGGTCTTTCCACGATAGAACATTCCGTCGCAGGCTGCGCAGTAGTGAAGGCCCCGTCCGATGAAGGCCTGTTCCTCCGGCAGTCCCAAAGCTCTTGGCACCGCGCCTGTGGCAACCACCACGGTTTTTCCGCAGTAAACCCCTTCGCTGGTTCGAATCACCTTGGGATCAGACATCAAATCGACGGATTGAACCTCTGCCCGCTTTGTCAGCGCACCAAAATGCAGGGCCTGCGCTTCCATTTTCTGGGACAGCGTAACGCCGTCTATGCCATTTTCAAAGCCGGGATAATTGTCAATCTGGTGGCTCAGCGCCATCTGCCCGCCGGCAGACAGCTGCTCCAGTACCACCACGGAGAATCCTGCCCGGGCGGCGTACAGAGCGGCGGTGAGCCCGGCGGGCCCTCCGCCGAGAATGACCATATCAAAGTGTTTGGCAATCGCGTTCGTCGATTGAGCGGACATGGCAAAGCCTCCTTGGTTTCTGTTTTGTTATAGTATATCCATATTCCGGGAAAAGACCGTGACATCATCACCGCTTTTGAATCAATCCGCGTTCAGATTAACTATTGCTTGCCCTATTTGGCACAATGTGTTATAATACTAAGAACTATGCAGAAAATAGGGATGCCAGCAGCTTTGCCGGCGGGTTAAAGGGAGAATGGAAATGAAAATCGGAAGACCGGGTTTTCTGAATAAGACGGTGCTGACCAAAGTGCTGATGATTATGGCGCTGGATGTCGTTGCCACGATATGCGCCTATTTTCTGGGGCTGTGGTTTCGCTACGATTTTTCTTTTCAGGACATTCGCGGGGTGCATATGGCGGGCTTTCTGTCTGCCATCGGACCCTGGTGTGCCATTACGATCCTGGTGTTTGCCTGCTTTCGGCTGTACAGCAGCATTTGGGCTTTTGTCAGCACTTCCGAAGTGTTTCGCATCATCGGCGCCTATCTGATTCTTGCGATCATCGGTGTGGCGCTGTTCCATTTTGACGGTTCTTTGATGCCCCGCGCCAGCATGGTGGTGGGATATCTGATCAGCTTCCTGTGCACGGTTGCCATTCGGTTTTCCTACCGTCTTCTGCGGACGGCGCAAAAGAGAATCAGCCATATGACCCACGCTTCCGGCGTAAAAAATGTCATGCTCATCGGCGCGGGAGACGCGGGCCGGGCGCTGGCGCTGGAATTCAACAACAGTGACTTTGTCAAGGATCACCTGTCCTGCGTGATTGATGATAACCCGGTCAAGCGCAATAAACGTCTGTGCGGCGCACCCATCGTCGGCGGACGTTATGAAATACCCGAAATGGTGAAGCAGTATAAAATCAGCAAGATCATCTTTGCCATCCCCAGCTGCAGCGCAAAGACCCGGAAAGAAATCCTGGACATCTGCTCTACCACCGGCTGCGAGGTGCAGCTTCTGCCGGGGATTTTTCAGATGGTCAACGGCGATGTCAGCGTCAGCAAGCTGCGTCGTGTGGATCCTCAGGATTTGCTGGGCCGGGATCCCATACAGGTGAATCTGGAGGAGATTTTTGAATATATCCACGGCAAGGTGGTTCTGGTCACCGGCGGCGGTGGAAGCATTGGCAGCGAACTGTGCCGCCAGATTGCCGGCGCGGGGCCGAAAATGCTGATCATTTTTGAGATTTACGAGAACAGCGCTTACGACATTCAGCAGGAACTGAAGCGGAATTATCCCGACCTCGATTTGCAGGTGCTCATCGGTTCCGTGCGCAATACCAACCGGGTGGAATATGTGGTTGGGAAATACAGGCCGGATCTGATTTTTCACGCAGCGGCCCACAAGCATGTGCCCCTGATGGAGGACAGCCCCAACGAAGCCATCAAAAATAATGTCTTCGGGACTTACAAGCTGGCTAAGGCCGCAGCGAAATATGGCGTAAAGCGGTTTGTGCTGATTTCCACGGACAAGGCGGTGAACCCCACCAATATCATGGGCGCCTCCAAGCGGCTGTGTGAGATGGTGGTGCAGATGATGAACCGGGAGTCAAAGACCGAGTTTGTCGCCGTGCGCTTCGGTAACGTTCTGGGCAGCAACGGCAGCGTGATTCCGCTGTTCAAGAAGCAGATTGAGGAGGGCGGCCCGGTGACCGTAACCCATCCCGACATCATCCGCTATTTTATGACCATTCCCGAAGCGGTCAGTCTGGTGCTTCAGGCGGGCTACTACGCCAGAGGCGGCGAGATTTTTGTGCTGGATATGGGTGAGCCGGTGAAAATTGATACCATGGCCCGGAACATGATCCGTCTGAGCGGCTTTGAGCCGGATGTGGATATTAAGGTCGTGTATACCGGCCTGCGTCCCGGCGAGAAGCTCTACGAGGAGCTGCTCATGAAAGAAGAGGGAATGCAGGATACGGCCAATCGGCTGATTCACATTGGCAAACCCATTGAAATGGATGACGAGCAGTTCCGCCAGCAGTTGGAACGGCTGGATAAAGCCTGTAGGGCAGAAGTCAGCAACATCAAGGATATTGTGGCGGAAATCGTGCAAACCTATAAGCAGAAGCTGGAAGTGTGACAGGAAAAGGGGAATATTGATGTATCTGAAATTTGGAAAACGGCTGCTGGATCTGATTCTCTCCGGCTGCGCCATTGTGGTGCTGTCCCCTGTGTACCTTCTCATTGCTATCACAATTAAACTGGATGATCCCGGCCCGGTGTTCTTCCGGCAGAAGCGGGTGGGCATCCATAAGACCCACTTTGAGATTCTGAAATTCCGCACCATGAAGTGCAGCACCCCCAAGGATGTGCCCACCCACCTGCTGGAAAACCCGGAGCAGTATATTACCCGGGTGGGAAAGGTTCTGCGAAAGACCTCCCTTGACGAACTTCCCCAGATTTTTCAGATTTTCACGGGTAAAATGTCCATAATCGGCCCCCGGCCTGCCCTGTGGAATCAGTTCGATCTGATCGCGGAGCGGGACAAGTACGGCGCCAATGATGTGCGCCCAGGTCTGACCGGCTGGGCGCAGATCAATGGCCGGGATGAGCTGCCGATCGACGTAAAGGCCCGTTTTGATGGAGAATATGTAGAAAAAATGGGCTTCCTCTTTGACTGCAAGTGTTTTTTCGGCACGATTTTCTCGGTACTGAAATCCGACGGCGTGGTAGAAGGCGGAACGGGTCAGCTGGAAAAGGAGAAAAAGAAGCAATGAAGCGGATTCTGATTACCGGCGGCAGCAGCTTCATCGGCAGCCATGTGAAGGCGTATTTGAAGCAATGGCCGGAAAGCTATCAGGTGGAAGCGATCAGTCTGAGAGGGGAGGACTGGCGGCAGTGTTCTTTTGCGGGCTTCGACGCGATCCTTCATGCCGCGGGCATTGTACACCAGCCGCAATCCAAGGATGACCCTTCTCAGGCGGAGCTGTATGACCGGGTAAACCACCGTCTGACGGTGGAGGTCGCCGAAAAGGCAAAGCGCGAGGGCGTAGGCCAGTTCCTGTTCCTCAGCTCAGAGAGTGTCTACGGCCTTCATGCCCCGGTGGGCAAGGTCATCACCATTACAAAGGACACCCCCCTTCACCCCGTTGATAACTATGGTATCAGCAAGGCAAAAGCGGAGGAAGACCTTGCCGCCCTGCGGGACGAACACTTTCAGGTCGTCATACTGCGCCCGCCCATGATCTACGGCAGGGGCTGCAAGGGGAACTATCAGACCCTGGCGAAGCTGGCAAAGAAGCTTCCTGTATTTCCCTTGGTGGAAAATCAGCGCTCTATGCTGTATATCGACAATTTATGCGAACTGATCCGCCTGCTGGTGGAGGACGGAGCCGACGGCCTGTTCTGCCCCCAGAACGAGGAATACGTCTGCACCTCCGATATGGTAAACCGCATTGCTCACGCCGATGGCCGGGGCATCCTGATGGTGCGGGGCTTTGGCTGGGCGCTGAAGCTGCTGCGTCCCATGACAGGCATGGTGGATAAGGCATTCGGCAGCCTGTGCTATGACCGCAGCCTAAGCGACTACCCTAAAAACTACTGCATCAAATCCTTTGATGAGTCCATTGCCGAGACGGAGGGGTGCAAGTGAAGCGGAAAAAGGACATTTTATTTGCATGCCAGTTTTTCTACCCGGAGTATATCTCCTCTGCCCAGCTGCCCTTTGATACGGCGAAAGCTTTGCGCAAGGCGGGCTACTCCGTGGACGTGCTGTGCGGCTACCCCAGAGAATATCTGGATGGTGACCACATTCCCGCAGACGAGACAGTGGAGGGCATCCACATCCACCGCCTCAAGTACATCCAGCTGGATCGTTCCGGCTTTCTCGGGCGCATCGTCAATTATTTTTCCTTTACCTTCATGGTGCTGCTGAATCTTCCGAAGCTGCGCATTTACCGCTCTGTCGTGGTCTATTCCAACCCGCCGATTCTGCCTTGGATCGCATCCTGGGCAAAGGCGCTGTTCGGCACAAAGCTGATTTTTGTGGCCTACGACCTGTACCCCGAGGTGGCTACGGTCACGAAGACCCTGGGGGAGGGAAATCCCATCTGCCGGCTGATGAATCACATCAACCGCTGCATCTGCCGCAGGGCGGATCGCATTGTGGCCCTGTCCAGCGAAATGAAATCCTATATTTTAGGACATCGCGACTATCCCGAACAGGCCGTCCGGGTGATTCCCAACTGGTACGCCGATCACGGCACCGTTACGCCCAACCGGGAAAACAATCCTTTCCGGCAGGTGACGAAGGGCCGCTTTACCGTGGCCTATTTCGGCAACATGGGCACCATGCAGGATATGAAGACCCTCTTGGAAGCGGTACGGGAGTTGCGGGGAGAGGACGTGTTCTTCCTGTTCGCCGGACACGGCAACAAAATGGAAGCCCTCAAGGAGACCGTACAGGCGGAGGGCATTGAGAATATCGCCATCTACCCCTTTCTTCACGGACAGGATTTCCAGAACGCCCTTGCGATAAGTGACTGCGCGCTGGTGACACTGGTTCAGGGGGCTACAGGCCTGTGCGTTCCCAGCAAAACCTACAGCTACATGATGCAGGGCATTCCGCTGCTTGCGGTGATGGACGAAGGCGATATTGTCAGCGATATTGAGCGCGGCGCGGGCCGATGGGTCCGAAACGGGGAGGGAAAACGCCTTGCCCGGCACATCCGGGAAATGAAGGCCGACCCGGAAACAGTAGGGCAGATGCGAAAGATCTGCCGTGGGCTTTATGAGACGAAATATACGGAAGAAATCTGTACAAGTCAGTATGTTTCCCTGTTCCGGGAGCTTCTGGAACAGAAATAGGAGAGAAGAATATGAGTATTTTTGCAAACAAGACCCTGATGATCACCGGCGGTACCGGCTCCTTCGGCAACGCGGTACTGAATCGGTTTCTGGACACGGATATCGGTGAAATCCGCATTTTTTCCCGGGACGAGAAAAAGCAGGACGATATGCGCCATGAGTTCCAGGCAAAGTTGCCGGAAGTCGCCAACAAGATCAAGTTTTTCATCGGTGACGTCCGGGACATCCAGTCGGTGAAAAACGCCATGCACGGGGTTGACTATATTTTCCACGCCGCCGCATTAAAGCAGGTGCCATCCTGCGAGTTCTTCCCCATGGAAGCGGTGAAGACCAACGTGGTGGGCACGGACAATGTACTGACCGCCGCCATTGAGGCGGGGGTCAAGACCGTCATCTGCCTGTCCACCGACAAGGCCGCCTACCCGGTCAACGCCATGGGTACCTCCAAGGCCATGATGGAGAAGGTCATCGTGGCAAAATCCCGCACCGTTTCCCCCGAGGCCACTAAAATCTGCTGTACCCGCTACGGCAACGTCATGTGCTCCCGGGGCAGCGTTATCCCCCTGTGGATCGACCAGATCCGGGCGGGCAATCCCATCACCATCACGGAGCCCAACATGACCCGGTTCATCATGAGCCTGGAGGAAGCGGTGGACTTGGTTTTGTTCGCCTTTGAGCACGGCACCAGCGGTGATATTCTGGTGCAGAAGGCTCCGGCCTGTACCATCGCAACCCTTGCCCAGGCGGTGACGGAGCTGTTCCATCCCGGTCACGAGATCAAGGTCATCGGCATTCGCCACGGCGAAAAGATGTACGAAACATTGCTGACCAACGAGGAGTGCGCCCATGCCATTGATTTGGGCGACTTCTACCGTGTGCCCTGTGACAAGCGGGATCTAAATTACGACAAATATTTCCGGGTGGGCGACGTGGAGCGCAACGTCCTGACGGAGTTTAATTCCAATAACACCCAGCTTCTGGATGTAGAGCAGGTCAAGCAGAAGCTGCTGGCGCTTTCTTACATTCGGGAGGAACTGGAAGCACAGAAGAAGGAACATTGAAGGAGGAAGACCATGAATATCCTGATCACCGGAGCGGCGGGCTTTGTGGGAAAGAACCTGAGCGCGGCTCTTCACTGCCTGCAAAACGGTACGGATCGTACCCGACCGGGCCTCACCATCGGCGAGCTTTACCTCTATGACAAGGATTCTCCGGCGGCGCTTCTGGAGGAAGCCTGCGAGAAGGCGGACTTTGTGTTTAACCTTGCCGGCGTGAACCGCCCCAAGGAACAGGAAGAATTCATGGAGGGCAATTTTGGCTTTGCTTCCACCTTGCTGGATACCCTGAAAAAGTATCACAACACCTGCCCCGTCATGCTGTCGTCTTCCATTCAGGCAACCTTGGTGGGCCGCTACGCGGAAGGCGGCTACGGTCTTTCCAAGAAGGCAGGGGAGGAGCTGTTCTTCCGCTACGGCGAGGAAACCGGGGCGAAGGTGCTGGTGTACCGCTTCCCCAATTTGTTCGGCAAGTGGTGCCGTCCCAATTACAACAGCGTGGTAGCCACCTTCTGCCACAACTACGCCCACGATCTGCCCATTTCCGTCAGCGACCCGGCGGTGGAGCTGGAAATGCTGTATATTGACGACCTGGTGACGGAGATGCTGGATGCGCTGGAAGGGAAGGAGCACCACTGCGAATTTGAGAGCCTGACCACCGTGCTGAAAGAGGACGGACGCTACTGCGCCGCGCCCGTGTCCCACAGGGTCACGCTGGGGGAAATTGTGTCCCTTTTGGATAGCTTTAAGGCGCAGCCCCAGACTCTGCTCATGCCGGAGATTCCCGAGGGGAGCTTTGCCAAAAAGCTGTATTCCACTTATCTTTCCTATCTGCCGCAAGAAAAGGCCATCTTCTCCCTGAAAATGAACGAGGATGCCCGGGGCAGCTTTACGGAGCTGCTGAAAACCGCAAACTGCGGTCAGTTCAGCGTGAATATTTCGGGACCCGGCATCACCAAGGGCCAGCACTGGCACCACACCAAGTGGGAATTCTTCATTGTGGTGGCAGGCCGCGGCCTCATTCAGCAGCGGAAGATCGGCACGGAGGAAGTGCTGAATTTTGAAGTATCCGGGGACAAAATCCAGGCGATTCACATGCTCCCCGGCTATACCCACAACATTATCAATCTGTCTCAGACAGAGAACCTTGTGACCCTGATGTGGGCCAACGAGCGCTTTGACCCAAAGCACCCCGACACATTCTTTGAGGTGGTAGAGTAATGGAAATGAAGCTGGACTATTCCGATATTTCTTTTCAGAATAACGGCAAACTGAAGCTGCTGATCATCGTGGGTACCCGCCCGGAGATCATCCGGCTGGCGGCGGTCATCAAGAAATGCCGCACCTACTTTGACTGCATTCTGGCCCACACGGGGCAGAACTACGACTATAACCTGAACGGCATTTTCTTCCGGGATTTGGGGCTAAAAGACCCGGAGGTGTACATGAATGCGGTGGGTGACGACTTGGGCGCCACCGTGGGCAACATCATCAACTGCTCCTACAAGCTGATGGCCCAGACAAAGCCTGACGCCATGCTGATTCTTGGTGACACCAACTCCTGCCTTTCCGCCATCCCTGCCAAGCGGCTGCATATTCCCATCTTCCACATGGAGGCGGGCAACCGCTGCAAGGACGAGTGCCTGCCGGAGGAGACCAACCGACGGATTGTGGACATCATCTCCGACGTGAATCTGGCCTACTCCGAGCACGCCCGGAAATACCTTCACGACTGCGGTCTGCCCAAGGAACGCACCTACGTCACCGGCTCTCCCATGGCGGAGGTGCTCCATGCCAACCTCTCGGCGATTGAAGCGTCCGATGTCCATGCACGGCTGGGCCTGGAGAAGGGCCGCTATATCCTCCTCTCCGCCCACCGGGAGGAGAACATTGATACAGAGAAAAATTTCTTCTCCCTTTTTAACGCCATCAACGCCATGGCGGAGAAGTACGATATGCCCATTCTCTATTCCTGCCACCCTCGCTCCAAGAAACGGCTGGAATCCACTGGTTTCGTGCTTGATAAGCGGGTGATTCAGAGCACGCCCCTGGGCTTCCATGACTACAACTGCCTGCAAATGAACGCCTTCGCGGTGGTCTCTGATTCCGGCACCCTGCCGGAGGAGAGCAGCTTCTTTACCTCTGTGGGCCATCCCTTCCCGGCGGTGTGCATCCGCACCTCCACGGAACGGCCCGAGGCGCTGGACAAGGGCTGCTTTGTGCTGGCGGGCATTGACGAAGGGCATCTGCTTCAGGCGGTGGACACCGCCGTGGAGATGAACAAAAACGGCGATTATGGCATTCCTGTGCCGGATTATATTGAGGAAAATGTGTCCACCAAGGTGGTGAAGATCATCCAGTCCTACACCGGCGTGGTGGACAAGATGGTCTGGCGGAAGTATTGATTTTCAGGAGGTGAGGCAGGTGAAGTACCTGTTCATCAACACCGTGGCGGGCTACGGCAGCACGGGCCGCATCGCGGCAGACAAGTGCCGGGAGCTGAATGGGCAGGGACACACCTGCGTCCTCGCCTACGGACGAATGATCACCGGCTGCGACGATATTCAAACGGTGAAAATCGGCTCTGATTTTGCCGTAAACTGCCACGCGCTGGAAAGCCGGGTGCTGGATAACAGCGGCTTCGGCTCCCGCCGGGCAACCATTGCCTTCCTGAAATGGGTCAGGGAATTCGACCCGGATGTGATCTGGCTGCACAATGTCCACGGCTATTACATCCACATTGGGGAATTGTTCGGCTATCTTCGCACCTGTGGGAAAAAGATCATCTGGACCCTCCACGATTGCTGGGCCTTTACCGGGCATTGCACATATTTTGACTATGTGCGCTGCGAAAAATGGAAAACCGGCTGCCACGACTGTCCACAGAAACGCACATATCCAGAAAGCCTTCTTCTGGATGGCAGCCGCAGAAATTTTGAGCGGAAAAAGGCGCTGTTCACCGGGATTCCTGACTTAACCCTGACGGTGCCCTCTCACTGGCTGGAAAGCCGGGTGAAGCAGAGTTTTCTTAAGGACTACCCGGTGGAGGTCATTTACAATCAGGTGGATAAATCCGTATTCAAGCCAACCCCTGGGGATTTTCGCCTGAAAAACGGCTTGGAAGGCAAGTTCGTTATTCTGGGTGTAGCCAGTGTCTGGGAAGAACGGAAGGGGCTAAAGGATTTTATCGCCCTGAGCAAACTGCTGGATGACCGATTCAGAATCGTTCTGATTGGACTGAACCAACAACAGCTTGCCGCGCTGCCCGGTGAGATATTGGGCTTGCCCAGGACGAACAATGTTCATCAGCTGGTGCAGGCCTATTCCGAGGCGGATGTGTTTGTCTGCCCCAGCACCGAGGAGACCTTTGGCATGACGGTGCTGGAAGCCTGCTGCTGCGGCTGTAAGACGGTGGTCTATCAGGACACCGCCTGCCAAGAGGTTGCCAATCTGTATGGCGGAATTGCCGTCCCCCGGGGGGCGGAGCATCTGAAAGATGCCATTTTGAAATTGACAGGGGAGGACACCAAGTGAAGCAGTACCCGTTTCCGAAAAACCGCTGGACAGGCGCCGCATTCGGCCTTTATCTGTTTGCCATGCTGCTGCTGGCCAGGGATACACTGATTACCTCGGTAAAGCTGGGATTTTATCAGTCCCAGTTTCTGATGCTGGCGCTTATGGGCCTTTTGGGCGTGGTTTTCCTGATTTACAACCGCCGGAAGCTGGGGCAGATTCTGACGGATAGAAGACTTTTTCTGATTCTTGCCCTTGCCTTGTTTTTTGTTGGGGTGATGGTGCTGAAACGGGACTGGCAGATCATGTATTTCAGCATGCTGCTGTGCCTGATTTTTGCCGTTTTTCTTACTTTTTTCACGGATATCAGCCGGGTGGCCAAATCCTATGTGGTGATTTTGACCGCTTTGAGCGTATACGCCCTGATTGCCACCTATGTACTGCGCAAGCTTGGCTATATGGGCATCTTTCCTCACCCAAAGTCCGTGACCAACGACGCGGACATGGTGTTCTTTGACTACGGTCTGTGTTTCGCGGTGGATCACCGCTACTGGCACCGAAATTTCGGCATTTTCCGGGAACCGGGCGTCTATCAGTTCTTCCTGCTGCTGGGGCTGTACCTGAACATTTACCGGGTGCGCTGGGAAAGGGAGGGTGTTCGGTGGATTTTCACCATCGCGTTGACGGTGACCATGATCTCCACCTACTCCATCGGCGGCTTTGCGGAGCTGGGCCTGTTCGCGGTGTTTGTCTATCTGGACAAAAAATACTACCGCACCAAGCTGGGCCGCTGGGCTCTAATCGGCTGCATCGCTGGGGCTGTGGCAGTGGTGATTGCGGTGATTGTCGAGGCGCGGAAGCCGGAGTTCGTCTATTCTCCGCTTTATGAGTTTTACGATATGTTCGTGCGTCTGACGACAGCCTCCGATTCCTCCGTTGACCGGGGAAGCGCCTTGATCACCGACCTGCGGATGTTCCTTGACCATCCGCTGCTGGGGTCGAAAATCGCCCCGGTGCTCCACGGAACCAACCACAATACCAGCTCTACCCTGATCCTTTTTGCCATTACCGGCGTGTTCGGCGGCCTGCTCCACCTGGCCACATGGGTCGCGCTGCTTTGGAAAAAGGAGCGGAATGTGTTTATAAATTTGCTGCTCCTGCTGATTTTTCTCATGTCCTTCAATACCCAGAATCTGATTGCCGATGTGTTTTTCTGGCTGTTTCCCTGTATGGCTCTGGTGGAGCGGGGGCTGCCGGTGCTACGCAAAAAGGAGGCATAAATGGAACAGGAGCTTCTGCGCAAGGTTCAGCTGACCCTTCTTGAGATCGCTGTGGAGATCAAGCGGGTCTGCGAGGAAAACGACATTCGCTATTTTCTCTCCGACGGCACCTTCCTGGGCGCCGTGCGCCATCAGGGCTTCATTCCCTGGGACGACGATATGGATATGGGCATGCTCCGGGCGGACTATGAGAAATTCTGCCGGGTTGCCCCCAAGGCGCTGAAGCCGGAATACTGTCTGGAGGTCTGGAACACCGACTCTGGCTACGGCCTGCCCTTTGCCAAGGTGATGAAGCGCAATACCGTGTATCGGGAAAGTAAAAAGAATACAAAAATGCGGGAAAAAGGCTTCTATATAGACATTTTTCCCTTTGACAACGCCCCTGCCGATCAAGAGCAGCAGCAGGCGCTGGTGCGCAGGCTGACCTCCATGGCCCGGATGATGCTGATGAAGTGCGGCTATCAGCCATGGATGGAGCAGGACAGAATTGTCTGGAAAAAGCGACTTGGCTACCTCTATTATCAGCTGAAAGCGCTGTTTATCTCCCACAGGGAGCTGGCCCGTGCCTACGATGCCTTGGCGGTGTCCTTCCCGGAGAGCGGCGTGGTGCTGGAGCAGAGCGGGCGGCCCAGACCGACCTTTTTCCGGCAGGAGTGGTGCGAGAATCTGGCACTCTACACCTTCGAGGGCGTGACCTTCCCCGGGCCCGGGGACTATGACGCCTATTTGACCAACCATTATGGTGATTACATGACACCTCCGCCGGAGGGCAGCCGGGAGAACCGGCATCAGATTGTTGAAATTGATTTTGGAGAATAAAGGATGTGAGCCTATGAAACGGATCCTGTTTCTGACAAATTACGCCTCACCTTACCGGGTTCGTTTCTTTGACGAATTGGGCAAGTCGGCGCAGGTCACGGTGCTGTATTCCGACCGCCGGGGAACCCTCTCTCACCGGGATGAAAAGTGGTTTGAGGAAGGGCGGGGCGGCTTTCAGGGCATCCAGCTCAGCGGCGCCATTGGCAAGGGCAGAAGAACCCTGTGTTTCAGTGTCCTTCGGTGGCTGAAACGGGACTATGACGCCATCATTGTGGCGGGCTATTCCTCACCCACGGCCATTCTTGCCATGCTGTGGATGCGGCTTCTCGGTATTCCCTTCTACATGGAAATTGACGGCGGACTGATCCGGGAGAGCAGGGGATTGCGTTATCAGATCAAACGCTTTCTGGTACGGCTTCCCAGCGGCTGGCTCACCACGGGCCAATACCCCACTCATTTCCTGACCCATTACGGCGCCGACCCCAAACGAGTGGTGGAATACCCCTTCTCTTCCTTTTTTGAGCGGGATATTCTGCCGGATATTCCCACAAGTGAGGAAAAGAAGAATCTGCGAAAGGACTTAGGCATCCCGGAAGACAGGATGATCCTTGCTGTGGGTCAGTTCATCTACCGCAAGGGCTTTGATGTACTGCTGCGCGCGGCAAAAAAGCTACCCAGCGACGTGGGCATCTACATTGTGGGCGGCGAGGCAGACGAACGCTATACAAAGCTGCGGCAGGAGCTGGAGCTTGAGAAAAAAGTCCATTTCTGGGGCTTCCGCACCCGGGAGCAGTTGGCGCAGCTTTATCAGGCGGCGGATGTGTTCTGCCTGCCTACCCGGGAGGACATCTGGGGACTTGTGGTCAATGAGGCCATGGCCTTCGGCCTGCCGGTGGTCACCACCGATCAGTGTGTGGCGGGGATGGAACTGGTGGAGGAGGGCGTCAATGGCTGCCTTGTCCCGATTGAAGACGCCGACGCACTAAGCGATGGCCTGAACAGGGTGCTCTCGTCCGACATGGAAGCCATGGGCCGGGCGTCTCTGCGAAAGATTCAGGGCTATACCATTGAAAAGATGGCCGAGGTTCATTTGACCCTTGTGCAGGAAAAGGAGTAGGTTCATGATTCGCTTCAGCATCATTACCGTGTGTCTCAACGCCGGTCAGGGACTCCTTGACACGGTGGCACGCACGTTGGGTCAGACCTATGAGAATTTTGAAATGATAGTCAAAGACGGCGGTTCTCAGGACGGAAGTATCGAAAAACTCCCCAACGACCCCAGAATCCGGGTAGTGATCAAAAAGGATACCGGCATCTACGACGCCATGAATCAGGGCGTCGGGGAGGCCAGGGGAGATTATCTGATCTTCATGAACTGCGGCGACTGGTTTTACAGCGCCGATGCGCTTCAGGAAATCGCGGAAGGCATTGGAGAAGATCGGGAGCCGCTGTACTATGGTAAATGCTTTGACCGAATGACCGGGCAGGTGCGGGCCTATCCGAAGCAGCTGACCCGGATGACCTGCTACCGCACCATGATCTGCCATCAGGCCACGGTTTACCGGGCGGATGTGCTGAAAAACCGCCCCTATGACCTGTCCTATCCCATTCTGGCTGACCGGGAGACTCTGTGGCATCTGGTCTGCGAGAAAAAGGTGGAGCCAAAGTATCTGGACACGGTGATTGCGGACTATCAGGGCGGCGGGGAAAGCGCCAGCGATAAGTACAAAGAGCGCAACCGGGCGGATCAGCAGCGGCTTCTCGATACCTACTATCCCAAAAGTGAGCAGCTCAAATATAAGCTTCTGATGGCGCTGACCTTCCAGAAGTTGCGGGTAGCCCTGTCCAAAAGCCCGAAATGCAGTAAATACTATTTTAAGACCATACAGACCCTGTACGACTGGAAGGAGCGGATTCGCAAATGAGAGGCATTCTGCTAAAAATGATTTACCTCTGGGAAAGAATGCTGAATTTGTTCCTTTTGCGCAGAAAAAAAGTGATTTTCGATAAATCTATCCGCTTCCACGGGGTAATGGGCCTCTATGGCAGGGGAAGGATTCGCATCGGCAAAAACGTGCTGATCAATTCCAAGGAAAGCGCCAACCCCGGCATGGGTTGTTACCCGAAAACGGTTTTTAACGTTCCCGGGGGCTGCCTGGAAATCGGCGATGACGTGGGCATGTCCGGCACTGCCATCTCCTGCAGGGAGCGGGTGACCATTGGAAACCGTGTGCTGCTGGGCGGCGGTGTGAAGATCATGGATTCGGATGCCCACTCCCTCGATTATGAGAAGCGGGGCAAGGGCCATCAGATCGACATTCCGATTACCAGGCCGGTCACCATCGGCGACGATGTTTTTGTGGGAGCGAATACAATCATCCTCAAGGGCGTGACTATCGGACAGCGGGCGATCATTGGTGCCGGCTCCGTGGTGACGAAAAATGTACCTGCCGGGGAAATCTGGGCGGGAAATCCCGCCAGAAAAATCGGCAACGCGCCGGAACATGGATAGAAGGAGAATGGGTATGAAGGTGCTCTGGCTGTGCAATAACGCGCCCGGGGTGGTTCGTTCCGCGCTCAGCGGCAAACAGGAAAGCCAGGTCAATTGGCTTGACCATGTGCTGCAGGATCTGCTGAATCAGGGGATCACCCTGCGAATTCTGTATCGTGGCAGCGGCGTTCCGGGTCAGATCGACGGAAGGTGCAGTTATGCCCCGGTGCCGGAGACCCCGGCCCATATCTATCGGACCGAACTGGAGGAAGAATTCAGGCAGCAGCTGCGCACATTCCAGCCGGATGTGATTCACAGCTGGGGCGTTGAATACCATCATGCCCTTGCCATGGTCAACGCCGCGGAAAAAGAGGGGATGCTTCCCCGCATGGCTGCCAGTATTCAGGGACTGTGCTGCCGCATCGCGCCCCACTATACTGATGGTATTCCCGCAAGCGCGCTGCGCAGCCGAACGATCCGGGACATCATGCGCCATGACAGTATTCTTGCGCAGCAGAAACAGTACACCCAGCGGGGAGAATTGGAAATTGAGGCCCTTCGCAAGCTGACCCACGTCATTGGCCGTACAGACTGGGATCAGGCAAACGCGCTGAACATCAATCCCAATATCACCTATCACCATTGCGATGAGACGCTTCGGGACGTATTCTATACCGATCAGTGGGCGTACAGCCGCTGCCGAAAGCATCGTATTTTCGCTTCCAGCTGCGCTTATCCTGTGAAGGGCTTTCATATCTTGCTGGAAGCGCTGGCCATTGTTCGTAAGGAATACCCGGATACGGAAATTGCCGTCACGGGCAGATCATTCCTTGCTGGAGATATCAAAAGCCTTGCCCGTCAGAATGGGTATGAAAAATACCTGCGCCATCTGGTAAAACGGAACCGGCTTGACGGCGCGGTCCATTTTCTGGGCCATCTGTCGGCACAGGACATGAAACAGGCCTATCTGGACGCCAATGTATTTGTGCTCTGCTCCACCATGGAGAATTCTCCCAACGCGCTGGGAGAAGCCATGCTTCTGGGCCTGCCCTGTGTGGCGGCGGAGGTAGGCGGCGTTTCCAGCCTGATTGGGAGTCAGGAGGGCATCCTCTGCGCCCCGGTGAATCCTGCCGCGATGGCTGAGGGCATCTGCCGGGTGTTTTCCATGGAGAATCAGGCGGAAGCAATGGGCGCGGCGGCGAGAACCCGGGCGCGCAAGACCCATGACCCCGAGCAAAATATGAAGGATTTGATGGATATTTACCGGCTTTTGTCTGGGAAGGAGAGGTAACCATGGAGCAAAATCCGCTGATCAGCGTTATCGTGCCTGTGTACAACGTGGCGGCCTGGCTTCCCCGGTGTGTGGACTCTGTTTTGACCCAGACCTATCAGAATTTGGAAATTCTTCTGATAGATGACGGCTCCACCGATGCTTCCGGCGAAATCTGCGACGCTTATGCGGAAAAAGACCCCAGAATCCGGGTGATTCATAAGAAAAACGGAGGCCTCAGCAGCGCCCGAAACGCGGGACTGGACGTATCAAACGGGCAGTACTTGGGCTTTGTGGACAGCGACGACTGGATCGAGCCGGAAATGTACGCCCAGATGCTGGCGCTGATGGAGCGCAATGAGGCGCAGCTTGTATGCGCCGGGCGTTACGATGTGGATGGCGACACGGGCAGGAAAACCATCGGCTTGTGTCCAAAGAGGCAGGAGTGTATCACTGGGGAAGAACTGGCGGGCAGAATCTTTCTGTGGGATCACTGCGATTCCAGCGCCTGCGATAAGCTCTACCGCCGGGAACTGTTCGACGGCATTCGTTACCCGGAAGGAAAAACCTGTGAGGATGTGCCGGTGACCTACCGGCTGGCGCTGAAAGCCCACCGGGCCGTCCTCTGCGACAAGCCGCTTTACAACTATTTCCACCGCTCCGGCAGTATTTCCAAGGGGGCGAAAATTTCGGGGAAAACCTTCCATTATTCCCAGCATACCGCGGGTATTTTGGAGGATATTCGGAAGAATCATCCTGCTATCGCCCCCCAGGCTGAATTTCTGCGGGTGCACTCCTTGTATCACCTGCTTCTGCGCCTTGATCATGCGCCCACAGAGATGCGAAAGACTTACCGCAAGGAGTACCGCGATGCCCGCCGGGCGCTTTCGAAGCATTGGCGGTTTATTCTGACCTGCCCCTGGCTGACAAAGCAGCAGCGGGTGACGGATCTCCTTCTGATCGTAAATCTCTATCATGTTCTGCGTCCGCTGTTCCATAAGGACTGATTTGGAGAATTCATGAAACAACGAAACCGTATTGCTTTTTTCAATATTCTCAGCACCGTGGTTCTGAAAGGCTCTGCCTTTTTTACGGGGATGCTGTTTGCCCGGCTGCTGGGCGGCAGCGGCTATGGATCGCTGAAGCTGTACAATATCTCCGTCAGCATCGTGACCATATTGTTTTCTCTGCAAACCCAGACCACGCTGGCCAATGCCCGGGTTGAATACCCGGAGGAGGCGCAGAAGGGTTATCAGTCCTCAGCCATGACCCTGTCGGTGCTGTTCTTTGGGATGTGCACGGGAATCGTGCTGCTGTTCCTGAGACCTGTTTCCTCCCTGCTGAATCTGACGCCCGTGCTGATTTTTCTGCTGCTGTTTCAGGCCTTCGGCAACTTCTGCGTGGAGTTTCTGAACAAGAAAAATGTCTACGAATTCCGTGCCGGATGGAATATGATTCTGTCCTTAGTGATGACGTTGGTGCCGCTGGCGCTGGCAGTCGTCCTGATTCTGCAAATGCCCTATGAGACCCGGTATGTGGGCCGGGTGATTGCCAATTCCCTTTCCTATGGCGTCGTGGGTACGGCGGTCTGCATCGGAATTCTGCTCCGAGGAAAGACCTTTTATTGCCGGGAGTACTGGAAATTCTGCCTGGTGCTGGCTCTGCCCGCGGTGTTTCACAACCTGTCCGACCTGATTCTCAATCAGATGGATTCGCTGATGCTCAATGCCCTGATGAATACCGCTGCTGTGGGCTACTACGGCAATGCCTGGGGGTTCGCGAATTTCCTGTTCATCCTGTTTCAGGCCCTGAATAACATCTGGTGCGCGTATTTCTTTGAAGATATGAAAACAGGGGGACGGGAGTCGCTGCTGGAGAAATCCCGGAATTTTCTGGAAGTCTTCACGATTCTCGCCTGCGGCTTTATGCTGCTGGCGCCGGAGGTATATCATGTGTACGCACCGAAGGAATTCTGGGTGGCGACCATGGTGATCCCCCTGTTTACGGCGGCGTATTATGTAAACTTCCTGTGCACCTTCCCGGTGAATTTTGAGTATTACCACAAGAGGCCCAAGGCGGTGGCGGTGATTACCGTTTCCTCATCGCTAATGAATCTGGTGCTGAACTTCGTGTTCATCAAGACCATCGGCATGGCAGGCGCGGCAGTGGCGACACTGGCTTCCCATGGCCTGCAGCTGGTATTGCACCATGTTTATTCCAGACGGCTGGGAGACTATCCCTTCCCTGTGAAGCTGTGGGGAGGATACGCCTTGGGGTTCTGCGCTGTTCTGGCTGTCGTGCTTCTGCTGCCGGATGCCTGGTTTATTCGCTGGCCTTTGGGGGCGGTGCTGGGCATTTTTATGCTGCTGCGCATCAGCCGTCGGAAAGTATTGATTTGATCCTGCGCGGCCGGGCTTACCAAAGCCCGGCCGCTTTACTTGTGCTTGCAATTCCATAGGAAAAGATGTATAATACAACTGAAATTGTGACCATTTTTTCAATGAGAGGCGCAGGCATATGAAGAAAAAAGTTCTGTTTGTGGCGACGGTGGTAAAGACCCACATCATGCAGTTTCATATTCCGTATCTAAAGCTGTTTCAGCAGGCTGGATGGGAAACGGCTGTAGCCTCTCGAAATGACTATGAAAATCCGGCTGACTGCGTGATTCCATATTGTGATCAATACTATGATATTCCCTTTGAGCGGATGCCTTGGAAGCCAAAGAATTTGCAGGCCTACAAAATGCTCAAGGAAATCATCGACCGGGAAGATTATGACATCATCCACTGTCATACCCCTGTTGGCGCCCTGATTGCCCGGCTGGCGGCGCTGGATGCCCGGAAGCTGGGGACGAGGGTGATCTACACGGCCCACGGCTTCCACTTTTTCACCGGCGCGCCGGCGCAATACTGGCTGCTGTTCTATCCGCCCGAGCGGCTGCTGGCCCCGGTGACGGATGTGCTCATTACCATCAACCGGGAGGATTACGCCCGAGCGCAGAAGCGGCTTCCCGCCAAGCGCATTGAATATGTTCCTGGTGTGGGTATTGATACGGGAAAATTCCGCAATCTGGAGGTTGACCGACAGGCAAAGCGGGCATCTCTGGGCTTTACCGACGCGGATTTCCTGATGCTCACCGTGGCGGAAATGACGCCCAATAAGAACCACATTACCGTGCTCAAAGCCCTTGCCGCCTTGAAGGATCGGCCGGAATTTGCCCACATGCACTACCTGATTGTTGGTCGGGGAGAGATGTGGCAGTCCCTGGAAAAAAGCGCCGCCGAGCTGGGAATTTCCGATCACGTCCATTTCCTCGGATACCGCACCGATGCGCCGGAATGGTACCGCTGCTGCGACCAGTTCGTATTCATGACCTTCCGGGAGGGGCTGTCCGTTGCGTTGATGGAGGCCATGAGCAGCGGTATGTCCATTATCTGCACGAAAATCCGGGGCAATACCGATCTGATTGAGGATGGCGTGTCGGGCCTGTTCTGCGAAAACACCCCGGAAGCTCTGGCGGATATGCTGCCCAAGCTGTACGCCGACCCGGAGAAGCGAAGGATGCTGGGGCAGGCCGCGGCAGAGCGGTCGCTGCTGTTTGATGAAAAAACCATCCACGCCCGGATGAGGGAAATCTACTTTGGAGAGGGGAGATAAGGATGCCCGGAACGCTGATTGTTTCGCTGGATTTTGAGCTGTTCTGGGGGATGCTGGATGTCTGCCCTCTGGAAAAATACCAGGCCAATGTGCTGGGCGGCAGAAAGGCCATCCCGAAGCTTCTGGAGCTGTTCCAGAAGCACGGCATTCACGCCACCTGGGCCGCCGTGGGCTTTCTCTTTGCCGAGAACTATGACGAGGCTTGCCGCTATTTCCCGGAGAAGAAACCGGGCTATGCCAATGGCGACCTGAATCCTTACCCGGAATTCGACAAAATCGGAAAAACAGAAGAGGACGCCCCCTGCTTTTTCGGTTCCTCCCTGTTAAAACAGATTGCTGCCGTTCCGGGGCAGGAGATCGGCAGCCACACCTTCAGCCACTACTACTGCCGGGAAGCTGGGCAGACCCCGGAGGAGTTCGCGGCGGATTTGGCGGCGGCAAAGGCCATTGCCAACGACCATGGCTATGACCTGACCTCTGTGATTCTGCCCAGAAACCAGTGCGAGCCGGAATATACGGAAATCCTCCGTCAGACAGGCTTCACCGCCTACCGGGACGAGGAAAACGACTGGATTTACAATAAGGTGAAAAGCGGCCTTCTCTTCAAGGTGCTGCGAACCCTGGATATGTACCTGCCGCTGACGGGGCAGGGGGGCTATACGCCCAAATGCGAGGGTGGGATCTGGAATCTCACCGGCTCCCGGATGTACCGTCCTATCAAGCCCCATTTGCCGCTGGAAGGCCTGAAAATCCGCCGGATCAAGGGCCAGATGCTCCACGCGGCGAAAAACGGCCTGACCTTCCATCTGTGGTGGCACCCCCACAACGTGGGTGTCCATACGGAGGAACACCTGAAACAGCTGGAAGAAATCTTCTCTTACTATGAGGAACTGAAAGAAACCTACGGAATGCGCAGCCTGAATATGCGGGAAGCTGCCGAAGAATTGTCAAAACAGGGAGATTGACCATGAAAGTATTGCACGTTCTCAATTCCCGCATCTACTCCGGCGCGGAGAAGGTGGTCTGCCAGATCATCAAGTCCTTCCGGGGCGAAATCGATATGGTCTATACCAGCCCGGAGAGTGAAATCGTGGCGCAGATGCTCGCTGAACAGGGTGTTAAGTATCTTCCCATGAAGAAGATGAGCGTCTCCGAGCTGAGCCGGGTGATCCGGGAGCAGAAGCCCGATCTGATCCACGCCCATGATATGCGGGCAGGCTTTTTCAGCGCTCTGTGCTGCGGGAACATTCCGCTGGTTTCTCACGTCCACAATAACGCCTACGATGCCCGGGGACTGTCCCCGAAGACCGTGGGCTACTTGCTGGCGGGCTTTAAGGCAAAGCACATTCTCTGGGTGTCCCAAAGCTCCTTTGACGGCTACGCGTTCCATAAGCTGTTCGCGAAAAAGAGCAGCGTATTGTATAATATCATCGACACCCAGCAGATTTCCGATAAGAAGGAAAGCGATCCCAACACCTATGACTACGATATGATCTATGTGGGCCGCCTGACCTTCCAGAAGGATCCCCAGCGGCTGATGCGGCTGTGCGCCCGTCTGAAAGAAGAGAAACCCGATTTGAAGGTGGCCATCGTGGGCACCGGCGAGCTGCTGGAAGAAGTGCAGGCCCTGTGCGAAAGCCTGAATATTCAGGAAAACGTTCATTTTCTGGGCTTCCAGAGCAATCCGATTAAGATGGTGGCGGACAGCAAGGCCATGATTCTCACCTCCCGCTGGGAGGGCACGCCCATGTGCGCGCTGGAAGCCATGTACCTTGGCACCCCGGTGGTCAGCACTCCCTCTGACGGCATGAAGGATCTGCTGGAGGACGGCGTCAGCGGCTATCTGACAGACGACGATGAGCAGATGGCAAAGGATCTTCTGAAAATCTTCACCGACCCTGCCCACCGCGAATTCTTAGCGGAAAATGCCAGACGGAAGTTTGATGCCATCAACGACGCGGATGCTTACAAAAAGGCAATTTCTGATTGCTATTTCTGAGGAAACGCTATGAAAATCATGCAGGTCATTCCCTATTTCTGCTTCGGCGGGGCGGAGATCATGTGCGAAAATCTGACCTACGCCCTGAAAAGCGCGGGGCAAGAGGTCTTTGTGGTCAGCCTTTACGCTGAGCGGACACCCATCGCCCGACGTATGGAGGAAGCGGGAATTCGAATTGTGTACCTTGACAAAAAACTTGGCCTTGATTTGTCAATGGTGCCCAAGCTAACCGATATTATCCGACGGGAGGGCCCGGATGTGGTGCACACCCATCTGGACGTGATCAAGTACGCGACCATGGCCGCGAGACTGGCTGGGGTAAAGAAGTGTGTCCACACGGTACACTCCCTTGCCGACCGGGAAGCCGAGGGCCGGGTGCAGAAGATCATCAACGGCTTCTATTTCCGTAAGGCTTGGTCGGTGCCGGTGGCCCTGACCCCGGAGGTGCAATCTTCCGTAGCGGAATTCTACGGCCTGCCGCCTGCCCGCGTTCCTGTTATCTACAACGGCATCGACCTGTCCCGGTGCGTTCCTAAAACCAGCTATGAGACAGGAGAAACTGTGACCATTCTCCATGTAGGCCGCTTCGATGTCCCTAAGAACCATGCGGGGCTGCTGGAAGCCTTCCGGCTTCTGCTGAAAAGCTGCCCACAGTGCCGCCTTCGGCTGGTGGGAGACGGCGATTTGCGTGCTGACATGGAAGCGCTGGCTCGGGAAAAAGGGATTGCGGATGCCGTGGAATTCTGCGGAATGCAGTCCAATGTGTATCCCTATCTTCATGACGCGGACATCTTTGTCCTTCCGTCCATATATGAGGGAAACCCTATGACCATTATCGAGGCCATGGGTACCGGCCTGCCCATGGCCGCTTCCCGGGTGGGGGGCATCCCGGACATGATTGCCGACGGAGAAAGCGGCATCCTTGTAGAGCCGGAACCCCAATCCATCTGCGAGGGTCTATCCCGTCTGGTGGAGGACAAATCCCTTCGTCAGCGTCTTGGCGAAACCGCGCGAAAGCAAAGCCAGACCTTTTCCGCGGAGCACATGGCCCGGGACTATATTTCCTGTTACAGCAAGTGAGGTGACACCATGGACACCATTTCGGTGATTGTACCGGCCTATAACATCGGCCCATACTTAAGCAGGAGTCTTGACAGCCTGCTGGCCCAGACATACCAAAATCTGGAAATCATCGTGGTGGACGATGGCTCCTCTGATAATACCGTGGCAGTTATGCGGGAATACGCCGAAAAATCCGACAGAATCCGCACGATTTTTAAGGAAAACGGCGGTGTCACCTCTGCCCGTCTCCGGGGCGTTCAGGAAGCCACGGGCGACTGGATTGCCTTCATGGACGGTGATGATTATGTGGAGCCCCAGATGTACGCAAGGCTTCTTGAAAATGCCCAAAGCTGCGGCGCGGACATCTCCCACTGCGGACATCAGGTGCATTATTCCGATGGACGCATTGAGTACGTCCACCAGTCCGGCAAGATTCACACCCAGGATCACCGCCTGGGCCTGTGGGAGCTGCTGGATAACCGGGATGTGAGCATGAGCCTGTGCACTAAGCTGTACCGGCGGCGGCTCTTTGAAGGTCTGGAAAACTGGATGGATACCTCTATCCGCAACAACGAAGACCTTCTTATGAACTATTACCTCTTTGACCGGGCGGAAACCGGGGTTTTTGAGGGAAACTGTCCCTATCACTACATTTTGCGCAAGGATTCCGCCTCCTGCAAGGGCATCACGGAAGCCCATATTTTTGATCCCATCCGGGTGCGCCGAATCCTGTTGGAGCGGGCTGCCCCGGAGATGAAGGATGATGTGCATCAGGCGCTGCTGCGAAATCTCCTGTTTGCCTACGCCCAGGTGGATGTGCATCCCCGACGAAACCAATACGGAACCTACCGCCGGCGGGTGCGGGACATGCTCCTGAAGGAGCGGGAATTCTTTCACTTGCTGTCGTTGAGAAACAAGGTACTTGCCAATATGATCTGCTATGCCCCCTGGAGCTTCCATCTGGCCTACGGCGCCTTTGTGGCCCTGTTTCAACGGGAGGAGCAGCACTAGAAGGAGAAAAAATGACCGATTTACCGCTCATTAGCGTGATTGTCCCGGTGTACCGGGTGGAAGACTATCTCGACAAGTGCATCCGATCCATTGCGGAGCAGACCTATTCCAATCTGGAAATCCTGCTGGTGGATGATGGCTCCCCGGACGCAAGCGGTGCAATCTGCGACCGCTGGGCGGAATCAGACTGCCGCATCCGAGCGATTCATCAGAAGAACGCCGGAGCCGGCGCGGCCCGCAATAGGGCGCTGGATGCCGCGGAAGGCGACCTGATTGCCTTCGTGGACAGCGACGATTACCTGCACCCCAATCTGTACGCCCATCTGTATGGTCTGATGAAGGACGGGGTGGAGATCGCGGAGTGTGAAATCGGCATTACGGAAACCGATGACCTTTCCATGGACGACGGAACCGGGGCGAAGGTACTGATCTGTGATACGGAGGAAGCCCTGCGCCTGCACATTAAGGACGAAATATTCCGTCAGACGCCCCCCAATAAGCTCTACCGCCGGGCGTGTGTGGGGGATATCCGCTTCCCGGAGGGAAACCTCATTGACGACGAATTCTTTACCTACAAGGTTCTCGGAAACGCGAAAAAACTGGCCCACAGCTCCGCCTGCATGTACGCCTACCGCCAGCAGTCCGGCAGCGCCATGCACAAGCCCTATTCTCTGCGCCGATTGCAGGGGCTGGACGCGAAATTGCAGCGGCTGACGTATTTTGAACAGCGGTTTCCGGCTCTTGTCTGGGAAGCGAAAGCGGATTTGCTTATGACCTGCCTTGGGGCCATGCAGGGCTGCCTGCGCAGCCTTAAGGATGAAGAAATGGAAGCGGCTCGTGGGAAGCTAATGGAAGTGCTGAAGCAGATCACACCACTGGAAATTCCCAAAGCGGTTTCGGCGAAGCGACGGTTTTTACTGAAAGCCGCTCAGAAAAATCTGGGACAGACCGCGAAACTGCTGAACTTTTTAATCGACATTCATCTGCTGACCTGAGGTGTTCCATGGAATTTGCGAATAAAATCACCGTATTTACCCCGGTCTACAACCGGGCGCATACACTGCCCAAACTGTACCGTTCCCTCCGGCGGCAGACCTTCCAAAACTTTGAGTGGCTTATTGTGGACGATGGCTCCGCGGACGGCACCGGGGAACTGGTCAAAAAATGGCAGTTAGAGGAGAATTTCTTTCCCATCCGATATGTTTATCAGGAAAACGGCGGCAAATGCCGGGCCATCAACCACGGTCTGGAACTGGCGCGGGGTGAACTGTTTTTTACGGTGGATTCTGACGACTACCTTCTGGATGACGCGTTGGAAAACGCTGCCCGGTGGGAAGCGGAACTGCCCAAAAATGAAAAATTCTGCGCGGTTTCCGGCAATTTGGGCACCGCGCCGAGACAGACCCCCAACGCGCCGCTGCCCCAGCCTTATTTTGATGGCACAGCCCTTGATCGCTATGGCGTTGTCAAAGGAGAGCGGGCGCTGCTGTTCTATACGAAGGTGCACCGGGAATATCTGTACCCCGTCTGCCAGGGCGAGCGGTTTATGACGGAAGCGGTTGCGTGGAACCGCATGGCCGCCGACGGTTGGAAAATTCGATTTTACAATGAGATTCTGACCATTTATGAATATCAGCCCGACGGCCTGACCAGCGCCGGAGACGATCTGTTTTGGTGTAACCTTCAGGGCACCGGCATCTTTTTCCGGGAGAAAGCGGAATTTCTCCACGATCCCCTGAGGAAAAAACTGGCAATGTGGTACGGCTATGCCACGGAAGCGGCGGACAGGCTCACAAATGCCCAGATTGCGGCGTATATCGGAATGCCCCGGATTCTGATACCCCCGGTGCGCTGGATCGACAGGCTGGTTAAAATAATCAAGAGGAAGAGGTAAGCTATGGCGCAGTATCATGTTAGCATTTCCGCCAAACACAAATGGCTGGAATTAAATCTGAAAGAGGTCTGGAATTATCGTGACCTGATTTATCTGTTTACCAAGCGTAACTTTGTGGTCTCCTACAAGCAGACCATCCTCGGCCCGGCGTGGCTGTTTCTGACGCCGCTGCTCAGCAGCGTGGTGCAGGCCTTTGTCTTCGGCAAAATCGCGGGCATTGGTACCGACGGGGTGCCCACCTACCTGTTCTACCTGTGCAGCAACGCCATCTGGGCTTATTTTGCCAACTGTCTGACCACCAACGCCAGTACCTTTACGGAAAACGCCGGCGTCTTTGGCAAGGTCTATTTCCCCAGACTGGTGACGCCGATTTCCAACGTTATCTCCACCATCATCCGCTTTGCCATTCAGATGATCATGGTGTGCTTGTTCCTGGGTTACTTCCTGATTCAGGGCGCCGTGCATCCTCACTGGGCAGCGTGGCTGATGATCCCGGTGGAGCTGGTGCATCTGGGCATTCTGGGCATGGGCTGCGGCATCATTATTTCCAGCATGACCACCAAATACCGGGATCTGACGGTGCTGGTGGAGTTTGGCGTGCAGATGTGGATGTACCTGACCCCCATTGTCTATCCTCTGTCCACCGCGGCGGAGGGCTGGGTGCGCACGGGCCTGCTGTTAAATCCCGTGACTTGCTCCGTAGAAATCATGCGCTATGCCATCGTGGGGTCTGGAACCCTGCACTGGGGCTTCTACGGCCTTTCCTGGGCGGTGACCCTGACGGTAGCGGTGCTGGGCATCATGATTTTCAACCGGGTTGAGCGGACCTTCATGGATACGGTGTAAGGAGGTGCGTTGCGTGGAAACAAAAGAAGTTGCCTTGCGCCTTCAGGGCGTCAAAAAGCGCTACCGATTGGGCCAGATCGGCGGCGGCACCCTGACCGCCGACCTGCAGAGCTGGTGGGCAAGAGCCCGGGGCAGGGAAGATCCCAATACCCTCATCGGCACCGACCAGCGGCTGGTGGGCAAGACCTTCATGGCCCTCAACGGCATCGATCTGACGGTGTACAAGGGGGAAGCCCTGGGCATCATCGGCAGCAACGGCGCTGGTAAGAGCACCATGCTTAAGCTGCTGTGCCGGGTCACCGCCCCGACGGAGGGCCAGATCGACCTTTATGGCCGGGTGGCTTCCATGCTGGAAGTCGGCACCGGCTTTAACGGTGAAATGACCGGCCGGGAAAATGTCTATATGAACGGCGCGATTCTGGGCATGACCAAGGCGGAAATTGACGCCAAAATGGAGAATATCATCGAGTTTTCCGAGGTGCGGGAGTTTATTGATACCCCCGTCAAGCGGTATTCCAGCGGCATGTTTGTCAAGCTGGCCTTCTCCGTGGCGGCCCATCTGGACAGTGAAATCATGATCATGGACGAGGTGCTGGCGGTGGGCGACGTGGCCTTCCAGCGCAAGTGCATCGATAAAATGCGGGACGTAGCCAGGCAGGAGGGCAGAACCGTTCTGTATGTTTCCCACAACATGAGCACCATCCGCCGGCTGTGTGATCGGTGTGTGGTGATGGACAAGGGTAAGATCATCTTTGTGGGCGATGTGGAGCAGGCCATTGAGCTGTATCTGAGCAATACCCATGAGCAGTGGTCGGAGAATCAGACGGTATTTGATTTGACGAATACATCTTCCCGTTCGCCTTACACACCCGGCAACGCCCAGATCACCCGTGTGGAGCTTCTGGATAAGGAAAGCTCCCTGTATCGTTCCGGGGAGAAAATCCGCATGAAGCTTCGGGTGCATACGAAGAAAGCCTTCGAGGAAATGCACCTGCGGCTGGAGCTTCGAACCCGGGACGAAACCCCGGTGGGCACCATGCCAGACGTGCTTCTGGGCCGCTGTGAGGAAAACACCGATCAGGAATATGTGGTGGAGCTGGATCCCATCAGCCTGACGAACGGCCGCTACCGGCTGGATATGGTGCTGTTTGAGAAGGACGACTGCGGCAACAGCTTCGACCAGGAGCTATTGCTGCCTGCCTTCTACTTTGAGGTGCAGGAGCCGGAGGACATTGTATGGAACCAGGCCAACTGGGGTCACATTCGGTTCCCGGAAGCGTCTGCGCTGCCCTGTAGCCGGGAAGGAAAGCCGCTATGAGGAAAATCAGGGTTGTTTTTGTGGAATACCAGCTGGTCTGCGGCGGCGCGGAACAGGCGCTGTTCGACCTGATCAGCCTTTTGGACAAGGAGCGGTTCGAACCATCCGTCTTTGTCCAGACCCCCGGCGGAACCTGGGAGAAAAAATTCACGGATGCCGGGATTCCTGTGATTCATGACTACGACTGCCGGAAGCCAACCCTCAACCCCCTGCGAAAGCTGGGAAATCTTGTAAAAAAGTGCAAGGTTGCCAAGGCAAACCGTCAGGAAGGGAAGGGGCTGTTGGATGTCTGCCTGCCGGAGCAGCCGGATATCGTGGTGTCCTATAACGCCTGGATGCAGGCGGAGATCGCCTTTGTCAAGGGCGCCAAAAGCGTGAAGTATATCCACGGCGACCCCGGCACCAACCCGGTATACCGGCAGGAAGCCACCGAAGAACAGGATTTGCTGCGGCGGTATGACCGTATTGTCTGCGTTTCTCGGGCGGCGTGGATCGCCTTTCGGGAACTCAGCGGCCTGACGGGGCAAACGGAGCTTCATTACAATCCCTTAAACAGCGACAATGTGCGCAGCCTTTCCCAACAGCCGGTAGAATTGCCGGGTGATCTTCCAATGATTTGCGCAGTGGGCCGTCTGGCGGAGGAAAAGGGCTTTGAGCGGCTGCTGGTGATTCACCGGCATCTGCTGGATCAGGGAATCCGGCACCGGCTGGTGATCGTCGGCGACGGCCCGGACAGGGATTTTCTGCCCCGGCTGGCAAGGGCGCTGGATATTCAGGATACGGTGATTTTTGCTGGCTATCAGGCGAATCCCTACCCGTATATGGCCCGGAGCCGGTTTCTGGCAAGCTCCTCCCTGACCGAGGGCCTGCCGGTGATTGCCATGGAGGCTCTGAGTCTGGGCATTCCCATTGTGTCCACGGTTCCCTCTGTCGGCGAGGCTTTTGGAGAAGAATGCTGCGGCCTGATCACGGAAAACAGCGTGACCGCGCTGGAAGAGGGCATTCGGAAAATGCTGACAGATGACGTGTTTTTTGGGAAGCTGAAGGCCGGCGCGGAGAGAAGAAGCGCGTACTTTGACGGAAAACGCATGATACGGGAAATTGAGGAAATGTTCGTTTCTCTGGTGGAAGCGAACTGAAAGGAGGGGTTACCGTGGCACAGATCAGCGTGATTGTGGCGGTGTACAAAATGCCGGAGTATCTGCCCCGGTGCATCGAAGGAATCCTGAATCAGACCTTTCGGGATCTGGAGCTGATTCTGGTGGATGACGGCAGCCCGGACAACTGCGGAAGTATCTGTGACAGCTATGCTTCAAAAGATCCCCGGGTTCATGTGATCCATAAGAAAAACGAGGGTGTCTGTGTCGCGAGAAATACGGGCCTTGACTGGGTATATGCGCATTCGGACAGCGGGTGGATTTTCTTCCATGACAATGATGACTGGATTCACCCGCAGACGCTGGAGAGGATGCTCCGCGCCGCGCTGGATTTGCAGGCGGATATCAGCATCTGCGGCTATCAGGAAACCGGCGGCGAAGACCCGGAGCTTCCGGCGGATGCCTTGACCCCGGAGGTCTGGCTGCCAAAGGACTTTTACATCCGGCGCCACGTCAACGCTACGGTGTGCTGGGGAAAGCTGTACAGCCGCCGGGTTTTTGAAGGAAAGCGCTATCCCGCGGGGAAATACATTGAAGACGAGTTTTTGACCTACCAGCTCCTGTTTTCCTGCCAGCGGCTGGCTGTGATTCCCGCTGCGCTGTACGCCTATTTTGTCAACCCCGCCGGAATCTCCCGAAAAGCGTGGGTGCCCAAGCGGCTGGACGCATGGGAGGCCTTTGAGCAGCAGCTGCAGTTTTTCCGGGAAATGGGGGACGAAGAACTGGTTCGCTTCCGCTACCGGGAGTATCTGGAAAACGCGGTACGCTATTACGACGCGGCATTGAACGCACCCAACGTTTCCGAGCTGAAGCCCCAGCTGCGGTGGATGAAAAAGCGGATTCGGGATTTGATTCGCCGCTGCCGGGAGGCACAGGTGCTGGAATTCTGGCCGGATTATGAGATGCTGAGCCGGTTTTATCCGGCAGCGATGTGGTGGCAGCGGATGCTTTGGGAATGGAGAAAAGAAGGGTGAGAAAAATGCCGGTAATCAGCATTATTGTCCCGGTTTACCGGGCGGAAAAATATCTGAATGATTGCGTTGACAGCATTCTGCGCCAGACCTTTTCGGATTTTGAACTGGTGCTCATTGAGGACGGCAGTCCTGACCAGAGCGGCGCAATCTGTGACGAATACGCCCAGCGGGATGAGCGGGTTCGTGTGATTCACCAGCCCAATCAGGGCCAGGCGGCGGCGAGAAACCACGCTCTGCCAATGACCCAGGGAAAGTGGCTGTGCTATGTGGACAGTGACGACACCATCCACCCCCAGATGCTGGAATACCTGTATCGGGCGGCAGAGGAGAGCGGCGCGGGGATCAGTATGTGCTGTTTTCTGGAAGCGCCGGAGCAGCCGGAGGGCTATGAACAGAGCGTGGACTTTTCCTATGAGCTTCTGACCATGGACGAAAAAACGCTGACGCAGCTTCATGATCAGGATCTGTATCCCGGCTGGGTGGCCTGCGCCAAGCTGATCCGCCGGGAGTGCGTGGAAGGCTACCCCTTCCATACCGGCCGGGTCTACGAGGACAACGAGGCGGTGACCCGGTGGCTCCTGCCGGCAAAGACGCTTGCCATGCTTCCGGCACAGCTGTACTTTTACCGCACGAACCCGGAAAGCACCACAAAGAGCCGGTTCAGCCTGAAAAAGCTGGATTACCTCTGGGCGCTGGAAAGCATGATCGGCTACTTCCAGTCCGTGGGCTTCCACACCCTTGCCCAGCGGTTTCTGGAGCGGTATGTGGAAGCGGCGGCCTCTGCCTGCTACGGCGTTCGCAACGAACTGAAACGCCCGGAGCTGGTAAACGGTATCCTGTCGGATACCCGGAAATTTCTGCGCAGGGAGAATTTGCGGCTGACCCGGCGGGAGAAGCTGAGCCTTTTGGAAGCGGCGCATCCCAATACCATGGGACGGTTCTGGAAAATCGCGGAAAAAGTCAGAAAGCTTTGGAAATAGCCGGGGAGGGACAAAATGGCAATCCCGAAAGTGATTCATTACTGCTGGTTTGGCGGAAATCCCAAGCCGAAGCTGGCAGAAAAGTGTATCAAAAGCTGGAAAAAGTACTGCCACGATTGGGAAATCCGGGAGTGGAGCGAGGATAATTTTGACTTGAGTACTGTTCCGCTGTATGTTCGTCAGGCCATCGAGGCCGGGCGTTGGGCATTTGTAACGGATTATGTGCGGCTGTGTGCCCTGACGGAACGGGGCGGTGTCTATATGGACACGGATGTGGAACTGGTCAAGCCCCTCACGCCCTACCTCCACCATCGGGCCTTTGCGGGCTTCGAGCACCCCCAGCGGGTGCAGACGGGCCTTCTTGCTTGCGAAAAAGACTTCCCCTTATTCCGGGAATTCCTTCAACATTACGATACAGCCAGCTTCCTGCTGCCGGACGGCACGCCGGATACCACCACCAATGTGCAGGTGCTGACGGATCTGTGTCTGCGTCATGGCCTTGTGTGCAATGATTCCCTGCAAACCGTGGCGGGGCTGACCATCTACCCCAAAGAGGTGTTCTGTCCGGTGGATTTTGATACAAAGGTGCTACGCAGAACCCGGAAAACCGTGGCCATTCACTGGTTTTCGGGCTCCTGGCAGACGGAGGAGGAGCGGCTGTATCTGGAAGCGGAAGCCAAACGGCTGGCGGCGGAGCGGGCAAGCGCGCGCCGTGTCGCCATCGGCACCCGCCTGCTGGGGGAAAAGGGCTATGAAAAGGTCAAGTCTCTTTTAAGAGGTAAGTAATATGGCGAATATCAGCGTAATCGTGCCGGTCTATAAGGTTGAAGAATTCTTAAGCCGCTGTGTGGACAGCATTCTGTGCCAGAGCTATACGGATTTTGAACTGATTCTGGTGGATGACGGCAGCCCGGACAACTGTGGACAGCTGTGCGAAGATTACGCCCGGCGAGACAGCCGGATCCATGTCATCCATCAGGAAAACGGCGGTCTGTCCGCCGCCAGAAACTCCGGCATCGACTGGGCCTTTGCGAACAGTGCCAGCCGCTGGCTGGCCTTCGTGGACAGTGATGACTGGGTACACCCGGATTTTTTGAAGGTGCTCTATGAAACGGCGGAGCAGACCCTCTGCAAGATCAGCGTCTGCGACTTTTTCCGCACCTCCGGCGAGGATTTCCCGGAGCAGCCCTACAACACCGCCATGCGGATTGCCGCGGCGGACTTCTACTGCGGAGACTACCAGAACGGGCAGACGGCGGTGGCGTGGAACAAGCTCTACCACAAGTCCCTGTTCAAGAAGCTGCGCTACCCCGTTGGAAAGCTTCACGAGGATGAATTCACCACCTATCAGGCGGTGTATCAGGCGGGAACCGTGGGTGTAACGCCCATGATTTTGTACGCTTATTATCAGAATCCGGGCGGTATCATGAAATCCCCCTGGAGCCCGAAGCGGATGCATACCTTGCAGGCGTTTGAGCAGCAGATTGCCTTTGCCGGAGAGAAAAAGGATGAGCGGCTGCTGAAAAAGGCGTCGGAACAATACCTGTTCAGCAGCTACGAGCAGCTGCAGCAGGCGCCGGTGGTATTCGCCAAGGAGCTGCGGAAAAAGCTCAGGGAGGCTCTGAAGCTGACAGAAAAGTGCGGCAGCTTCCGGCTCAGCTGGAAAACCCTGTGGGCATATGAAGCGGCTTATCCCTGCAAGCCCCTATGGTGGCTTCTGTCCAGACTCCACCGGGAGGAGGAAACAGCGTGAATCAGACCATTTCTGTGATTGTGCCGGTATATAATGTGGCGCAGTACCTTTCCCAGTGCGTAAGCAGTATTCTGTCGCAGGACTATGGGGATTTGGAGGTCATTCTGATCGATGACGGTTCCACGGATGCTTCCGGCGAAATCTGCGACCAATACGCGGCAAAGGACAGCCGTGTGCGGGTCATTCACCAGAAAAACGGCGGCGCGGCTGCCGCGAAAAATGCCGGTCTGCGCCTTGCTTCCGGGGATTATCTGGCGTTCGCGGACAGCGATGACTATCTGGAACCGGGGGCCTACGGCTTTCTGATGAAGACCTTGCTGGAAACCAATGCGGACGCCGTGCAGGGCTCCTTCCGGGAGGTTTACCAAAACCGGGCGGAGGAACAGCATATTCAGGAAGAAACGCTGGAAGGCTACGATTACCTTCTGCGTTTCCCTAAGGATTTTTCCTGCGCCCTGCTGTGGAACAAGCTGTACCGGCGGGCCATTTTTGACGGCGTTTTCTTTGAGGAGGGGCACAAAATCGACGACGAGTACTTCACCTATCAGGGCTTTTTGCAGCCGAGGAAGGTGGCGCGGGTTGACCGTATCGTCTACAACTACCGCAAGCGGGCTTCCAGTGTTATGAGCTCCCCGGAATCGGCGGAGCGGCTGGTGCTGGACTGTCTGGACAGCGCGGCAAAGCGGCGGCAGAAAATTCTTGACACCCTGCCCGAACTGCGGGAACCCTTTGACGAGAACTATCTGGACGTAATCTGGTATCTGTCCGGCAACGAGGGCAGCACCGAGCGGACGCTGAAAGCCCTCAAGGACAGCCTGCGCAATTATTTGGGGGAGAAGGGGAGAACCTTCCCGCCGGTCTATTTGTGGCGGGGTTTGGCAAAACTCTATTTTGTTCCCACCCCCAGACTGCTGGCTCTCTGCAAACGCACCTGCAAGCAGATCGATCTGTCGGATTATTTTGGTTAGCGGCAAATAATACTTGCAATTTCGGAACTTTTTGGTATACTGGGTATCGGTAATTTGACGAAATGAGAGAGTATGGCTATGAATATTGAATTTGACGTGTATAAGCAGAAACTCAACGACTGCCGCCCCGCACTGGAGGGCCTTGCGGATTCTCTGAACGTGGAGGGCCTGCGCAGCGAGCTGGAGCGGCTCCACGCCATGCAGGAGGCCCCTGGCTTCTGGGACGACCCGGAGAAGAGCCAGAAGATCGTGGTGAAGACTCGGCAGACGGAGACAAAAATCGAGCGGTACGAAAAAATGCTGTCGAACTGGGACGATCTCATGACCATCTGCGAAATGGCGGCGGAAGAGGATGACGACTCCATGCTGGAGGAGTTGAAGGAAGGGTACGAGAAGCTGGCGGAGGATATGGAATCCTGCCGTCTGGAGACCCTGCTCACAGGCAAGTATGACAGAAACAATGCGATCATGAGCTTTCAGGCCGGCGCCGGCGGCACTGAGGCCCAGGATTGGTGCCAAATGCTTTATCGGATGTACACCCGCTGGGCGGAGCGCCACGGCTTTGAATACCAGATCCTCGACTATCAGGAGGGCGACGAGGCCGGTATCAAGTCCGCTTCCATCATGGTGACCGGCGAAAATGCCTATGGCTTCCTGAAAGGCGAAAACGGTGTCCACCGGCTGGTCCGGGTGTCACCCTTTGATTCCAATGCCCGCCGTCAGACCTCCTTCTCCGCCATCGAGGTCATTCCTGAGATCGCCGATGAGTCCGAGGATTTTGAGATCCGTCCCGAGGACTATGAGATGCAGGTATACCGTTCCTCCGGCGCCGGCGGCCAGCACATCAACAAGACTTCCTCCGCCGTCCGTCTGATCCACAAGGCTACCGGCATTGTGGTGTCCTGCCAGACCGAGCGGAGCCAGTTCCAGAACAAGGAGACGTGTCTGAAAATGCTGCGCTCCAAGCTGGTGGAGATCCGGGAACGGGAGCATTTGGCGAATATCGCGGATATCAAGGGTGTCCAGCAGAAGATCGAGTGGGGCAGCCAGATCCGTAACTATGTGTTCATGCCCTACACGCTGGTAAAGGACACCCGCACCGGCTGCGAGACATCCAACGTCAATGCCGTCATGGACGGCGCTCTGGATCCCTTCATTGAAAGCTACCTGAACTGCCTGGCTACCGGCAGCTGGATGCAGAAATAAGAAAAAAGTGAGATTCAGCCCTTGAAATTTGCATGGCCCTGTGCTATACTATACGGGCTATTATGAAATTCCTGGTGGTATCCACCAGATACCATTCGCTTTTCCGCGAATACAGGCGGAAGGAGGTTACTGAAAATGGAGATTCTGAAGACTGTTCTGATCGTTCTGGAGGCCCTGTGCTCTCTGGCGCTGATCGTTGTCGTCCTGATGCAGTCCGGCAAGGAGGCTGGCCTTTCCAGCACGTTCACCGGCGCGTCCGAGACGTATCTGAGCAAGAATAAGAAGGGCAATCTGGATGCTGTTCTGGCTTCCGCTACCAAATGGATCGCTCTGGCCTGGGTGCTGCTGACCCTGTCCCTGAGCCTTGTGTAATTTGCTGCCGACAAGACCACGGATGGAATCCGTGGTCTTTTTCATTTGAGGGAGGAAAATGACTATGAAACCACTTGTTGCTGACCTGCATATGCACTCCGTTATGAGCGGCCACGCCTTCGGAACCATCCGGGAGCTGGCCTGCGCCGCGTCGGAGCGGGGACTGAAGCTCATTGGCGTCACCGAACACGGCCCCGGTATCCCGGGAACCGTGCAGCCTATCTATTTCCGCAATCTGATCGACGCCCCCAGAGAACTCTACGGCGTGGAGATGCTCTATGGCAGCGAGGTCAATATTCTCAATGACGGCACCGTTGATCTGGATGAGCGGCACCTGAACTGTCTTGACTACGCGGTGGCGGGCATCCACGGCCTGTGCTATGAAGATGCCGGCGTGGTGAAGAATACCGACAATGTGATTTCCTGCATGGAAAACCCCAAGGTGAAATTCATTTCCCACCCGGACAGCGATTCTTACCCTGTGGATTATCCCGCGCTGGTCGCCGGGGCCAAGGCCACAGGAACCGCGCTGGAGCTGAATAACAGCTCCCTGCGCAAGCCCACCCTGCGGCCCGGCTGTGTCAAGAATTACAGCATCATGCTGCCTTTGTGTGTGGAAGCGGGGGTGCCCATCATTGTCAATACCGATTCCCATGACCCGGCAACGGTGGGAGATTTCACGCTTGCCGCAGCGCTGCTGGAACAGCTGGGGATCGGGGATGACGGAATTGTGAATAATGATCTGGAAAAGCTGAAAAAATTCCTGTTGGGAAAATAATCACTGTAGTTTTCTCTAAAATGGAGTGGGGAACCCGCGTTGCATTTGGGTAGATTTATTTCAGCCTTTGTGGTAAAATGTGCATATCCCAAGACGAAAAGGAGCGATTATTATGGAAGCGAAAAAACTGGCTGGGCTGGAGCCTGAGGCAGTATTCGGCTATTTCGAAGAAATTTGCGCCATTCCCCACGGCTCCCGGAATACAAAGAAGATCTCTGACTATCTTGTCGGCTTTGCTGAGGCTCAGGGCCTTGCCTATATTCAGGACGAAATGAACAACGTTATCCTCTTTGCCCCGGGCACCTGCGGTATGGAGGAGCACGACCCCGTGATTTTGCAGGGTCACATCGACATGGTCTGCGAGAAGGAGGCCACCTGTCCCATTGATATGGCGGCGGAGGGCCTTGACGTGACCCATGATGGCACCTTCGTCTACGCCAAGGGCACTACGCTGGGCGGTGACGACGGCATTGCCGCTGCCATGGCGCTGGCTCTGCTGGCGGACAAATCCATCCCCCATCCGCCTCTGGAAGTGGTTATGACCACGGAGGAAGAGATTGGACTTCTGGGCGCCACGGCAATCGACCTGTCCCAGCTCAAGGGCCGGACGCTGATCAATCTGGATTCCGAGACCGAGGGCGTGTTCACCGTGTCCTGTGCCGGCGGCTGTACCGCCTGCATCACCCTGCCGGTAGAGCGGCGGGCAGTCTATGGCCCCTGCATCCGCCTGACGGTGGACGGTCTGAAGGGCGGTCACTCCGGCGCGGATATCCATTTGAAGCGTGCCAACGCCGACAAGGTTATGGGCGAATTCATGAGCCGGATTCAGAAGCTCATGCCCCTGTGCCTGACTTCCTTCTCCGGCGGTGCCAAGGACAATGCCATTCCCCGCTCCTGCCAGGCCAAGCTGGTAGCCATGGGTATCAATTTGGAGCGCATCAACGATATCGCGGCGGCCTTGCAGGAGGAAATCAGGGCGAATTACGACGAGCCGGACGCTACGGTGCAGGCCTTCGACGTAGACGCGCTGGGCGGAAACAGCCTGTCCACCGAGTCCACGGCAAAGGTGATCAGCCTGCTGTGCTCTGCTCCCAACGGCGTGCAGAAGTGGAGCGCGGATATTGAGGGCCTGGTGCAGACCAGTCTGAATCTGGGCATCGCCAAGCTGGGAGATCGGTTCAGCGCCACCTTCTCCGTCCGCAGCAGCGTCAATTCGGAGAAGCAGGAGGTTCTCGATCAGCTGAAAGCCCTTGCGGATATGCTGGAGGGAAGCTACAGCCAGGACGGCGAGTACCCTGCCTGGGAGTACCGCAAGGAATCCCGTCTGCGGGACACCATGGTGCGGGTCTACCGGGAGATGTTCGGGCAGGAGCCGAAGGTGGAGGCCATCCACGCAGGGCTTGAGTGCGGCCTGTTCAGCCAGAAGCTGCCCGGCCTCGACTGCGTGTCCATCGGACCCAACATCCGTGATATCCATACCACCCGGGAGCGTCTGGAAATCGCTTCCACAGAGCGCGTTTGGAACTTCCTGCTGGAAGTGCTGAAAAATCTGTAAAAATAAGGAATCCACCGGCGAAAACCGGTGGATTTTTACTGTGTTAAAGAAGAACTTATCTGATTTAGGATGTCATTGCGAGGAGCGAAGCGACGTGGCAATCCGTTCCCCTTTTCACACTCTAATAACGTACCCGTTACAATATGGAGTACGGATTGCCACGCCAGTGTGCGCACTGGCTCGCAATGACATGCTCCTTAGTCATATAAAGGTCAATTTATCTGACCAGAGAACGATACCGAGCAGGCCCAATGGTGTAACGATGAATGCCAACGTTCGTAACGTATTGGCAGGCCGCCCTGCGGCCCTAGCCCATATACCTTGGCTCGCAGGTGAGATTCACGCCCAGCCGCTTGAATGTCCTTTCGTCCACGGAGGAAAGAATCACAGACGAATGCACCTCGCAGCCCCGCAGCTTGTCCAGCTGCTCCATGGCGTGCTCCGCCATGGGATTGGTAGCCGCGCTGATGGACAGGGCGATCAGGGTTTCGTCCGTATGGAGCCTCGGGTTGCGATTGCCCAGATGATCGACCTTCAGATGCTGGATGGGATCCAGCGCCACGGGGGAAATGAGGTGCAGATCCTTCGGCATCCCGCCCAGGGCTTTCAGGGCGTTCAGCAGCAGCGCGGAGGAAGCGCCCAGTAGGGTAGAGGTCTTGCCGGTGACGATTCTTCCGTCGGGCAGCTCCATGGCGGCGGCAGGGGAGCCGGTCTCCTCGGCCCGGGCAAGGGCGGGCGCCACGACTTTTCGGTCGGCAGGGGTAACTCCCGCTTTTTTCATCAGCAGATCCAGCTTCCGCAGGGCGTCTTCCACGTTTTTGCCCTTCTTCTGGTCGCACAGTGCTTCATAATACCGGCGGATGATCTCCTGCCGGGAGGCTTCCCGGGTGCCATCGTCGTCAACGATGCAGTTGCCCGCCATGTTCACACCCATATCCGTGGGGGACTTGTAGGGGCAGTGGCCCAGAATTTTCTCGAAAATCGCCACCAGCACGGGGAAGGCCTCCACGTCCCGGTTGTAGTTGACGGTGGTGATGCCGTAGGCTTCCAGATGGAAGGGATCGATCATGTTCACGTCGTTTAAGTCGGCGGTGGCGGCCTCGTAGGCTAGATTCACCGGGTGATTCAGGGGAATGTTCCAGATGGGGAAGGTCTCGAACTTGGCGTAGCCCGCGGTGAAGCCCCGATCATGCTCGTGATAGAGCTGGCTTAAGCAGGTGGCCAGCTTGCCGCTGCCGGGGCCGGGGGCGGTGACCACCACCAGAGACCGGGAAGTTTCAATGTAGTCGTTCTTGCCGAAGCCCTCGGGGCTGACAATGTGGGCGGTGTCGGCGGGATATCCGGCGATTTCATAGTGGTGGTAGACCCGAATGCCCAGCCCCTCCAGCCGGGACTGGAAGGCCTTGGCCAGAGACTGCCCGTGATACCGGGTCAGCACCACACTGGACACATATAGGCCGAAGCCCCGGAACACGTCAATGAGCCGGATCACATCCCGGTCATAGGTGATGCCCAGGTCGCCCCGCACCTTGTTTTTTTCAATGTCGTCGGCGTTGATGGCAATGACCATCTCCACCTGATCCTTTAATTGCAGGAGCATCCGCAGCTTGCTGTCCGGCTGGAAGCCGGGGAGCACCCGGGAAGCGTGGTTGTCGTCGTAGAGCTTGCCGCCGAATTCCAGATACAGTTTGCCACCAAACTGAGCAATCCGCTGCCGGATGTGCTCGGACTGCATCTGTAAGTATTTGTCGTTGTCAAATGCCGCAGTGACCATGTGCGTCGCCTCTCTCTAAATAATCATACCCTAACATTCTACAGCATCCGACAGAAAATAGCAAGAAGAAATGAAAATGCGTGTGCGGGAATGATTGCAATACAGAGAAAAGTGTGGTAAACTATACCAATATGTCAATACTAGGAGGGTAACCTGTGAAAAGGATTTGTGTGGCGCTGCTGGCAGTGCTGCTTTTATACGGCTGTGGGAAGACACCAGTTGTAGAAACAACAGAATCGGCGGAATCGACAGAATCGGTACCGGCCTGGACAACTGCGCCGGATGGCAATCCGAAGGACGTAACCTGTAAAGGCAGCTATACCGGGCCGGGAAGTGAGAAAACCGTTGTTGCCAGCGTGGGAACACAACAGCTGACCAACGCCCAGCTGGCGGCCTGGTATTGGGCTGCTGTGGCTCAGTACCGGCTGTCCGGGGCATCGGAGGCGCCTGACTATGGGGCTGCGCTGGATGTGCAGGCCTGCGGCGCGGATGATTCCGATTCCAGCTGGCAGCAGTATTTCCTGCGGCAGGCGCTGAATATGTGGCACACGGCAGCGGCGCTGAACGAGCAGAGCGTGAATGTTCCGCTGGAGACGGAGGAAGCCTATCAACCGGCGGAGCATCTGCATGAGGAGTACATGAAAGGGATGCCGGCAACCAAGTATCTGTATGGTTATAACACTTCCTATTCGCCCAACACCATGCACCAGGCCTATCTGGACGGCCTTGGCGATACCCTGAACACCCTGGCTCAGGAGAAGGGCTGCACCGATGCGGCGGAATTGGCGCAGCGGGCTTTTGGCACGGATGCCCAGAGCCTGACCCAGATGGCGCAGGAGCTGAACCGGGCGTATATGTACTTTACCCAGCTGACCTATGACATTGCGCAGGAGGAATCGGAAGAGGAGATCAGTGGGGAATATTATGTCAACTTCCGGCATATTCTGCTGAAGACCGATGGGACTACGGCAGAGGAAGCCATGGCGGCATTTACGGAAAAGGCTGCTGCCCGGGTAAAGCCCTTGAGCGGCCAGGAAAAGCAGCGAGAGAGCACCTTTGCGGATCTTGCACACCTGTACTCTGAGGATACCGCTTCGGCGCTGGACGGCGGCGCCTACCGGCGTGTGGAAAAGGGACAGCTGACCGGGGAGATTGGCGATTGGTGCTTTGCGCAGGAGCGTCAGCCGGGAGATACCACGACCATTACCGACAATGACGGCGTGCACATTCTGTATTTCTCCGGGAAGGAAGCCGTTTCTCAGGTGGAAGCGGCGGAACGGGCGCAGAAGGAAACCCAGTCGGAGCTGATCCGCAAGGCGAGAGAAAGCTATCCCATGGAGGTCACCTACAGCGATATCGTTCTGCCGGAGGCGGAAGCGCTGGTTTCTGCCGATGACCTTCTGTACCCGGACATTGCCCACGAGCGGTTCCCGGAGATCCCCCTGTATTTGCAGCAGGACTATCCCACCACCATGTACGGCGGCTGGCCCATCCGCACCAACGGCTGCGGCATCACCTCCATGGCCATGGTGGCCTCCTACATGGCGGACGAGCTGCTGACACCGCCGGAGATGTGCCGACGCTTTGGCTCCTACAGCCACCGCAACGGCACCGATGCTATGCTCTACTTCAAGGAATCCCCGGGCATGGGCTTTTATCTGGTTGAGCAGACCTACGCGCCGACGGTGGCCTGGCAGGGACTGGAGGACGGCCATGTGGTGATTTCCGTCCAGCATCCGGGCTATTGGACGAGAGCCGGACACTATATCGTGCTTCAGGAAATCACGGAGGACGGAATGGTGCGGGTACGAGACTCCAATGTCTATAACTACCGCAGAATCAGCAATCACGCCATTGACGAGCATAGCTGGGGCAGCATTACCAGCGCCGGCTCCGGCTTCTGGATCTTTGACTACAAGATCACCCGGCTGCCTGCCTGTGACCGCTGCGGCCAGCCGGATAAGACCTCCGGCGGACTGGTGGCGGACTACTACTGCCGCAAGTGCGCACCTGCAATCATGAGGCGCGGTACATATTTGGAGGCATTTGCCAATTAAACCAATACGGCGTCCGGGGAATTCCCGGACGCCGTATTGTGTTGCCAGCGTGATATCAAAAATTGCCGACCTCTGCGGATTTAAGCTGGAGCTGCAATTTGTCAGCAATTAGCGCAATAAACTCCGAATTGGTGGGCTTGCCCTTGGTGTTGGAAACCGTGTAGCCGAAGAATCTTTGCAGCGTGTCCAAATCCCCTCTGTCCCAGGCCACTTCGATGGCGTGGCGGATGGCACGCTCCACTCTGCTTGGCGTGGTGCCGAAGTTTTTGGCCACCTGGGGGTAGAGCACCTTGGTGATGGCGTTGCGTGCCTGACGGCCCGCTGGGGGCTACGAAGGCTTGTTGCGTTCCCTTTGGGTTTATTGCTTTCTTTATCGTCCCGTATCTCACTACTTTACGGGTGTGATGCTATTATAGTGGAAAATGAATTTGAAGTCAAGTTTCAAGCCTATAAACATATTAAATTGTGATATTCCCGAACTTTATAAACAATTTCTGTTCAGGAAAGTGCTGTTTGAACAGTATAGCGGCAAGTGGGTAACATTTATGCCAGTATGCGGAAGAATAAATGGGCGGTTTAGGAGCAAAAACCGCCACAAAAAAATTTTTTAGGTGTTTTTTCGGTACAAGTTTTTACAAGTATCTACATCTTTCTGCCGCATTCCAAAAGAATGAATTAGAAGGAACAAGTTCGGGCGTGATACAGTCAAACAACAATAGAGAAATAATTATAATCTGTGATAGTGGTATCCAAAAAATTGGATACCACGTTTTGTATAATATGGGTGTAAAGATTGAGAGAGATAAATCAGTAAAACCTCTCCCAACAGAAAAATAATGGTGGCGACCTAAAACAATACGCACTGCCGAAAGGCAGAAGAAAGGGACTGATATGACGAAGGCTAATAAGGGCATTACTGTATCTCACAACAACAAGACCATCACCCTGACCAAGGCTTACGCCACGAAGGCTAACACCCCTGGTACCAAGGAGTTCCGGGAACTGGCTAATTTCCACAGGAACTATCCTGACTACGACATTGTAATGCGCACCGCAACTATTACCGCTGACAAGAATACCCACGATGGTCTGACTATTGAGATGATTGAAAAAATCATTGCCCGCCAGACCAATAGAGAGGAACTGATGCGTGAGTATCAAGCGTTCGTTGCTTTCTGGGGCAAGGAAGTCACGGACAAGAAGACTGGCAAGACCGATATCCGTGCTCCCTATGGCAAGGTTAAGTCCTGGTTCTTGAAGAAGGTTCCCAACTATCAGGACATTAACTTCTCCCAGCCCGCAGCCTCTCCCGCAGAGCCCGCAGACAATAACAACTAATCTAACAACCAATAGAAAAGAAAGGAAATGAATGTTATGGCTACCAGATGTGTGCGCAATAAGAATTATCGCATTGATTTTGACCGTATGACCCTGATTATGACTGCTGATTTTGCCGAAAAGGCATACGACCCTGAAACTTCGGAATACGAAATCCTGAAACGCTTGAAGAAGGATTTCCCTGATTTGAAGGTTGAGCGCAAGACCCATAGCAAGCCCACTTCCTACACCACTTCCAAGAGCAAAGAAAAGTTCTACCACAACCCCTACAAGGGCATTACCTACGATAATATGAAGCGATTTATTGCCACGGTGGATGATGGGAATAAGACCTATAAGAAGAAATATGACCGCGTGTATGACTACGCTCTGGGTATGGGCAAAAAGAGAGCGCACGCCATTATGGCAGGCTGGTTTGTTGAGCAGTTCCCCAAGTACCGCACTGACCCCTTCTATTACTACAACAACGATAATCGCCCCAATATCATTCCTTTCAATCCTAAGACCGTGGAGGAAGGTTCCCAGGCGGAACTGGCCCCCACCGGCACCGAAGGCTGATTTCACCCTTACCACCACAGGAGGTTACTATGACAGGCACAAAGTATTTGTCCGAACTGGTAGATTGTTCGACACTCCAAAAGTACAGTTTACAAGGGACTACACAGGGTAGGTATCTGACGGGAGGGGTGCCGCCAGTCAGATTTTCCATGTGATGTTCAAGCTGTCGCTTGTGGCGGCTATGGTGGTGATCATCAAATCCACCACACGCCGCTTGTC
>JALFUW010000047.1 GCA_022786995.1 Clostridiales bacterium
GGACATCCATCCCAATATAGGTTATACTTGTCATGGTGACTCCTCCTTGTATGTGGTAATTCCAGTTACTTTTGCGTTGCACCTTAAGTATGACAGGTAAACCCACGTTTTACAAGTGAGGAGTCATTTCATATTGTCTAAGTCATACGGGCTCAGGTCAGCAGCGTAACAGCTGCGGATCTGAGCCCGGTTTCTTTTTTCTTAAATTAGCGGCACGTAAAAAAATGCACCAAACCAGTAATACTGGGCAATAGGAAAAAGGCCCCCTACATTCCACTGCCGCTAATATAAACGATGCCCCGGACAATTTTTCCGGGGCATCCATCCATTTTCACATTATTTTGCGGCCATTCATCCTACTTTTCCATCAAGTCTTCCCTTGTGCCGCCGTATGCAGTGCGAATCCGCTTTCAACTGGTGCGGTAAATTATCCAACACACATTCGATTGTGAACTTTGGTGTTTACAGCTCATCACTGAATTCGTCTTCTTCGGACAGGCGACTGTCTGCCGGAGCACAGATCTTCCTGATAAACTCTCTGGTTTTGGGAGAGATGCCTTCTACGCCATCCAGTCTGGAAGCATCGGTTCCCCCCGTGAGGAGATAAACACCCAGTATTCCCAGCGAATACATATCGGCCTTTTTCCACTCCTCTGCAGAGATGTCACAGCTGTGCCTGCCGACAAGCTCTGGAGCATAGAATTCAACGTTTTGCGCCCGATGACGATTCTCTGAAACCAAGTCTGCAACGGTATACTGTACATCCTCGTCGGTTTCCTTGACACACGAAAAGGCGCACAGGATCAGACTACTGCGGGAGGAAGTGCCACACAGAGCAAAGGCATCCGGGGTGATAGCCCGGTGATACATGGGGGGCTCAGCGCCGTGCAGAGCAGAGATGGCTGTTTTTGCATCCAAGAAGAGCTGTTCCCGGTTCCTGATAGAGAGATCACGCAGGGTGTCCTGCGACAAGCTCCGTGGCTTTCCGCCCAGGAGGAAAACACTCCGCTCCTGTTCCTTGTCCGGAATCCGCTTTTCCGTCCGGCATTCCAGAGAAGGCATCTTCTGGACGAAGCGGCTGCGGTTGATTCTGCCTTCATCCTGCCATAACCGCTGCAGTGCGTCCAGTTCCCGATCCTGATCCATCCGGTTGGTCAGACAGATCAGGTAGTACTTAATCATACCGCCCTCCTGCCGTACATAGTAGCGCATTCCCTGGAAGGGCTTTAGACCCAGCTTCCTCTGGGCGGAGACACTCAGGGGGATATAGTCGTCGATCAGCATCCGATCTTCGTTGAAGTCCAGGTTATTGTAGCGCGTGGAATCCGGGTAGAAGCAGCGGCAGTAGGCCAGCATGGTGTAAAACAGCAGTTCCGCGGTTTTTCTGCAATTGTCGCGGGTGGCATCGATTTTTTCATCGCCATCGTTCATATGACCGGATGCGCTGCTGCATCGGCCATAGAGCTCGGAGTACAATTTGGCCACAGCCAAACTGGGGGGAATCTTGTGGGAGCGCGGCAACAGAGGAACCGCGTGTTTATAGAATTCGGGGTAGCATTCCTCCCTGCAGCATCGGCTGGCCCAGAACAGCTTATGTCCACTGGAATATACAATCCCCCGCGGAAGCTGTCCGGCCTCCTTCATAGCGATCATTTTTTCGTCAATAACGCGGTCCCAGGTTTGATTGGCAAGTTTGTCTCTCTCCCCCGGATACACCCGAAAGAACTCGTGGATGATAAAGCCTTCCAGCAGCAGACGCATTTTATGAATGAAATCGTGCTGGTCGCGGTAGTAGTTCCGCTCCATGTCCAGGACGAGGTTTTCGATGGTGGGATCGTCCAGCGCCTCGGACAAGAAAGAGAACAGACCCTTTTGGACAGTTACACCTTCTATTTGGATTGAAGCCATTTATTAAATCTCCTTTCTATGTTGGAATACCACCCTGATCCCAAAATAGCTTCCACATCTGCCAGAATCACGGTAGTGTTATCCTTCGCATTCCGCTCGGCAATTCTCAGCAACGCATTGCGTGCATTCCCAATGCTCCGGCAGAGGATGTCCGCCAGGACATCATCTGTACACACATCGGTCACCCCGTCTGAGCAGAACAGCAGCCTGTCGCCAGGGCAAAGGGTCAGATCCGGCGCCAGAGAGAATTCTGCGTCGTATTTCCCCATGAACCGGGTCAGCCGATGCCAGTCGGAGGTTTTTCTGGCTGCCTCCTCGGTGATTTCGCCCCGGTCGATCATCTTCTGGGCAGCAGAATCATCTCTGGTCAGCTGGCGCAGCCTGCCGTCACGCAGCAGGTAGAGACGGCTGTCACCCATCCAGAAGACGGTCATTCGCTGCCCGTCCAGCACAGCGCCTACACAGGTGGTGCCGCAGACCGCGCTTGGGTCAAAGATCCGTTCCCCAAGCGTGTCGAGAAATGTGGCATGGTAGCGGTTCAGCAGCTGCGCCAGCTCTTCCGCGGGCATATTCGCCCGGAGCTGCTTTTCCAGCGTGCCGGCGCTTTGGGCTGCCAACAGAGAGGCCATCTCACCAGCGGTTTCGCCGCCCATACCGTCAAATAGCGCAAGCATCCGGGGCTTGTCGGTCAGAATCTTTGCAGCAGCGTCACTTTCCGGCTGGGACAGAGCATTGCACTGTCCGTTTACATAGTAGTTATCCTGATTCTGCCCGCGCACCGGGCCTACCCTGGAAAAGCAGCTGACCCGCAGCCGCAGGACGGGATTCTTTGGCGTTTCAGTCATATGGACTCCTCTCACAATAGCCAGTACAGCTCTTCATCGCTTGCGGACAGAATTCGGCAGCAGATCAGATAAATACCGAATTGAACGCAGATTTGTGAAATCGGGCCGGAAAGACTGATCCCCAGAATGGAAGGCGCAATCCCAAAGTAATTCAGAACCGGGGCCGCCGCCAAACCAATCACCAAAAGCAGCACGCCGGGAACAATGGCTTTGGCAAGGAAACCCAGCAAGCTACAGCCCAATACCAGCAGACCCCAGATAATCAGGTCCATGCCAGGCAGAAAGTCCGGAACAGGTATGCCGTAGCCGGGCAATAGGAAAACGGCTGCACCCGCTGCGATGAGAGCAATGCCCGCTGCGCGGAACAGGCCCTTATGATCCCACATTCCCAGCAGACCTGGGGCAATGAACAGGAACACGGTCTGAATCGGAGTCAGCGGCAGCGTAAGCCACTGTCGCAGAGGCTCAAATGCCGAGGCCAGCATCAGCATCAGTGTCGAGCAGAACAAACAAAGCCTAAGGAGTCCTGTCATTAATTCCTCATCAGAGGAAAAGACGATAGGGATGTCCATGAACATGTTGATCAAATGGAATAAGAAAAAAATGATATATATCGGCAGTGGTTTGCAGGTGAAGATCGTAATCAGACTGAAAACTGTTCCCGCGCAATCGGTCACTGCAACGAACCAGCGCAACCGCCGTCCCGGATAGAAGGAAAAGCAGGGTATGCAGTAGATGGCCGCCAGAGCCAGCAGCGCATAATTCTGCCAGAGGTGGGGACCCGGCAGAAGCCAGTTCCGGAAGCCAAGGCAGAATACGATGGAAAAATAGGCAGCCATGACCATGAAGAATATTGCTGCCACGGGAGTGTCCTCCAGCACAGAGCAGTAAATCTTGGAATGGTCGGTTTCCGTGAAATACGTTGGGCTCTGGCTCTTTGACTCCAAGGCATCCTTCTCCTGGATTTCCGGCTGAGCGGGCTTCGGCGCCAGAGCGCTCGTCTTCTGGGTGAGCACCTCCGGCTGCGCGGACTTCGGCTCCGGGGCACTTCTCCTCTGGGCGAGCACTTCCGGCTGCGCGGACTTCGGCTCCGGGGCGCTCACCCTCTGAATTGGCTTTTTTGCTTCCGCCGGTTTCGGCTCAGGCAATTTTCTCTCTTTCACCGAAACCGGCGCAGGGGAAGCCACGGTGATGCTTCGCAAATCCTCCCGGTTCGATTTCGCGCCTATGCTGATGAGAAGGTCATCCTGCAGTTCCTCTTCCCGATGTGCGGGAGCAGGACTGATGGAACTGGGTGTTCTCTGAAGCTGCACAGCCCGCAGACAGCCGATCATCTCGTCCATGGACTGCTGCCGGTTTTCGGGGAGGTAGCTGCACGCCTTCAGGACGATGCCCTGAAGCTCCGGAGAGCCTGACGAGGGAGGGGGAAAACCCTCCTTCTTCATCCGCGCCGGAGGCAGATGCGTTCCGTTGAGCAGCTGGTAGATCATGACACCGAAGGAATAGATATCCGCCGTTTTGTCGTACAGGTCTCCGTTTTCCACCTCCGGCGCCATATATGCTTTTGTCCCCGTATAGGTGCTGGCCTTCCCGTCATCCACAATCCGGGCTACGCCGAAATCGCCCAGCTTGTACACCTGCAGGAAGGGGTCCCAGAAGGTGTTCTGGAGTTTTACATCCCGGTGTAGAATGCCCGCCTGATGAGACGCGCGGAGGGCCTGAGCGATATCCAGAGCAAATTTCAGGATTTCCTCCTCAGAAAGCGTTGCCAGGCGGTCAATGAGTTTCATATCCCAAACGTCGAAACTGAGGACTACCGGCACCAGCTTCTCCATCCGGATGAGGTAAAAGTAGCATACATAGGATTCTTCTGCCCGCTTTTTCTCGGCAAAATCCCGATACTCAATGTAATCCTCTATCTTCAAGGTTCGGGGGGCGGAGCCGGTCTGCCTGACCACGAGAATCAGCGCATCCTCCAGCTTCACAATGTTGCAGCAGCTGGCGAGAGCCTGAATTTGGGCTTTGATCTCGGCATTAAAGGGTTTCAACTGCTCAGGATCCGTAATTTGTGACTGTAAACCGATTACCTTGATCGCCCCGTCGATGCCAAGAGGCGTTCGGCATAGAAACACCGCGCCGAAGCCTCCGGCGCCCAGCAACTGCGGCTTCCCATCAACCATAGCGAAGGGATAGCGCGCAATGGGCAAATTGCTGCTGTTGAGCTGCTCCAGAAACCGGGCAAGCTCATCGTCGTTCATCCAAAAAGTCAATTACCCATCTCCTTCCGATAGCAATGCGTCTATTTCTGCCGCCATCAGCTTGTTTGCTTCCAGCAGCCGCGCCGTGAGGCGATCCATTTTACTCCGATTCCGGGTCAGAATCTCCAGTGCGGTGTCTGCCTGCTCCTGCATCAGCTCCTGAATCCGCTGACAGACCGACGGGGGCGGGGCATCGGGATTCGGCACATAAAACAGGCCCTGCCGAGTATCCATTGCGAACCGGCAGACATAATCCGACAGCAGGCTGCCCGCCAGTGCAATATCCTGAGCGGGGCCTGTGGACAGGCCATCCTCCGGGCCGAAGCGCAGGAGCTCCGCTGCCCGCCCGGCAAGAGCAGTCTGCACCCGCTCCAGAATCTCCTGCCGTGTCCAGGAGAACTTGTCCTCAGTGCTGGCAGGTATGACATATCCGCCGAAGCTGCCTCTGGCAGTGATCGTGACATATTCCGGCGTGTGCCCGTAATAAAAGCTTAAGAAGGCGTGCCCGGCTTCGTGCCAGGCGGTGCGCTCCATAGCGTCGGCGCCCCACTGCTTTTTCCGTCCGTAGAGGATGGTCTCCAGCGCGTTGTCCAGAATCGGCTCCGTGATGGGACTGCCGGCTGCTCTGGCATCCCGGGCGGCCTGCTCCACCACATTGCCCAGACTGCCGAAATTCATGCCCACGCTACGCCGGGCTATGGCATTCAGGAATGCCTCGCTGATCTGCGTATCAGAGGCTTTCAGCTTCCTGCGCAGGAATTCCGCCCGATCCTGCTGATTGGGCAGGTCCACCAGGAAGGTTCTGGTAAACCGGCGTATCAGTGCAGGGTCCAGCGCCATGCTGGAATCCTGATGGATGGTATAGTTGGTGGCGGCGACCAGAAATACAGGACGGGCCGGATCCGTTCCGAAGCCGTCCACCTCGGACAGCAGCATGTTCAGGGTGCTCTCGGCAGACCGCTGTCCGCCTGCACCGGTTCGTCTGGCGCCGATGGCGTCGATTTCGTCGATAAAAATGATGGAGGGCGCGTACTTTCTCGCTTTCGCAAAGAGTGCGCGAACCGCCTGAGGGCCGCTCCCTTCGTACTGGGTGATGAAGCTGCTCCCGTTGGCCGGGAAGAAGGGCACGTTCGCTTCATGGGAGAGAGCCTTGGCAAAGAAGGTTTTTCCGGTACCCGGAGGGCCATAGAGCAGGATGCCCTTGGGCTGACAGCCGTGGGCGGCAGTGTATCCGCGGGGGTCACGAAGGAAGCCGATGAACTCCTGCATTTCCGCCTTGATGTCGTCTGCACCGATATAGTCGTCAAAAGTTACCATGGGCATCCGGCTTTCGGAGGTCATATCCTTCTGATCCTCTCCGGACACCTGCGTAATTACCTGGAAATTCTTCATCCGGATCACAACGCCGCTGCCGCCGGCAGTGGGTGAAAGGGTATAGCGCAGGCCCTTTCGCTGGCGAGCGAACTGGAAGGCAATCTGCTCCAGGCGGCGCTTTTGGTTCAGAGCAAAAAGCTTCTCCAGAAGGGCATCCATATCCTGCTGCGCATCCAGCACCTCTGCGGCGCCCAGCTCCAGCACAGTTTCCACGACGTTAGTACGGTTATACTGCGCCATATCCAAAAGCACATATACCGGCACCTCCGGAACCGTTTGGGTCAACTCGGTGAGAAATTCCACAAAACCTCGGTAGTCTGAGGCAATCAACGGTGTGCGATCCGCGAATTTCACTGTTTCGCCGGGATTTTCCACGTCCCCGGCCAATTCCAGAAGGACAGCGGAGGGAAAGCACTTCCCACTTTGCAGTTCCCTCAGCGCCTGCGCATAGGAGGCGGGGGTATTAACGGACGCATCGCTGCATCCGCACAGCACATCCGCCCACATCTGACGGAATTCATCGTCTTCCGAAACGATCATGAAGCTGTCCCGCCGGCGGGCGGGAGTCAACTGCTCCAGAGCGCTGTCGAAGCTCTCCATGTCCGCGTCAAACTGAATCCGGTTTTTCTTTTTCAGGGCGGCAACCAGTTTGCGCTCCGACACTGCATTGGTCAGCCGGAACAGGTTTTCATGAATGAAGTCTCCACAGGCAACCCGGAAACGTCTGGCGTCGGATTCTCCGCCGGTACTCAGCAGCGCCAAGAAGGGTAGATTTTCGTCAATCGCCACGCCAATCCCGTATTCCTGCCGAAAAAAGTCTCCCTGCCGCCGCATTTCCTTCAGGCCGATCTTCACCAGATCTCCACAGGACAGGTGTCGGAACAGCACGATGCAGCCGGTGCCCATCCGGGACAGAATTTCCCCCGGAAAGAACGGTGCCCCAGAGCCGGATTTCCGATCATTGTGCAGGGCTTCAAGGAGCACGGACTTGTCCACATTCCCCGGCAGGCGGTCGCCGTTTTCGTACAGGCTTCTTCCGGCGTTGGTGGTAAAGAACAGATAGGCGTGGCGGAAAGAGACGGTTTCTTCCGTCATGTTGTCCCTCAGCAGACCTGTATCCAGAATCTGCAGGAACAGATAGATCACGCTCATACACGCCTTTTCAATTTCGTCAAAGATCAGAACACAGCCTTCGTCATTCTGTTCACATTGGCTGACAAAAGAGGTCAGCAGTCCCGGATGACTGGATTGGTAGGATTTGTCCAGTCCGATGAGTTTTACCGGCCCCTCCTGCTGATCGGTGTACTCACTCATGTTGAAGCGCATCGACGGCATATTGAGCAGATTGGCACCTTCCTCCGCCAGATAGGTCTTTCCCACGCCGGGCGGCCCCATGAACAGGAAGATCCCCTGAGGGCCGGAACGTCCTGGGTCGTCGATCATCATCATGCTGTCCACGGCACCCTCCACGAAGGCGTTGACCGCGTGATCCTGACCGATCACCCGCTCCTTCAATTGACGCTTCAGCTCCTGTTTTCGATTCGCCAGCGCAAGAATCCGGCGGATACCGTCGAATCTGTCCGGTTCCCCGGCTTGCCGGACAAGAATCCCGGCAATCTGCATAGTAGGTGTGTCGATCAACGTCTGAAGAAAGCTATCGGCATGCAGGCAGTCCTGGGTATCCTGACTTTCCAGTGCATCCTGCTCTAGCTCCCGCCTCAGAGCATCGTCAGCGGAGGTGGGCTTTGGCAGCTGACTGCGCAACGCATCCCGCGAAATGACAAACCGCCCCGCGAATACCTTCCGCAGCGCGGCAAGCTCCCTGAGAGCCTCCGGATAATTGCGGAGCATGTCGTCCTCCTCCGGCTCCACAACCTTCATGATTCCCACAAGCAGGAATTCAGCAGAAATGCAGTTGGGGGCAGGATCATCCCAGAGTGTCTGAATGTATTTCAGTGCGTACTGTTCAATTCGTCTGTACAATTTCGATTTTGGGACAGAATGCTCCATAGCTCTCCTCTTTTCTCTTCCCCATATCCGGCGAAAACCGTCGGATTGCGCTGGGGGAATTGGTAACTATGACAGTATTATAGCATTGATATTCTGGAAATTCAAGGAAAGCCTGCGGCGGTATTACAAAGAAATCTTGCAATCTCCTCAATCCTGAACTATAATGAAACCACATGATCGGCACTGCCGGAAAAGCGCGAGGTGAAATATGGAATACAGCAAGCATACATCCTATTTTTTTATTCCGATCTGGATGGACGCCTCTGACAGCTTTCGTGATCTGATTGACGCCATTGACAGCAGCGAGCAATGGATGCTCAGGCACGATGAGATTCGCTATATGCTTAAATTTGTAGCGGATAAAATTGACAGCCGCAATGAAGAAAGGTGCCTGATTTTTCACTACCTCCTGCGCTACGGCTGCCGGAAGACCTACGGTCTGCCAGGGGTTGATCAATGCTTTGAGACTGTGGGGGCTTTCCCCTTTCGGGAGAGCGGCCAGCCCATCCGCTTTCAGGTGGTGGATTCCCACCTGTTCTGTTTCAGCACCCGTGTATGCATTCTGGCCTTTCAGGTGGTGTTCGATAACCAAACGCCAGCATGGGTCGCAGACGCGCTGTTCGCCCTGAAGCGGGCTTCCACCCCACTGAAGCTGTCCGGCCAGGAGGGCGGAACCGTCACTTCCATGTTGGACATTGCCCGTCAGATGATGTCCCAGTTCTCGCAGATCAGCGGTTTTTCTGTGTTTGGCTACGCCAATCCCAATACGGAGCGCTCCAACGTTCTGACCTATCTGGAGGTGGCAGATCATCCCTCCTATGAAAAGGAGCTGTTCCACCTGCGCAACTGCTACCATGTCGGAATCCCCTATGTCCCCAACGAAGAGTTGGACAAACAACAGACCTTTCAGGCATCTCAGGATGTTGTGTGGGGCACCTCTCCGGAGGCGGCAGTGTGTCTGGCCTGTCCCGACAGGGGAGACCGTGGGTTCACAGAGAATGTCTTTTTCGAGAATTTCAATTCTCAGTATCTGGTCATGTATATCCTTCTGCTGCATCAAAAATATGCACTGTATATGTTCCTGACCGAGCTGGGGGTGGGACGGTACAATACGCTGGAGACACTGGAGTCTTACCGCCAACGGCTCTATGAATTCAAAACAGATTTTGTATTTTCCTTTATCACGGAGGTTCCCCAATATCAGAATTTGTACAGCAACATGATGCAGGCCTTTGCGCTGGAGCAACTGTACCAAGATGTGCAGGAGCCGCTGGTCTCTCTGGCGGAAATCCGACGGGAATCGGAAGATGAGAAACAAAAGCGCCGGGATGCCAGCGTCAACAGTGCATTGGGACTACTGTCTGTACTGGGCTTTTTCTCCATTCTGGTGGACGGTGTGGATTTCTTAGACTTTCTGCTGGGGGGGTGCCTGACAAAAACCAGTCTTACCACCACGCAGTTTACATTTGTCGGCCTGATTGCCCTGATTTTCCTTGTGGTATTTGTAAGACTGCTTCTTCCGCCGAAAGCGAGGCAAAAAAAGAAAACGCCCCGGAAGAGACCGCAGCGGCCTGCGGCGCCGGAGTCCCGGAATCTCTACGTCTACACGGGCTGTTTCGTTTCTCAGGAAGAATTGCTGCGGGCGGCAGATGTGCCCAGCGCCGAACGGCTGGAGAATCTTATACCGCAGCCTCATGTCACCTTCCAGCACCGGCCAGGGGCGGTGGATACCTCCCTGTTCGGCAAATGCGTGGGAATTCGAGCGGTGGGCTATGGAAATGATGGAACGAACGAGGGGCTGCTGGTGGAATTGTCCTCTGAGGATCCGGTACTCCGCCGCATGATTGCGGATATCCCAACGCCCCATATTACGATTTCCGTCAGTGGGACCGGAAAGCCTGTCAACACCCGGCACCTGACCTTCCAACCGATAAAGCCAGTGGAGCTAAAGGGCACATTCGGCGCCATGGCAAAGACTGCTACCGGTATGGAATGCTTTTTGAGTAACCCGGATGGAGAAATCGTGTGTCCTAAATGAATATGTGCATTGCCTCCTGCCAGGTTTTCAGATGAGGGGGCAGTGCGCCACTCAGCCATCAGAAAGGAAGCAGTACACTGTGAAGATGCAACACAAAGTGGAGGAATGTCCACAATTGGGGATGCGTACTGAAGTTTATACCACCGATGCCATCCGTTATGAGGAGATCTACGACACCGAAGCTGACAGGCAGGTCAGTGGAAAGGTTTATATGTATGATAAAATCCGAGTATGCACCGTCTTCAACCGGGAGAGCATTTTTCTGACCATGCCGGTGGACTGGGTCATGAATCATAGGGATATGCTGGCACTGATTGACGATCTGCGAATGCTAGACGCATTCCTCTGTGAGATATTACCGAATCGATACGGGGGCAATGACAGGAGGAAACCATAAAACATGTCATCCACCACTAATTATATTACTCCCTTCCGGGCGATAATGAACGATATGTACGCCAAGGATATATCCAAGAAGAGAAAACTGGGTCGTGGCAGAGGGAACCCATGAGCCACTGGTAGACGCCGAAACCTTCCGCAAGGAGCGCCTTCTGTTGGAAAGCCGCAAGCACACCCGGAGCAGGACATACGACTTCTTACTGAAGGGGTTGATTTTCTGCCATGAGTGCGGCTATCCTCTGGCAACACTGAACCGCAAAAACGCCGTCGGAGAAGAACGGTTGTTCTTCGTCTGCCTCACCTATCAGAGGTTTACAAAAACCGGTGTCTGCACCTGCCACTCCATTAAAGAGTAGACCGTCACCGAGGCTGTTCTGGCAAAAGTTCGGGAAGTCTGTCAGGCGTACCTGCGCGCTGACACGCTGCAGCCTATGGCGCAGAAAGCCGTGGAAGCAGCCAGAGTCGCGGGCAGCACCGAAGGTGAGATTCAGATCTTGCAGGACAGAATCGAGTCCATGACCGCCAACCTGGATCGGATGTACATGGATAGGCTCTCCGGGATCCTGAGTGAGGATGACTTTCAGCGGATCTGTCTCAAAATGAAATCCGACAGAGCCAAGCTGGAGGATCAGCTCCGGGAACTTAAAAAAAGAATCCCCCGCCACAGCGGAGGATGAAGCAAAGGGGCTGGTTCAGCGCTTCCTGGGCAGCGCCTGTGCCAGCCGGGAGCTGCTGGTCAGCCTGATTGAGAGAATCGAACTCAGCGAAGACAAACAAGCTCTATATTAAACTTCGCCTCAAACAGCTGAATTCAGCACAGTTTGAAGCGATTTCCTAACGGTCAATCGTTTACAATAGCCTAGGCGGGATACATTAGGATAATAGAAATGTTAAACCATAGGTGCCCTACCAACTTCACGGTCATTGTGAAAAAGTAGACGTCACTTAGAAAAACTTGAATTACAGATTTTCAAAAAAGTAAGTAGGGTGTTATCAGTAAAGATTAGTGAAGTTAAGCAGCTAAAGAATACAACCCAAAGTCGAAACAAGATATACTCCTTTGGATTGCAGTTACAATATGTCTCATCAATTTCGCATTGGAAGCATAATTTCAGTGGCAACGTGGGGAAACCCAACCTTTCATTATCAGCTTTTCGTCTAATAGGAGATGCACTAACGCAAATCAGTGTACATTTCCCTATGCAAAAGATAACAGGCTGTGTTAGAAAAGTGTTAGAAAGCAAAATCCCACTCCGAGAAAATCCAACTTATTGCATAGTAAAACCCCCAAAACCGGACGGTTTCGGGGGTAATTCTGGTTGCGGAGGCAGGACTCGAACCTACGACCTCCGGGTTATGAGCCCGACGAGCTTCCAACTGCTCTACTCCGCGATATGAACGCGCTCCTTAGAGTGCTTGGACAGTATAACACAGATAGATGGATTTGTCAACACTTTTTTCTCCGTCCCGCGAAAAACTGCCGGCGGAGCCTTCTTTGGAAGTCGCTCCGCCGGTATTAGAGGTTATGATGCGGATAAACTCAACCCTTCTGATTCGTCCGTATCAGCACCAGCACGCAGATCACCAGCACCAGCGGGAAGATGCTGCCCGCCAGCATGCCTTTCTGCAGATTGTCGCCGCAGGCCTGAGTCACCACGCCCGCCAGACTGGGGCCAAAGGCGCCGCCCAGATCCCCTGCCATGGCAAGCAGTGCGAACATGGCTGTGCCGCCGCGGGGCATCCGTTTGGAGGAAACGCTGATGGTTCCGGGCCACATGATGCCCACGGAAAAGCCGCAGACGATGCAGCCGATGAGGCCCACAACAGGAATTGCCGACAGGGACGCCATCAGGTAGCACGCAAGGCACAGCAGGCCGGAGCCCAGCATAAATCCCGTCAATTCAATACGATCACCGTACTTGCCGTAGAGCACCCGGCTGATGCCCATGGACACGGCGAACAGACAGGGGCCCATCAGGTCGCCCATGGTCTTGCTCAGACCGATGGCGGACTCGGCGTAGGCCGAGGCCCACTGGGCCATGGTCAGCTCAGACGCACCGGCGCATACCATCAGCACGATGGCAAGCCAGAACATTGGAACCCGCAGTAGGCCCCGGATGCCCATGCCCATCCCCTCCTCCACCAGCGTCTCGATGGGGCAGGTGGCAAAGTTGTAGGTATTGTAAAGCGGAATCAGCGCCCACAGCAGCGCCAGCCACTTCCAGCTGTCGATGCCGAAGACCGCGAAGAAAACCGTCGAAATCAGCACCACACCCACGCAGCCCCAGCAGTAGAAGGAGTGCAGCAGGCTCATCACCGCTTCCTTGTGCTCGAAGGGACAGGCTTCCACAATGGGGCTGCCCAGCACCTCCAGCAGACCGCTGCCGATGGCGTAGATCACCACGCTGGTGAGAATCCCCGCGAAGGGCGTGGGAAACAGCTCCGGCAGAAAGGCCAATCCCGCCAGGCCTGCCGAAAAACACAGAGAAGATGCCACCACACTGGCCCGGTAGCCGATCTTGTCCACAAACTTGGCGCACAGTATATCAATCACCAGCTGGGTAAAAAAGAATGCCGTGGAGATCAGGGAGATCTGCCCCAAGGGAATGCCGTAATCGTGATGGAATTTCAGAAACAGCAGGGGCGCGAAATTCGCCGCAATGGCCTGGGTCACAAAGCCCAGATAGCAGGCAAGCAGCGTTTTGCGATACTGATTGACCATGTGGATATCCCTTTCTCTTTGTCTTCTGTGCTTCATGATACGGTATTATCACTCAGCGATCCGGCTGGGTTTCTTTTTGAAATCCGGCGCAAGAAAATAAACGCTCAATCCGCCGATGATGGTCACGATGCCCAGAAGCTGCCGGGCGGAAATGGACTCGTGGAGGAACAGGTACGCCAAAATGCAGGTGCCGATGGGTTCTCCCAGAATGCTCATAGTCACGGCGGAGGCAGGCAATTGTTTCAAAAGCAGATTGAATACGAACTGTCCGCCCACGGTGGCGATCAGGGCGATGCCCACGAAGGCCAGCCAAGACTCACCGGAATAGCCCACCAGCGGCTCTCCCCGCACCAGCGTGTACGCAAGCAGCACCACCGTGCTGGCGAAGTAGGCCAGCACCGAATAGGTCAGGGCGGACACTTCCTTGCGGATGGTCTGTCCCAGAAAGTAGTACCCGGAAATCACACCCGCCGCCACAAAGGCCAGTATGTCCCCCAGCAGGCTCAGGCCGCTGATCTGAAAGTCCCCGAAGCCGATGATCGCGCTGCCCAGCAACGCGATGCCGCAGCCCACCAGCGCGGCGGGCCGGAACCGGGATTTGAGAAGCACCCGCTCCAACACGATGGAAAACAGAGGCTGCAAACTCACGATCACTGTGGAACTGGCAATGGAGGTATAGTCCAGGGATTCAAACCACAGCAGATAGTGCAGGGCCAGAAACGCCCCCGCCGCCGCGATTTCCAGCCACTGGCTCCGGCGCAGGGCTTTCACCTCTGCCCGGCAGGATTTGCTCAGCAGGAAAAAGGGCAGCAGCACCACCGCCGTAATACCAAGGCGGTAAAACGCCGTAACCCCGGAGGGCGCACCGGCAAGGCGCACCCAGATGGCTGAAGTGGAAAGGGCGAACACACCGCCAAAGAGAATCAGATAGGTCTTAATGTTGTTCATCTGTCTACCTCGACCGAAAGAGCTGCTTTACTCTACCACATTTTTCACCCTTTTGCAACCTGCTCAGTGAAAGGAAGAAAACATCAGTTTTCCCCCAGGCGTCAGGTCTTCCCAGCTCCAGCCGCTGAGGCCGCGGCAGTCCTGCCGGAAGCTGTCGTGGTCTCCCCCGGAATTGGAAAGCGCCCAGCCGCACCAGCTGATGCCGCTGCCGTTCAGGAAGTCCACAAACCGCCGGGCGTTCGTTAACGCCTCCCCTTCCCCATTGATTCCCCATTCCGTAACGAACACCGGAAATTTCGTCTCCACCGCCTTTTCCAGCCAGTAGGTTGACGGCGGTTCTTCGCCAATGTATTTATGGAAGCTGTACATCACATTCGGAAAAGGCAGGGGCGCGGCCATGGCTTCCCTAATTCGGGTGGAATAGTGGGGCGTGCCCACCAGCACCACCGCCTGCGGCGCGTTTTGCCGGATCGCCGGAATCACCAGGGCAGCATAGTCCGTGATGTCCTGCCATGTGGTCTCGCCGTTGGGTTCGTTGCAGATCTCGTAGAGAAGATTCGGTGTGTCCCCGTAATGCGCGGAGATTTCCGAAAAGAAGGCGATGGCCTCCTCCATGTGTGCCAGAGGATTGCCGTCGCTTAAAATATGCCAGTCCACGATAACATACAGGCCCTCGGCAATGGCGTTCTCGATGCCGATATACACGAAATCCAGATTGTATGGCTCCGCCAGGAAGCCAGACGAATGCTCCGTGTACATGGCCAGCCGGATGACGTTGGCTCCGTATCCTCGCAGGGTTTTCATGGCCCCGGCGTTCAGATACCGGGGATACCAGCCGAGGCCGTGGGTGCTCATGCCCCGCAGAGCCACCGGCCGCTCCCGTTCATTCACCAGAACCCCTCCGCTGACCCGCAGGGGCGATACGCTCCTATCCGGCTGCTTCCAGAGCCAGAGTGCCAGCAGCGCTGCCGCCAGCGCCAAAACCGCCAGCCTACGCATAGTCCAGATCCTCAAACAGCCGGCAGTTCCTGAGCGCGAGGTTTTCCGGGTACAGGCAGGCAATCACATAGTCATATTGGTTTTCCTGAATCATTGTCAGCGCGTTTTTCCGCTGGCTGCCCAGATTGTACACCATGTCCAACCGGCTCACATTCTGGGCAAGAAAGCAGCCCAGGGGCGTGGCATAGGAATCGCACAGCAGCAGGACACGCAAACCATCAGGATTTTCCAGATTCTCAATCCGGGCCAGGTCGTGAAGCCCGTGGAGGAAGCACAGGTCGTAGCTGCTTTCGCCGTAGAGATTCTCCCGGACGGTCTTGCCGAACCCCTCATTGGTCAGCCCGCTGCGAAAACCGCCGGTGTATTCCTTTACCCCGCCGTAGCCTTCCGTCCGCAGGGTAAAGCTGCCGTTTCTCCGCGGGTAGTACACCGAAAACGGTTCCGGCCCGCCGCTGTAGAGCAGCCCCGCCCTCCGGCCCTGACTGCCGAACAGGATGTCCGTCTCGACGGTGTAGCTTCCCGGCTTCCGGGTTTCGTCGCCCCGGTACAGGGACGCGCTCTGCAGTTCCTCCAGCCATGAAAGGATTCGGCAGTATCCATAGAACGCGGCGGGGGTGGTCCAGTGGTGGTCGGTTTTATAGAAGCTTCCCTCGTAGCCGAGACCACTTTCCTCCGGCAGGCCTGTCAAGTCCAGACAGGGTACACCGTAATAACGCAGCCACGCCAGCAGGGTATCCGCTTCCGGCAGATAGCTGTTGTAGGGAATCCCCGGATACCGGGCAGCCTCCGGGGCAACCTTCATGGGCGTGATAATCACCCCGGTTTTCGTTCCGAATTCCCCGCAGAAATCGGAAAGTCGGCGGTAATTGATGGCGATTTTCCGCTGATCCTCCCCAAAGCTCACATAAAAATTGCCGGTGTGCAGGTAGCCCAGCCGGTCTTTCACCAGGTCAAAGCTGTTCAACTCCCGCTTGCCCATGGCCTTCTGGAGCAGACCGTAGGCTTCAATCATGGGGTATTTCAGAAGCACATTGTCTTTTGTGAACGTCTCCGGGTCAAGCAGGGCTTTTCCGAAGTTGCAGGCAGCAAACACGAGCCATGCCGCCAGCAGCAGGAGCCCAGCAATTTTCGTTTCCCGTTTCAGAACCATATCCATAGAATTCCTCAGAAATTGAAGTAAATAAAGGGATTATAACCGCCCCGCACCAGGTAGAGGACGCACACCCCCAGCAGCGCCAGCATCGCCGCCGGGTACAGCGCCCCGGGCAGCTTCCGGCGTCTATCCTCCGGCGAAACGCAGGCCAGCACACTCGCCGCCAGCCACAGCCAGTTCTCCCGCAGCAGCATAAAGGCCTCCGCGCTGAAAACGCCGTTGCCATTGAGGCAGAACAGGTTCGCCATGTACTCAAAAAAGCAGTACAGATCGTCCGAGCGGAACAGAACCCAGCCAATCAGCACCGCCAGCAGGGTGTAGCCGTGCCGCCAGATGGCCCGAGGCCACTGGTCAATGCCCGCCACCCGTTCCAATACGACGAACAGGAAATTCCACAGCCCCCAAAATACGAAGGTCCAGTTGGCCCCGTGCCAAATGCCGGTACACAGCCAGACAATGAGCAGATTTCGCACCATTCCATCGGCGTTCCGGGTTCGGGAGCCGCCCAGCGGGAAATACAGGTACTCCCGGAACCACCGGGTCAGGGACATATGCCAGCGCCGCCAGAATTCGTTCACGGAATCCGCCATGTAGGGGTAATTGAAATTCTCCGGGAAGGAAAAGCCGAACATCCCGCCCAGCCCAATGGCCATGTCGGAATAGGCGGAAAAATCCAGATAGATTTGCAGCATATAAGCCGCCGCCCCCACCCAGGCAAGGGTGGACGGCACCAGATACTGGGTGTGCCACAGCTTCGTCTGCCCAAACACCGTATCAGCGATGACCCCCATGCTGTTCGCCAGCAGCAGCTTTTTTCCCAGCCCTCCCACAAAGCGGCACATTCCGGCACACACAGCCTCAAGGCTTTCCCGCCGGGTGGAAAGCTGCTGCTGAATCTCGTTGTAGCGGACAATCGGCCCCGCCACCAGCTGGGGAAACAGGCAGATGTACAGGGCCAGATCGGACAAATTCTTCCGCACCGGGGTGTCGCCCCGGTAGACATCGATAACGTAGGATATGGCCTGAAAGGTGAAGAAGGAAATGCCCAGAGGCAGGGCGATATTCGTCTGCGGCAGAATCTCCGCGCCCGCCAGAGCGTTGACGGTTTCCACCGCGAAATTCAGGTACTTAAATGCAAACAGAAGCCCCAGATTGAATCCCACCGCCAAGATCAGAAAGCCCTTCCGTCTGCCTGCCACCGCCAGCCCGAACAGATAGTTCGCAAGGCAGGAAGCCAGCAGAAGCAGCACATTTTTCGGCTCCCCCCAGGCGTAGAAGATCAGGCTGGCTGCCAGCAGCAGTCCGTTGCGCAGGCGTATGCCGATTCTCCCCACGGTGTAATACAGCGCCAGCACCAGCGGAAGAAAATAGAACAGGAAAATGGTGCTGGAAAAGAGCATGGGATACCTCCTTCGTATTATTCGCCGACCGGCGCCCCGGTTCTTACATACCGGGTCAGCTTGTCAAGAAAATCCTGACAGCGCAGCAGCTCCTGCCGGTTCAGAATCTCGTACAGCCCTGGCCGGATGGGGCTTCTGCGCAGGTCCAGAGTATGCCCGCAAAATTCCAACGTGAATTCATCCGGCAAAGTCGCCGCCCCGGAAAGGCGCAGGTATTTTCCGTTCATATCCGCCACCAGTACGCTGCCGCCGTCCTCTGTTGGGAAGCGCTGGCCGATGGGGATGCGGGGCAGCCTGCGCAGGGACTGCCGCCGCTGCCGCATCCGGCCCCGGATGTTCACAGACAGGTCGGAAAAGGTGCTGACCGTGGGCTGCATAATGTCGCTCATGGTGTGGTGCCGGTCGAAAACCAACTGGTGATAGGCCGCCCTGTCCTCCGTGGCATTGACGCTGAGACCATACTGCCACCCGGACTTCACCTGCCGAACACTGGCTATGAGACATTCCAGTCTCAATTGCTCCTCCCCAAGGGAAACGGAAATCGGTTCCTCCTCCGGCAGAAACACCGGCTCCGGCAGCACAACCGCCAGACCATTTTCGGAAATATCCACGGTCTGCCCCGCAATGACCCGTCCATCCGCTTCCACCCGCACCGGCAGGGTGACCCGGAAACGGTCAGCCGTGCGCTGATTCTTCCGGCCCGCCGCGAACAGCAGAGCCATCACCAGATTGAACCCGTTGACCAACAGCCAGTACAGCACCACCACCGCGCCATAGCTGCGGGCGGTGAGCAGTTCTCCAAGGCACAGCACCACCGCCAGCGCGTCAAACACCAGCAGAATCAGGTGGGGCAGGCCCAGAAGATAATTGTTCTCTCCTCTGCCGCGCTCCTTGCTGGTGACATGGAAGGTCTTCAGACGGATGAACAGGAATTCCGCCAGAATGGGCAGAATCAGGTAGGGAAACAGGATGGTATCAATGATATTCGACCAGCGGTAGGAGCGGATTTTCCCGGAGGAGATTTTGAGAGCGTGGTTGTAAAGCAGGTACGACGGCAGCCAGAAAATCAGCAGTCCCTTCAAATCGCAGATCATCACCGGGATATGGAACACCACAAACAGAATGGGGGCCAGAATGTACACGAACCGCCGCAGAAAGGTAAACCAGTACAGGAAGGCGGAGAAATACGCCAGCTTCGCCCGGATTTTCAGCCCCCGGCCCCAAAACAGGTGGGTATGCCGCAGGGAGGAAATACACCCCCGGCCCCACCGCTCCCGCTGCCGGATCAGGCTCTCAAAATCCGTAGGCGCCAGTCCGTGGGCCAGCACCTTGTCGATGGCAACGCAGGTGAAGCCCGCCGCCTGTATGCGGATGCCCGTCTCAAAATCCTCGGTGATGCTGCCGGTGGCAATGCCTCCCACCGCTTCCAGCGCCTGCCGGGAGATGACCGTATTGGAGCCGGCGTAGATGGGGGCGTTGGCCCGGTTGCGGCCCAGATTGATCTCCCGAAAGAAATAATCCTGCTCGTTGGGGATCCGCTGCTCACTGTAAAGGTTATACTGAAACAGGTCGGGGTTAAAGAAGCTCTGGGGAGACTGGACGAAGCCCATTTTGAAATCCGAGTCAATCTCCTCCGGCGTTCTCGGCACCCACTGTCCCCATTCGTCCTTTTTCAGCTTCGGCAGAAACATAAACGGTATGGTCTCTATGAGAAAGTCCGAGGTGGGGATCATATCCGCGTCGAAGGTGACAACATAGGGGCTGTGGGTCTGAGACAACGCGTGATTCAGATTGCCCGCCTTGGCCTGCCGGTTGTCCGCCATGCCGAAATAGCCCACTCCCAGCTCTTCCGCCAGTTTCGCCACCGCCGGGCGGTTTTCATCGTCGCACAGATAGATATGCACCTTGCTTTTGTCCGGGTAGCGCATATGCACGCACCCGTTGACGGTGTTATACAGCAGGGAAACCGACTCGTCGTGGGTAGCGATGAGCACATCCACCTCCGGGTACCAGCTTTCCGGCAGCTCCGGCTTTTCCGGCAGACGCATGTTGTGCATATCCCAGTAGTGCATCAGGGCTTCCAGCGCGGAAATGATCTCCGCCGCCAGCAGGCAGATACCGCACACAAGGGCCAGCATTCCGTAAGTCTGCCGATCGGGAAGGGTACAAACACACCGCCAAATGATGTAGGCGGTCATGGCTATCACGGCCAGCCAGATGGAAACACGCTGGGCATTCCCGGTAAGCCGTCTGCTCTGTATAGAGGGTTTGCGCTTCATTTTCATCGCCTCCAAGAAAAATTACCGCAAACGGCGGCGGGCCAGAAGGGTGCTGATAAAAAACGCCCCGATCAGAAGCCCCGCCAGAGCCGTGTTGGTGGAAAGAGATCTGCCCCGGAACGCCACATGTTCCTGTAGGATCGTGATATTCCTGTCCAGATACGCCCCCCGTAGGCCCAGCACATCCTTGATTCGTAATGCTTCCTCCGCAGCCGTATCCCGTTTTCTGTCGATGGTCAGGCCCGTAACCCGTTCTAGGTGGACGGTATTCAAATAGGTGTAGTCCCCATAGGCGCTTTCCTCCCGGGCAAGGGCGTTTCCGAGATAGGACAGGGTTTCATCAATGAATGTATTCAGGTATTCATCGCTGAGAATCCCCTTCCGCAGGTCACGGTACCGCTTTTCCACCAGCGCTTCAAAGGCATCCAGCCGGATCAGGGCATCATACCATGGGTAGTCCGGAAAGGCGAAGGCGTTCAGTTCCTGCGGGGCCTTCTCCCAGTTATCCATAGCACTGTCGTAATCCCAGTAGGGCCCGGCGGTGAGCCTGCCATAGGGAGACTTATACAGGTAGGTGGAGTGGATGCCTGCGTCATAGTTGGCAAAGAATTCGTTGATGACCATGTATTCGGCAAAGGACGTAAGGTCCAGCCACTGGTCAATCTGTTCCAGCGCGGCGGTGTCGCCGCTGTACAGGATCGCCTCAATTTCGGAAATTTCTTTCTCAATGGAGGCCACCGCTTCCGCTGCGGCGTCCTCGTTTTTGGGGTATTCCAGGGAAAAGAATGTGGCGTTCTTCTCCTGCCGGTTATAGCCCATCCGGGTGCCCCAGGTGTCTAAGATGATTTTGCTGTCCGAGTACCGATCCCGCTGGAGGAGGTATCCGCTGCCCACATGGTAGCCCGTCACATCCTTTTGAATATCCACCCGCTCCGGCGAAACCTTGACGGACTCGCACATCAGATACAAGCCGCCGTAAAGATAGCCGCCCGCCTGCCGGAACAGCACCTCACAGTAGCGCAGATCCGGAGTGAAGGGTTCCACCTGCCCGGCGATGTTGTAAACAAGGTAATTGCGCAGATGGGATTTATCCTGTATTGTGGGGGAAAGCACCCAGGTATCGTCGGTGCCGATGCCCATGACGCTTTCATCCCCATCCAGCTTCAAAAGGTACTGAAATCTGGGCAGCGAAGCGACCGCCGAGGAATTACCCCGCACCTTGATTCTGCCCGTGGTCACAAGGCTCGCTCCCTCCGAAAGGCAGTTGCGGTGGTTGGGGCTGTCGTAGATGGACACCCGCATGGGGAAATAGGGATCAATTCCCTGAGGAACTTCAAAGGCATTGGTTTCCGGGTCGTATTGCTTGAAACTCACGATTTTCTCCCCGCCGGTGTCGATAACCACCAGCGGCAGGTGGCTGACAAAATCCGCGCCCACCACACGGTCAGCGGGAATTTCCGCTGCTCCCAGTGTGGGGTCAGCATCGGAATGAACAACGTGGTCGATATACCGCTCCTTTTTCGGCAGTCCGGCATATTGCGCCGCTCCGGCAGTAAGGCAGAGCAGGGCCGTCAGACAGCAGACAAGGGTGCAGAGCCAAAGTCTTTTCCTCATGGGGTGATCTCGTCGTTCTGGCAGACCAGATTTACATTCTGCACCCCTTCCAGTGCGTACAGCTCGTTGGAAATATCCCCAATGCCGCCGCGCTTTCGGAGCAGGGACGCGCTCAGCTCGTAGATGTACTCCGACTGGGCCTGGGCGGTATTTTTCACACGGAGCCGGGCCTTATTCCGATAAAAACACTGCATCAGCTCCTCCACCCGGGTATCGGGACTGCCGTCTATGCGGACGATGAGAAGATATCGGTCATTGCCCCGGGCATTTCCCAGCAGCACCATCATGCAGAAGATCACGGCACTGCCGATGCCCGCGATCAGGTAATCGCAAATGCCGCAGCACACCCCCACCGCGATGGCCCAGAAGATGTAGGTGGTGTCCCGGGGGTCTTTTATGGCGGTGCGGAAGCGGACAATGGACAGGGCGCCCACCATGCCGAGGGACAGGGCGATGTTGTTGCCGATGACGCACATGATGAGCGTGGTCACCAGTGTCATCATCCACAGCGAGACGTTGAATTTCCCGCTGTAAACCGCCCCGGTGTGGCAGAAGCGGTAGGACACAAAAATCACGGCTCCCAGAATCACAGCGCAGGCAAAGCTCAGCAGGATTTCCTGCAAGGTCAGACTGCCCGCGTCGTTGGTCAGGTAATACAGCAGCTCCTTGTTCATAGTCTATTCTCCTCCGATTCCGAATTGTCTGCCGCGGCAATATTTACTGGCGGAAACATTCAGCATTCCTTCCACGGACACCGCGTCTTTGACAAAGCTCAGCAGAAAGCGGTTATATTTGACCTCCAGCGTCACCGCTGCCGGACTGCCCACCGGCGTCAGCGGTACCGCAGGGTCGTAGAGCCGGAAGCAGCTCTCGCTGGCGCGCAGGCGGCAGTCGAGGGTAACGCGGGTGTCGTTGGTGGGACTAAAGAAGGCGATACGGTCGTACTCCACCAGGCAGCCGGGGCGGTAGGCCCCCAGCGCCATGCGCCGTGCCAGCGCCTGCCCGAATTCCCCGAAGTCATTCAGACAGGACTGATTGCCCGCGAGAAGCTGCTCCGCCTGTCGGCGGCTCAGGCTGAGACTCCGCTTTCGCTGGAAAGCCCCCTGCTTCTGCTTCAGCTCCAGCTTGGCGGGAGCGTCGCCGAAGCCATAAATGCGCAGGCGCAGCTTTTTTCGGTTGTCCAGTCCGTCCAGCTTCTGGTAATAGTCCAGCGCGTCCGGGGTGTCAAAGTACACCGAACGCACCAGATATCCTGATCCGCCGTTGTGTGGATCCTCCGCCAGCACCGCTGCCAGCCGCTGCCGCAGCACCGCCGCCAGACAAAGCCCCACCTCATATTTAATTTCCCGTCTGCTCACATCCAGCATAGCCCAGTCCTCCCATCGGTTCATCCGTGTCATTCTAGCACAGCAGCCCTTGCGGATTTGACAGAATGACGGGTGGCCGGAAAGGGGCTTTTTCCTGTGAATTGCTATTTTCCGGGCAAAAAAGCGCCTGTACGGGGGTTTCCGTACAGGCGCTCATTCTGTTTTTGGTCACACGTCAAAGCGGTTATAGCGGTTACAGCAGTCAAGGCACAGCTTCTTTCCGCCCACAATGCGGATCCAGTTGGCCCCGGTCTTCTCCCCGCAGCTTTCACAGTCGTAGCTGTCGAAAATTTTCGCCGGGGTGGGCAGGGGCAGCCGGGTGGGCATGGCGGTGAACAGCTCATGGCAGTCGTGGTCAAAGTAATACCGGGCCGATTCCTCCGGGGTCATACCGGCAGGCTTAGGCTTCAGCAGCAGCCGGACAGACTGGCCCGTTTCCCGGTTATAGAAGGAAAAGGCCTGCTTGCCTGTCATATGAAACAGCAGGTTGCCCTTGCCGATGCTGCACCCCAGCATCACCTGAATGGCATCCACGCCGCAAGCATCGTTCTCGCTGATGCACACCACCTGCTCATTGTCGGAAAAGCCGATGTTCAGCAGCTCCATAGCATACTGTGCAGCCCGGTAGCCGATGCGCAGGCCGCCGCAGCTGTGACCGTGAAAATCCACGCATTTTTCCCAATCAGTCATATCAGTTCCGCTCCGTTTCCGTGACGCACTCGCTCTTGATGCGTCCCACCAAATATTGCAGGCCGTCCACCACATGGGGCCGGATGTCGCCACCAACCAGCACATACATAATGTCGTCGCCCAGGGACAGCTCCCCTTCGTTCAGCCATACCTTAATGTAATAAATGCCGTCCATTTTGTAGGTGTCGGCAATCACCGCGTCCACCTTTTCCCGGTCGTAGGAAAAGTACATCCCGGTAACAGGCTTGGTGTTCTCAGCGCCGAGGCGCACCTTCGCACGGGCGCTTTCCCGAACCACGCCGTTGTGGGTCAGATACATACCGATCTTCGGGGCGGATTCGTGGCGCTTGGCTTCTGAGAGCCATGCGTCCATGGATGGGGGTGTTGATTTGCGCATACTGTTTCCTCCGCGTTTTCAAACTATGCTACATTATATCACATCTTTTTCAAAATGGAAGCGGAAATGACCCTTGCGAATTTTGTCGGAACTGGTATAATGTTTACATAATTGTGAACAGGAGTCTGCCCAGTGAAACAAATCAGGAACGCCGCCCGGATCACCCTATCCCTCCTGCTGCTGACCGCAATGCTCTGCGCCTGCGGACAGCAGAGCGTGGAAACGCAGCCCACTGTCCCGGAAACCACCGCTATCACAGAAACCCTCCCGCCGGAAACCCAGGAACCCACCGTGGCCGAGACGGAGCCGGAACCCATCACCTACGACACGGTGCCCCTGTATTATCAGACCGACTACCCCTACATCAAGTACGGAAGCGGCACCATCGCCACCGACGGGTGCAGCCTGACCAGCCTTTCCATGGTCGCCACCTACATGACCGACCACGAATACACCCCGGATCAGCTGGTGTACCACTTCGGCAGCTATGGAAAAACCAATGTGGATCGATTGGAATACGCCATCGAGCAGCTGGGCCTGCCCTGCGAGAAGAATTTTGACTGGCGGGAGACCCAGCGGGGTCTGCAGGAGGGCAAGGTTGCCATCGTCATGGAAAATGACCGCTCCCCCTTCACCGGCGGCCAGCACTTTATCGTCCTGTCAGGCCTGACCGATGACGGACTCGTCATCGTGAAGGATCCCTTCGAGCCGAACTATCAAAGCGAGCTGCTGATAGACGGCTTCTGCGGCGGCTTCCACGAATACACCATCACCAGCGGCTACAGCGGCGGCTGGGTCTTCGACAAATCCGCCATGCCGGAGGACTTCGTTCCCTACGATGCCAGCAAGCCGGAGCAGCCCGAGACCCGCTACACAGGCTATGACCTGCCGGAGGAGGACATCTACACGCTGGCGAGTCTGGCCTGGCTGCAGGCAAGAGATCAGCCCGAGGAGGTGCAGCAGGCCGTGGTTGAGGTCATCCTCAACCGGCTTGTCTCTGACGAATACCCCAACACCGTGGACAAGGTGCTCTGGTGGTCAGAGACCTTCGGCAATGTGCGAAGGCTTCAAAGCGCCGACCCGGATCTGCCCCAGTACCGGGCGGTCACCGCCGCCATGTATGGACCCTACCTTCTGCCCAAGGATGTTCTCTACTATGCTCCATGGCAGACCGGCGGGGAGGTCTGGGGGCAGGTGGGCGAGTACTGGTTTGCCTACCGCGAGCCATAATGATGCGGAAACATCGGGAAAAAGGCTTGCGTTCTCCCGAGAAAATGTGATATACTTTCGCATATAAGGGTTCCTGCCGCCGTACAGACACAGAGGTGAACGCAATGGACTATTCGAACAAGATTCTAAAGGAATATACGGAGCACGCGGACATGCGCATCGCCTTCGTCTGCCGCCTGATGGTGGGCTTCATGCTGCTGGTGGCGCTGCTGAATATTCTGGGTATCTTCAAAATCGCTCCACTGCCCCTGTACCTCACCGTGGTCATCTCCATTTTCGACTTTCTTCTGCCCACCCTGTTCTACAACATTCTGAAAATGCGAAGCGACAGAATTCGCTTCCTCCTTTTGACCATTCTGGTGTTTCAGTCCGGCCTGCAGTACGCCGCCCTGTCCTACCACACCATCATCATGCTGCTATTTCCGCTGGTGATTTCCTGCCTGTATAACGAGCGGAAGTACGTCGTTTTTACCGCGGTGCTCAGCATCCCCATGATCATCCTGTCCCACCTGGCGGCGTTCCGGCTGAAAATCGTTCCCGATGAACCGCTGGTGACCCTCAAGGGCACCATTCTTTACGGCATCGTGCCCAGAATCATCGAATTTCTCGCTTTCTTTATCATCTGCTATTATATCTCCTACCGCATCCAGAGGCTGGTCAGCACGCTGGCAGCCAAAAACAGGGAGCTGCACGAGGATCAGGAGAATCTGATCTTCTCCCTGTCCCAGATCATTGAAAACAAGTCTGAAAATACCGGCCAGCATGTGCGCCGGGTGTCGGAGTATACCCGCATTCTGTGCCGGAGCCTGGGCTATGACGAGGAGGAGTGCCGCACCATCAGCCTCGCCGCCACCATGCACGACGTGGGCAAGCTCATGGTCCCGGAAGCCATTCTGGAAAAGCCCGGACGACTGACCCCGGAGGAATTCGAGATTGTGAAAAAGCATACCGAATACGGCAAAAAGATGCTGGAAACCTCCCCCGGGGAGCTGTTCACTCTGTCCACCCAGATTGCGTGGCAGCACCACGAAAAATGGGACGGCACCGGCTACATGGGGGTGAAAGGAGAGGACATTCCCCGCTGCGCCCGGTGTGTGGCACTGGCGGATGTGTTTGATGCCCTTGTCAGCCGACGGGCCTATAAGAGTCCGTGGCTTCCCGAGGAAGCCTTTCGGGAGATTGTGACCCAGAAGGGCAAGCAGTTCGACCCCGAGATCGTGGACGCCTTTGTGATGCACTTTGAAGAATTTCTTGAGGTCGCCCGGAAATACCCGGATACCTGATAAGATGGGCCTGTTGCAAAATGGTGCAGCGGGCTCTTTTTGTGTCAAAACAATCTTCACCTTCTCAAGAAATACAGTTGAACCCGGCGGGCAAATGTGCTATGATGGTTCCGCACAAGAAGTGCTGCTTCCACGGCGGAGATTTTCCGCAAGATGACAGGCAGCGGCAAATGTGAGGAGGTTTCCTTATGAAGCGTATCATCACCATCGGCAGAGAATTCGGCGCGGGGGGCCGGGAGCTGGGCCGCAGGCTGGCCCGGGAGCTGGGCATCGCCTTCTATGACCGGGACATTATTCTGCGCACCGCCAAGGCCAGCGCCCACCTGACCCCGGAGCAGGTGCGTCTCTGGGACGAAAAGGTGCCCATGGAATTTGGCTTTACCCAGAGCCTGTTCAATTTCTACAGCCGCCCCCTGAGCGAGGAGCTGTGGGAGGCCCAGGTGAAGGCCATCCGGGACATTGCCAACAAGGAAAGCTGTGTCATCGTGGGCCGGAACGCCGACTACATCCTGAAAGAATACGACCACTGCCTGCGGGTCTTCGTCCACGCCGACCGAAGCTGGCGGCTGCTGCGGGTTCGCAAGGAGATGCCGGACACCCCGCTTTCCGAACTGGAATCCGACATGAACACCGCTGATCGTGCCCGCCGTGCCTACTGCGAGAAGATGACCGGCCGGGCTTACGGCGACTGCCGGAACTATGATCTGACCCTGTGCACCAGCTCCCTGGGGATGGAAAAGGCATACCAACTGCTTAAGGAAGCAGCGGAAATTGTATAATATTTTGTTGAATCCGTCGAATATGTACAAATGTCCTTCCCTCGTGTTGACTTTTCCACGATAAAGTGGTATTATTCTGCATAAGATGCATGGAAACAAAGGCGTTGCGGTGAAAAACCGCCGCCTTTTTCCCATTCATCCCCTGCCTTTTCCCGATGGGAATCTTCTTTCAGAGAATAAAATGAGGAAAGGATGTATTTTTATGAAAAAAGTATTCGCACTGTGTCTGGCTGCCCTGATGGTGCTGGCTCTGGCCGCCTGCGGCGGCTCCAAGCCCGCTGAGACCCAGGCCCCCGCTGCCGCTACCGAGGCCGCCGCGCCCGCTGCCACCGAGGCTCCCGCCGCGCCCGCCAAAAAGTGGATCATCGCTTCCGACACCGTCTTCAAGCCCTTCGAGTACACCGATGCTTCCGGTAATTTCGTGGGTATCGATGTGGATATTCTCGCTGCCGTTGCCGCTGACCAGGGCTTCGACTACGAGCTGAAGAGCCTGGGCTGGGATGCCGCCATCGCTGCCTGCCAGGCCGGTCAGGCTGACGGCATGATCGCCGGCGCTTCCATCACCGAGGAGCGGAAGGCTTCCGGCTGGATCTTCTCCGACGGCTACTACAACGCCACTCAGAGCATGACCGTTGCCGCCGACTCCGACATCACCGGCTTCGATGGTCTGAAGGGCAAGGATGTTGCCGTTAAGACCGGCACTCAGGGCGCTGCCTACGCCGAGAGCCTGAAGGATCAGTACGGCTTCAACATCGTCTACTTCGAGGATTCTCCCACCATGTATCAGGCCGTTCTGGGCGGCCAGTGTGTGGCCTGCTTCGAGGACACCCCCATCATGCAGGCTTCCATCAAGGATAACGGCATGGCGCTGAAGTGTCTGGAGGATACCGCCAACGCCGGTGGTGAGTACGGCTTTGCCATTTTCAACGCTGACAATCAGGAACTGGTGGATATGTTCAACGCCGGTCTTGCCAACATCAAGGCAAACGGCAAGTACGACGAGATCCTGGCCAAGTACCTGGGTTAATTCTCCTGCCTGTAGGGGACGCCTGTGGGCGTCCCCTACTTTCTCATACTGGTTCCTAATTGAACACTTTCCTTTCATCATATATCCGGGAAGGAATACAATCCGAAAGTACTGAATCAGAAGCCAGTTCCACTATCTGAAAGGAGTATTGCCTGTGATTTTGCAAATTCTCTCCGCCTATGGCGGCCTGTTGCTCCGGGCCATGGGCCAGACCCTGCTGCTGGCGCTGTGCGGCCTGTTCTTCGCCTGCATCCTGGGCCTGATCTTCGGTCTGCTCAGCGTGCTGAAAAGCCGGGTCTGCAACGCCATTTCCACCATTTTTGTGGACGTGATCCGGGGCGTTCCCATGATCGTTCTGGCCTTCATGATCTATTTCGGTGTGCCCCAGGCCATCAACGGACTGTTCAGCGGTGTCCGCTTCACCCTGACGGCTTTGCAGGCCGGTACCGTGGCTCTGGCGCTGAACTGCGGCGCTTATATGGCGGAGATCATCCGCGCCGGTATCCAGAGCGTGGATCCCGGTCAGATGGAGGCAGCCCGCTCCCTGGGGCTTCCCTACTGGCGGGCCATGGCAAAGGTGGTTCTGCCTCAGGCCATCCGCACCATGATTCCCAGCATCATCAACCAGTTCATCATCACTCTGAAGGACACCTCCATATTGTCGGTCATCGGCTTTCCCGAGCTGGTCAACACCGCCAAGAACGTGGTGGCCAACACCATGCGGGCCTTCGAGGTATGGGCCATCGTGGGCGTGATGTACCTCATCATCATCACGCTGCTGTCCCGTCTGGCAAAGCGGCTGGAAAGGAGACTGAACCGTGGGCGTGAATAAGAACAATGTGAAGATTCACATTTCTCATCTGAAAAAGAACTTCGGCAAGCTGGAGGTCTTAAAAGACGTTTCCACCGACATTTACGAGGGCGAGGTGGTGGTGGTTCTCGGCCCCTCCGGCAGCGGCAAATCCACCCTGCTGCGGTGTCTGAACCGGCTGGAGGACATTACCGCCGGCGAGGTCATTGTGGACGGTCACAACCTGACCGACAAGAAAACCGACCTCAATAAGGTGCGGGAAAACGTGGGCATGGTGTTCCAGCACTTTAACCTCTTTAACAACCTGAACGTTATGGGCAACATGACCCTGGCCCCCACGGAACTAAAAAAGGCCTCCAAATCAGAAGCCAAGGAAAAAGCTCTGAAGCTTTTGGAGCGTGTGGGCTTACTGGACAAGGCCTCGGCCTTCCCTGCCCAGCTGTCCGGCGGACAGAAGCAGCGGGTAGCCATCGCCCGGGCGCTGGCTATGGACCCGGATATCATGCTCTTTGACGAGCCGACCTCCGCGCTGGACCCGGAAATGGTGGGCGAGGTCTTACAGGTCATGAAGCAGCTGGCTGCCGACGGCATGACCATGGTGGTGGTCACCCACGAGATCGGCTTTGCCCGGGAAGTCGCCACCCGGGTCATCTTCATGGAGGGCGGCTATATTGTGGAGGAGGGCACTCCCGACGAGGTCATCAACAACCCCAAGCAGCCCCGAACCATCGATTTTTTGAGCAAGGTGCTTTAATCAGCAGGAGGGCTTCCCGGACGGGAAGCCCTCTTTTGAAAGGAACATGGATTATGGAAATTCGCAAAGCCACCATGGCCGATCTGGCCGCTGTCACCCGGCTGGAAGCCATCTGCTTTCCCGCCGCCGAGGCGGCATCGGAAGATAGCTTCGCCCGGCGGCTGGAAGTGTATCCTGACCACTTCTGGGTGCTCATGGATGGGGACACCATCGTTTCCTTCGTCAACGGAATGGTCACGAACAAACCTGATTTATGTGATGAAATGTACGACAACGCCGCCCTCCACGATGAAAACGGAGGCTGGCAGATGATCTTCGGCGTGGACACCCACCCGGACTACCGCCGCCGGGGCTGCGCCGGAAAACTGCTGAAGCATGTTATCGCGGAAGCCAAGGCACAGGGCCGGAAGGGGTTGGTGCTGACCTGCAAGGACAAACTGGTTCCCTACTACAGCAAGTTTGGCTTTGTCAGCGAGGGCGTTTCCCAGTCCACCCACGGGGATGTCGTATGGTACCAGATGCGGCTGATCTTTTGAGAAAACGCACAGACCCAACGCGGTCTGTGCGTTTGTGTTTATTGCCCCGCCTCCATGCGGATCAGCTCTGCCGCGGCGGAGGCGAATTCCTCCATGTCCCGGATGCGGACGATGTGGTTTCCGTAAATCTTCCCGGCATTGGGGAAATTGGCCCCGCTGCCAAAGAACACTGCCCCCACCCGGCAGCCGCTTCGCCGCAGCCGGGATACCTCCGCCGCCGCGTCCTCTACACCCACCGCTTCCTCGTAGGGAACCGGCAATTTGCCCGGACGGCTCAGGGGCACACTGTCGTTGGGGTTGGCATCGGTGAGGAGAATCACCAGCTTCCGCTCCGTGGGGACCGGCTTCATGGTAAAGTCCGCCATCCGCAGGGCCAACCCATCCCGGTTCCACCCGGCAGCAAAGTAGCGGAATACGTTCCGGGCGCTCTCCGCCCCGAAGGGCACCAGCCGGTTGAACACCGTCACGCCCCGGATGGTGCAGAAGCTCTCCACCTGCACCGGCACCCGCAGTCCCCGCAGGGCTTCCGCCAGAATGTAGGCCTGGGCGGCAATGACCTCCTGATGGTACATCCGGGAGGCGGAGGCATCCAGCAGAATCAGCACCGACATGGCGGGAACCGGCAGCTCCTCAGGACGAAGAAATACCCGGTTATCCCCCAAAACAGGGGCCCGCCACACTTTTGTGCTGTCGAGACTGCCGCTGCGGGCAGGCTCCGAGCGAGGAATGATCTCCGAGAGCAGATTGCTTCCGATATCCCGCTGAATCCGGCGGATCTGACCGTCATACATGGCAGCATTGTCAAGATAATGCTGCTTATTTTTCTTCTGCTGCCGGGCCGCTTCCGCCGCCACCCGGCGGGAGTCTCCCCGGGCAATTTGCGAAGGCTGCCCGTCGGTAAACCACACGTCGCAGCCGGCGTGGGCGCCGGTGCACAGCCGCGCCCGAATCTCCTCCAGCCGGTTGGGAGAATAACGGCAGCGCCCAAAGCAGCCTTCGGCGTAGGCAAGGGCATCCGCGCCGCCGGCGTGCCGTCCGCTCCACCCGGGTCTTCTGCCCCCAACCGTCTCCATCTCGGACAGAACGGCGTTTTCAAACCGCTGGGGCTGCAAATCGTCGCTTTTCCGCTGGGGCAGCAGCTTTGACAAAAAGTGGGGCGCAGGGATGGTTTTCTTCCGCTTCGGCCTGCCCCGGAAGCCAAAATAGTCGTGCAGAAGCGACAAAATCCTGCCTTCCAGTTCCCGGGACGAAAGGTCACGGGAGGCCTTCACCGCGGCATAGAGCTTCGCTTCCTTCGGCAGCAGAAAGCCGGGGCTATCCCCCTCCGCCTCCCGCCAGTGGGCACGCTGGATGGACTCGCAGAGCATGGCCTTCGCCATATTCTCCGACCGGGAACGGCGTTCCAAAGAATCCAGAAAAAAACGGGCATAGGAAACCCGCAATTCTTCCAGCGCGGGCCGTTCCTCCACAGACCGGCGGTACATCTCCGCTTCAATGAGCACCCATGCAAAGCGGTCATAGGTTCCCTGCCACTCGTCCCCCGCCCATCGGTCAAATAGATTTCGCAGGGCTTCCCTACCAAAAAAACCTTCCGCAAGCCCGGAAATGGTGTTCATATACAGGGTGTTTGCCACAAATACCGGGGTGAAGCCGTACTCCCCCGCGCCGTTCCACACCTGATTCAAGGCACGGCGGCCCGCCGCGCCAAAGTCACTGTCCTTCATCGGTCAAATACCTGATCACAGCGCAGCTTCGCCGGAATCCGGGCGGCAATGAGATCATGCACCAGCTGCCGCTCGTAGGGATCAAAGCTCTTGTTGGTGATGCCCATGTCCAGCGCGGCGGCGGGACTCAGGCCCAGCGCCATCAAGTCGATGGCATCCAGCAGGCCCCGCAGATCCAGCGGACGGGTGGAAATCTCGGAATTGACGCACTTTTTGTTGAGGTCAAAGAACAGCCCCGCCAGCAGGCCCCGGGCCTTGCGGTTCAAGTTCGGATACTGGGTACTCAGCAGCCGCTCCAGATTGTCCTGAGAAATGGTGGGCATGGAGATGACGGCAAACCGGGAGGCCAGCGCCTCGTTCATCTCCCGGGTTCCGGCGTAGCCGTAGTTCATGGTGGCAATGAACCGGGTCTCCGGGCGCAGTTCCAGAGAGCCATAGCCCGGCACATCCACGCTGCGGCGGAAATCCAGCACCGCGTGCATCACCGCCAAAGCCTCATTTTTCGCCATGTTGATCTCGTCCAGCACGCCAAAGCCCCCTTGCTCGCCGCACTGGTACACCGGGCCGGGCCGGAAGGTCACCGCGCCGTCCTGAAAGGTGTCGGTGCCCACCAAGGAAGCCGCGTCGGTGTTGACGTGGAGGGAAATGTTCCACATGGGCCGCAGGAACAGAGCCGCCAGATTCTGGGCCAACACGTTTTTTCCCGTGGCTTTTCCGCCCGCCAGCAGCAGATTTTTTCCGCAGAGAATCGCCGTCAGGGCCTGTTCCCAGATCTCTTTTCCGTAGTAAGCGTACCGGGGGGTGGGAATCCGTTCGGGATTCCCGGCGGAGTTGGTGTCCAAAAATTCCCGAATCTGTTTTAATATCTCAGGATTTACCCCTTCTTGTCCCAAAAAGTCCAGTATTTTTTGGCTGATTTCCTTTTTTTCTTCCATTGCAGCCGCCTCCGTGCTAATTCGTTACGCCTATCATACTACCCTTTGGGATGGATTGCAACAAGAAAAGCCCCGAGAGGGATTCCTCTCAGGGCTTTTGCTTAAGGCAATACCGCATAATGGGGCAAGTGCTTTCGGCGAGAGATTTCGTTTCAAGCGAAAGTGGGGAAAATGGCGGAATACTGGATGTATTTCCCATTTTTCACACTGCACGATTGGAGCAAAAGATCCGGCGAAAGCCGCAGCTTCCATGATGCGGTGTTGCCTTAACCGCAGGTATGGCTGCCGCAGCCGTGGGAGCCGCAAGTATGGCCTTCCCCGTGATGGTCGTGGTGATCGCACCGAACCGCGGGGTTATAGTCCAGTTTCCCTTCCGCCAGGGCCTGAGCCGCCCCGTCCGCGCTGCCGGACACGCCACCGTACAGCTTGATGCCTGCCTCGGCAAGAGCCATCTGAGCGCCGCCGCCGATGCCGCCGCAGATCAGGGCGTCCACCTTCATCACATTCAGCAGTCCCGCCAGAGCGCCGTGACCGCTGCCGTTGGTATCCACAATCTCAGAAGCAAGAATCTTTCCGTCCTGAATATCGTAGACCTTAAACTGAGCCGTATGGCCGAAATGCTGGAAGATTTCGCCATTTTCGTAAGTGACTGCAACACGCATGGTGTTTTCTCCTTTCGGTTTCTCGTAGATTTGACAGATTGTCCGCTTATAGCAGGCGCGGCCTGCGCACATTCCTTCCCGTCCGGCGCACAGCTCGTAGTCTCCCCCCGCAATTCGCAGGGGAAGTCCTTCCACCAGCACATCCGCCAGTTTTTTCCGGGCGCTGGCGTAGATCTGCTGCACCGTGGTGCGGGCCACCTGCATGATCTCCCCACAGACCTCCTGAGACAGGCCCTCTTTGTCGATGAGCCGGATGGTCTCGTACTCCTCCACCGTCAGGGTCACCGGCTGAGCAGTCTCAAGCAGATTCTCCGGGGCGAAATGGAGGGTCTGGGGAAATTCGCAGACCCGTCTGCACTTTTTGGGTCGTGGCATTTACAGCGCCTCCTCGTCAAATATAGGATACCACTGTTTTTGACATATGTCAATAACTATAATCGTCCAATCAGCCCGCCGCCGTGTTCCTTCAGCCAGCGGCGGCTCTCCCGATAACCGGGCAGCACCCGCTCCACCTCCGTCCAGAACCGGGCCGAATGGTTCATTTCCTTTCGGTGGCACAGCTCATGCACCACCACATACTCCATCACGTCGTCGGGAGTCAGCATCAGCAGGCAGTTGAAGTTCAGGTTTCCCTGGGCAGAGCAGCTGCCCCATCGGGTGCGCTGAGCCCGGATGGTGATGCGTCCATAATCCACCCCCACCAGCGGTGCAAAATGGGCCACGATCTCCGGCAGAACTTCCCTGGCGTGCCGGGCAAGCTTCCCCAGCTCGGCATCTGTCAGCTTCGGCTGAAGCTCCGGCAGTTTTGCCAGGTGATCTTCCACCCAGCCCCGCTTTTCTTCCAGAAAGCGTTCAATATCCCGCTTGGGCATCCGATTGGGCGCCCGGACCACCACTTCTCCGCCGGGCAAAAGCTGGATGGAAAGGGTCTTCCGGGCGCTGCGAATGATCGTATATTCCATCTTTTCCATAGAAAAAACCAATCCCCCGGTGGACAGCACCGGGGGACAATTCATTACTGTTCCCGGAAGGTAATCGTCCCGGTCTCCGGGTCCATGGCATCCACGATGGCCAGAGATTCCAGCCGGTAGCCCAGATTGCGGATGACCCTGCCGCCGATCTGGAAGCCTTTCTCGATGACAATGCCCAGACCCTCCACCGAAGCGCCAGCCTCCTCCGCAATGGAGATGAGACCCTGCAGGGCACAACCGTTGGCCAGGAAATCATCGATAATCAGCAGATGATCCTCAGAACCCAGGAACTTCTTGGACACGATGATCTGATTCTTATTCTTATGGGTGAAGGACTCCACCTCGGCAATGTACATCTCGCCTTCGATATTGATGGACTTGGACTTCTTGGCAAACACCATGGGCACGCCGAACTCCTTTGCCACAAAGCAGGCGATGCCGATGCCGGAGGCCTCAATGGTCAGCACCTTGGTGATGGGCTGATCGGCAAACCGGCGGTGAAATTCCCGGCCGATCTCCTCCATCAGGGCAATATCCATCTGGTGATTCAAAAAGCTATCCACCTTCAGCACATTGCCGGGTTTTACGATTCCGTCTTTCGCGATTCTCTTCTCCAAAAAGTTCATTGCGAACACCTCCCAAAAGCCTGAGACGTATTATAGCACACTCCTGTCAAATTGTCAGTTGTTTTCTCGAAAAAAGTCGAACATTCTGCATTTTCGGCAATTTACACATGGCCCCCCGGAATGGTATACTGTTAAAAGTTATTGAAAGAGAGGTTTCTGCATGAAAACATCCTACCGTCTGTCCGAGGCTGCCTTCCAGCTGGACGGAAAAATGCCCCTGAAGCAGGCCATCCCCTTAGGGCTGCAGCATGTGCTTGCCATGTTCGTGGGCAACCTGACCCCCTTGCTCATCATCACCGGCGCCTGCGGCCTGTCCGGCGGGGAATTCGCGGGCCTGCAGCTGCACCTGCTGCAGAACGCCATGCTGGTGGCGGGCATCGTCACCTTAGTTCAGCTGTTCTCCATCGGTCCCATCGGCGGCAAGGTTCCCATCATCATGGGCACCTCCTCCGGCTTCATCGGAGTCTTCAACAGCGTTGCCGCCACCATGGGCGGCGGTGTGATCGCCTACGGCGCCATCATGGGCGCTTCCATCATCGGCGGATTGTTTGAGGGTGTGCTGGGCTTTTTCCTGAAACCTCTGCGGAAGTTCTTCCCTGCCGTGGTCACCGGCACTGTGGTGCTGTCCATCGGTCTGAGCCTGATCAGCGTGGGCATCAACTCCTTCGGCGGCGGCAACGCTGCCAAAGACTTCGGCTCCATGGAAAATCTGCTGCTGGCCCTGTTCGTGCTGGTGATGATTCTGGTGTTCAAGCACGGCACGAAGGGCTTTACCAGTTCGTCCTCTATCCTGCTTGGCATCATCTGCGGCTACGCCGCCGCCTTTATTATGGGCTTTGTCCTTCCCACCACCGGCGTCACCGCCGAGGGCGTGGCGTACACCAAGGCCTGGGTGCTCAACTGGGGAAAAGTTGCAAACGCCGCCTGGTTTGAGATTCCCAAGCTGATGCCGGTGAAGCCCGTGTTTGACCTGCGGGCCATCGCGCCGGTGCTCATCATGTTCGTGGTCACCGCCGTGGAGACCGTGGGCGACATTTCAGGCGTGATGGAAGGCGGCCTGAACCGGGAAGCCACCGACAGGGAGCTGTCCGGCGGCGTCATCTGTGATGGGCTGGGTTCTTCCTTTGCCGCCCTGTTCGGCGTACTGCCCAACACCTCCTTCAGCCAGAACGTGGGTCTTGTGGCCATGACCAAGGTGGTCAACCGCATGGCCCTCGCCACCGGCGCGGTGTTTCTGATCCTGTGCGGCCTGTGCCCCAAGCTGGGCGCCCTGGTGTCCATCATGCCCCAGTCCGTGCTGGGCGGCGCGGCGGTGATGATGTTTTCCTCCATCGTCATCAGCGGTATTCAGCTGATCACCAAGGAGCCGCTGACCGCCCGGAACCTGTCCATAGTCTCCGTGGCTCTGGGCGTAGGCTACGGCATGGGTGCCAACGCGGGTATTCTTTCTCAGGCGCCCGAAGCGGTGCGGCTGATCTTCGGTGGCTCCGGCATCGTTCCTGCTGCCATGGTGGCGATTCTGCTGAACATTCTGCTGCCCAAAGAAAAAGCGGCGCAGTTATGACCGCTCCGCTAACCCCGTAGGGGGCGATGCACACATCGCCCCTTTCGGCACCCGCCTCGACAGCGCTTCGCGATGGGCCGATGTGGGCATCGGCCCCTACGGTGAGACTGTCAAAAAACCATGTCATTGCGAACCAGCGCGCACGCTGGTGTGACAATCCGTTCGATTTTGATTTGCCGCGGGTCGCGCCACAGCCCCTACGGTGCCAAAAAATCCGACAATTCCCGCAATGTCTCCCGCGTATCCACATCCATGAGTTCATACGGATCCCGAACGGGGTGCAGCCGCACCCGTTCGGGATATTTTCTTGCCAGAAATCCACCGCCCTTGCCTTCGGGCAAGGTGAGAAGCTCCGAAAACGCCCACTTGGGAAACAAAATCGGCGCGCCGGGCTGGTCTTCGAAAGAAGGTCGCCAGATGCAGTCAGATTCCCTTTTCCACCCATTGATCAGCGCTTCTATGGTTTCCTTTTTCAGCAGGGGCTGGTCACCGGGGCAGAACATGCAGCCGTCCACCTCCCCCACCGCTTCCAGGCCAAGGCGTACGGTGTCGTTACGGTTCGGCAGGTTGTGGAGCACTACCTCAACATTGCGCGCCCGACAATACGCCGCAACGGCCTCATGCCGGGTCACCACCACCCGGCGGTCAAAGCTGTCATCGGTTGCCGCCAGGATCCGGGCAATCATGGGCTGTCCCCCAAATTCCGCCATCAGCTTATTGCCGCCGAACCGTTTTCCAAGCCCGGAAGCCATGATCACGCAGCCCATGGTTTTTCCCGGGAAATAGTTCGCGTAGAGTTCCCGGTTGGCCTGAACGCAGGCGTCCCGGTAAGCTTCGTATTTATGGAGAAACTCCCGGCCTTCAGGGGTCAGGGTGCTGCCGCCGCCGTCTTTCCCGCCCACGCTGCGCTGGGTCAGGGGAAAGCCCAGAGCTTCCTCCGCCTGCTTTACCAGCTTCAGGGCCTTGCTGTAGGCCATCTCCATGGATGCCGCGGCACAGCGCAGAGAACCTGTCTGCTCCACCTGTTCCAGCAGGCGGCAGGGGCCTTCTCCAAAAAATTTTTCTCCATTTTCGTCAAAAAGCTGGATTTTTGTCACTGGTTTCATTCTGTTTCCTTGTATCATATTGTTCGATTAATGGAGAATATCGTTGCCTGCGGTGGGGAAGGGGCAATCCGTTCTCCTGTTTGGGAAATGCGTCATCTGCGCGGAAAAAGAGAAATGGACGGCAGAAGCACCGCCGTCCATTTCTGTTATTCCATGACGGGAAGCGCCTTTTTCGCGGCGGCAAACTGTGCGACGCACACAAAGCCAACCAGCGCAACGCCAACGATGTCTGTGGTCACACCAGGGAAAATCAGCATCAGGCCACCGACACAGCAGGCGACCCGCGCATACCACGTCATATAGGTCTTGAGGTAGCCCTCCAACGCGGCGGACACGCCGAAAATACCCACAAGAGAGGTCACGCAGATCAGAATGACCTCCGCAGCCGTGGTATCGATTAGCAGCATGGCGGGATTCAAGGCGAAGACGTAGGGCACGATAAACGCCGCGATCGCCAGCTTGGTGGAGGTCAGAGCGGTCTTCATGGGGTTGGCCTGAGCAATGGCCGCGCCTGCATAGGCGGCAAGGGCAACTGGCGGCGTCAGATCGGCGACGATGCCGAAGTAGAACACGAAGAAGTGAGCAGCAATGGCAGGAACGCCCATCCGAATCAGGATTGGGGCGCAGGTCGCCGCCATGATGCAGTAGTTGGCGGTGGTAGGAACGCCCATGCCCAGCACGATGCAGCACAGCATGGTCAGGAACAGGGCGATGAACACCTGATTGCCTGCCAACGCCACGATGCCGTTGATCATCATATTGGCAAGGCCGGTCATGGTGATGGTTCCGGCAATGATACCGGCAATGCCGCAGGCTGCCGCCACGGTGATGGTACCCTGACCGCCGGCAGCCAGCGACTCCAGCAGCCGCATGGGGGTGGGGCGGTGATCCTTGTTGAAGATGGATACGAAAATCGCGGCCACGATGGCAATGGCGGCGGCATACTGAATGCTCCTGGTGCTGCTGCTGACCAGATAAATCAGGAGCGCCAGCGGCAGCAGCAGATACACCTGTTTCAGCAGGGGCCGCAGCTTGGGCAGCTCATCCCTGCGCAGACCCCGCAGGCCGGATTTCCTGGCTTCCAGATGCACCGCGATAAAAATACCGGCAAAGTAGAGCACCGCAGGGAGAATTGCTTTCAGAACGATCTGGCTGTAGGGAAGCTGGACGTAGTCCGCCATCAGGAAGGCGGCAGCGCCCATGATGGGGGGCATGATCTGACCGCCGGTGGAGGCAGAGGCCTCTGCCGCAGCAGCAAATTCCGGCTTGTAGCCGGTCTTCTTCATCAGCGGGATGGTGACGGAGCCGGAGCCGACCGTGTTGGCAACGGAGGAGCCGGACACCATGCCCTCCATGGCGCTGACCACGACAGCCACCTTGGCAGGGCCGCCGGACATCCAGCCCACCGCCGCGTTGGAGATGTTGATAAAGAAATCAGCAATGCCGGTGCGCTCCAGAAATGCGCCGAAAATGATAAAGACCACAATGAACTTAGAGCACACGTTGATGGGTGTGGAGAGAATACCCTCCTTGCTGTAGAACAGGAAGCGCACGATGTAGTTAAGCTTACCCCACAGGGTCGGGTTGCTCAGACCCGCGATCAGGGCGTAGGCAAGGAAGCATCCGGCAACGATCAAAATAGGCAGTCCCACGCTCCGGCGGCAGACCTCTGCCAGCGCCAGAATGCCGATGATGCCGATGACAATCTGGTAGGGCGCAAACCGGGTGCCCTGCTGGATGATGGCCACGGCGTTGAAGGAGAAATACAGAAATGCCGCCGTACCCAGCACCATGGCGATGATGTCATACCAGGGAATGTGATTGGTCTTGTGGCCGGACTTTTTCGCCGGGAACACCAGAAAGCCCAAAAACACAATCCAGGCCACAAAGGTGGTCAGTCGCAGCTCTTCCAGCCAGCTGGCAAACAGGGTGACATACAGACAGAACAGGGAAAACGCCGCCAGCACGCAGTTCACCGCGATACGGGGCTTTCCCTCCCAGATCCGAACGTTGGATTCCTGGTCGAATTTCTTCATGACCGCTTCTAAGTCCATAGGTTCTTCCGGCTTGGTTTTTTTCTTGAATAATGCCATTTATTGATCTCCTTCCCGATTTTACCAGACGCAGGCTGCCACACCGCGCCGTGATTTTCTGTTTGTCCAAAAAGCGATAAAATGGAATTTGGCGATTTCTTGGCTCCCCCTCTGGGGGAGCTGTCAGCGAAGCTGACTGAGAGGGCCCTCTCCACCCCCTGCGGGGGCACCTCTCCCAAAGGGAGAGGCAAGTGTGGCTGTCTGACAAATTCCAATTTACGCGTCTACAGGGCTGGGGAAAGGCTCCCCCACTGCGCGGGGGCTTTTCCTCCACCCTGCAGAATTTACGAATTGGCTGCGGCGAATTGCTCGCCGCAGCCAGTACTGCGCTTGACAGGATTACTTGGTTTCCACGGTCACGCCCTTCTCGGCGTAGTACTTGGCGGCGCCGGCGTGGAAGGGGGCGGACATGCCGGAGGTGGCGTTCTCAACGCTCAGTTCCTTGCCCTTGCCGTTCTCGGCGGCGATGGCGTCCACGTTGTCGAAAATGGCCTTGGTCAGGTTGTACACATCATCGTCGCTGGCGGAGGCGGAAACAATCAGGGTAGCCTTAACGGTGACGGTGGTCACATCCGCATCCTGACCCTTGTAGGTACCGGCAGGAATGCTGTAGCTGGTGTAGAAGGGGCAGTCAGCCATCAGCTTGTCGGCAACCGCGCCGTCGATGGGCACGAGGTAAGCGTCGTTGGTGGTGCACAGCTCGGTGATGGCGGCGGTGGGAGCGCCGGCCACGATGAAGGCGGCATCGATCTTACCGTCCTTCAGAGCGTCGGTGGAGTCGGCAAAGCTCTGGTACTGGGGCTTGATGTCCGCCTCGGTCAGACCGGCGGCGCCCAGAACGTCCATTGCGTTAAAATAGGTGCCGGAGCCGGGGGCGCCGATGGAGACGCTCTTGCCAGCCAGGTCGGCAACGGACTTGACGTTGGGATCCATGGTGATCAGCTGAACGGCCTCAGCGTACAGGCCGCCCACCACACGGAAGGAGTTGATGGCGCCGTTGCTCTCAAAGGAGCGGGAGCCTGCCCAAGCGTAAGCCATAACATCGGACTGCACGGTGCCCAGCTGGTAGTCGCCGGAGTCGATGGATTCAATATTAGCCTTGGAACCGTCGGTAGAAACCACGTTTACCTCGATGCCTGCCTTATTCTGGATGTACTGACCGAGCACACCGCCGAAGGCGTAGTAGGTGCCGGCAGTGCCGCCGGTGCCCATGGTCATCTTGGTCGCGGACTTGCCGCCGCCGCAGGCTGCCAGAAGAGTCACTACCATGATAGCTGCCAGAACGATGGAGAGAACCTTCTTCATTTTCATTTTCTTTTCCTCCTTGTGTTCTCCGTTTTGCGGAGTGAGTGATAGCTGCATTATATCATTGTTTTGCAATTTTGCAAGAACAAAATTGCATGAGACCATGGGAGACCCCCATTTTTGCAAGGGATTCCACGGATTCTCTGCGATTTTTGAAGGGTAATTATGCAAAATCCAGGTCTGGAATCTAATGGAAGCAGCCTGACTTTGTGCAATGTTACCAGCGTCTTGGCATCTTCACCCCGGGTTTTACTGCATTCCTCCAAAATGTTCCCCTGCGGCGGAAAAACGTGTTTTCACCGCGGATAGATCCGTAAAAACGCCCATTTTGCGTACTGCCTGTTCGTCACCGAAGGCACAGTTTTCCTATTTCTGTTCCATCATCCGCTGGATCAGCGTTTTGTCCGCCTTGTGATACAGCTTGCCGTCCCAGCGCAGGTTCGGCCCCTTTCCGCACAGGCGCATACAGCCCACCCGCTTCACCATCACGCCCTTCGGCGCAATTTTCTCGGCGTAGTCCGCAAGAAACGCGGATTTTCCGCAGTTCGGCCCGGCGCACAGCTCCATGCAGTGCCCTCCAGCCAGCCGCAGGCTGGGAATCCGCCGGATGAGAGCCAGCACCAGCGGCTCCTTGATCCCATAGCAGTCCGCGATTTTTGCGGGAGTCCCCGCCGGGATGCAGCCGTTTTCCCGCTGAATTTCCTTTAACAGGGCGATCAGGGCGTTCTGGTCTCCCGGCGCGCCCTGGCGGCGGTAGTAGTGAAGCGCTTCGTCTAAATTCCATTCCATATTCGTTCCTCCGCTTACAAGCACGCCCCGGCAGACTCTGCCGGGGCGCTCAACAGATTTATTATAGCACGACAGCCTGGTACAGTCAAATCTTTTCTTGCTTCAAATATTATTTTCTCCCCTTTGCACGGAAAAAACAAGATTTTTTTAGGAAGAATCCCATCTTGCATTTTGAAAAACGCGGTGGTACTATATAGCTACAAAGAGGTGATACCAATGATCTAGTTCACCCCAGATTCCCATGAAAAACGGAATCGAAAGACGCATCTCACCTTATCTTCCGATAACATAAATTTCTTGGAAACCATACTATAGGAATTGAAACGGAAGCAATTCAAAATAATGAACAGAGATTGCGTCTAGTCAAAGAAATGGAGGTTACCCAATGATTGATCCCTACTGTTCCATGAAATAACCCCCGGCAACTACCGAACGACGGAGTTGACCGGGGGTTATTTCTGTGGCGAGTCGCCGCGGACAGTGCGTGCGCGGCGGGTCTATGATCGTTGCGCCATAGGGCCTGCCCGGTATCATGCTGTGGTAAGATAAATTGTTCTTTATCTGACGAAGCACTCTTGGCTCCCCCTTTGGGGGAGCTGTCAGCAAAGCTGACTGAGAGGGCGCCCTCTCCGTCAGCCTGACGGCTGCCACCTCTCCCATAGGGAGAGGCAAGAGATGTGATGTAAATTAACAATATTCACCTTTAGCGGATTTGCGCGGACCTTAACAGCGCGATACATCACTTCGTTCCCTTGCAGAGGCAGGGGGCGTTCTTTTTTTGCCAAAATTCAAATTCATGCTTGACTCTCCCCTAACGTCATAGTGTACAATCGGCTTTGGCAGGAGGGATGACCATGATGACCGTAAAACAGCTGGCAAAAAAATGCGGCGTGAGTGTGCGCACGCTCCACCACTATGATGCCATCGGACTGCTGAAACCCGCTCAGGTTACCGAAGCGGGCTATCGGCTCTATGATGATTCCGCTCTGGAACGGCTTTACTTCATTCTCCTGTTCCGGGAGCTGGGGTTCGCGCTAAAGGACATCCGCGGTATTCTGGACGCGCCGGACTTTGACCGCAACCGGGTATTGGACCGGCAGATCGATCTGCTGGAAAGGAAGCGGCGCCATTTGGAATACATCACCAACATGGCGCGGGGCGTACGCATGATTGGAGTGAAATACTTGGAATTTGATGGATTTGATGTGAATAAAATCGATGATTATGCCGAACAGGCAAAGACCCTGTACGGGAAGACCGATGCCTACCGGGAATATGAGGAAAAGGTAAAGGGGCGCACAAAGGCGCAGTCCGATGCCGTCAACGCGAAGGTCATGGACTTTTTTGTCCGGCTGGGCAAGCTCCGGGGCCAATCCCCCGACAGTGAGGAAGCGCAGAACTGGGTGCGGGATTTGCAGGAATTCTTCACTGCAAACTTCTACACCTGCACCCCGGAAATCCTCATGGGTCTGGGAGAACTGTATGACGGCGGCGGCGCCATGACAGAGAACATCGATGCCGCCGGCGGCGAGGGCACCGGAGCCTTTGCCCGGGACGCCATTGCCTGCTACTGCAAAGAACAGGCGCAGAACGCGTCTCTGTAGGGGAGGGTCACTGACCCTCCCGTCCGCGAAGCGGCAGTGCAGGCGGCGGCAGAGCCGACGGGCGGGTCAGTGACCCGCCCCTACAATTGTTATGCACATTTTTGCACAGCACCCGCCGGGTAAAGGCGGGTGCTGTGTTATGGAACCGATTTTACAGAGCGCAGGAAGCAACCACGCTGTAGCCCTCGGGCAGAGCGATCTGTTTGGCGTCGACGCCCAGCTTCCAGGTGACCTTGCCAGCCCAGGCGGAGGCCGCGGCGGCAAAGTGGAGCATCACAACGCCAAGGCTCAGCTTGCCGTCGATCTCCGTGTTGTACTCGTCGGGTCGGCTGACCAGCACCACCTGACCGTCGGCAATCACAAAACCATAGGCCTGCCGGTTCAAATAGCTGGGAGACAGGGACGCGGCATAGAAGGCCTCCCACAGCATATCATCGTAGAACCCAATGTATTTGTCCCGGCCCTCGGTCTGGCCCCAGCCGCCCAGGAACACCATCTCGTCCACGGGACGCTTGGGGTCAAAATAGTGCCGCTTGGCGCCGATATCCACATTAGACATGCTGAGGATGTTGAAGCGCATCCGTTTTCTGGCTTTCTGGGGGTAGCCAAAGGCGGCGATGGCGGCAACCTCCAGAGGAGAGTCAATTCCCAGGGCGTCCTTGACCGCCTTGCTGTCGGTAAAGGTCAGCCAGCAGGAGCCCAGGCCCATGTCCTCCAGCTTCAGCACCAGATCCTCCATCATGTAGCCCGCGTTCTCATAGGCCAGCTCCGCCTTCCCGGACAGCAGTACCAGATACTGGGGCGCGCCCACCAGGAACTCATTGTAGCCCGCCGCGCCCTCCAGCGCCTGACGGGTATTGTTGCCGAAGATCCACAGCTCGGTGTCAATGTCCGGCACCAGCCGCTGGCAGCTGCTGCGGTAGTAGGCCTCCAGTTCCGCACAGACAGATTCCGTGACCTTCTGATCCGTAAACTGCCGGGCAGATTTCCGGTTCTGAATCAAAGCATTGTAATCCATGGATGTACCTCCTCAAAAATACAATATGTCAATTTCCATAAAACAGCGACATTTTTACAACTGTTTTTAGTATAGCGTAAACCAAATTCCCTGTCAAGCCGTGCTAATCTTTTTTCTTCCTTGCACAATCGGGTGATGGCAGGTATAATGGGAGCATTATACAGTAAAGGGAGTTTTTCTTGTGGACAAATGGAAGAAATTCTTACAGCGCAAGGACGTCATCTTCACCCTCCAGCGCTACGGTATTGATGCCCTCGGCGCCATGGCCCAGGGCCTGTTCTGCACACTGCTGGTGGGCACCATCCTCAACACCATCGGCACCCAGTTTGGCATCGCCTTTCTGAAAAACGCCATTGTCACCATCGGAGCCGGTGAGGGGGCGGTGAAGTACACCATCGGCGGCCTGTGCTCCGCCATGGTCGGCCCCGGCATTGCCGTCGCCATCGGCTTTGCTCTGCACTGCCCATCGCTGGTACTGTTCTCCCTGATTCCCGTGGGCTTCGCCGCCAATGCCATGGGCGGCGCCGGCGGCCCCCTGTCCGTGTACTTCGTGGCCATCGTGGCTGCCGAGTGCGGCAAGCTGGTTTCCAAGGAGACCAAGATCGACATTCTGGTGACCCCCATCGTCACGGTGCTGGCGGGCATTCTGGTTGCTGATCTGGTTGCCGCTCCCATTGGCGCTGCTGCCGCGGCCGTGGGCACCTTCGTCCGCTGGGCGACCGTTTTGCAGCCCTTCTTCATGGGAATCCTGGTCAGCGTGGTCATCGGCGTTGCCCTGACCCTGCCCATCTCCTCCGCCGCCATCTGCGCGGCCCTGAGCCTGACGGGCCTGGCCGGCGGCGCGGCTGTTGCCGGCTGCTGCGCCCAGATGGTGGGCTTCGCCGTCATGAGCTTCAAGGAAAACCGCTGGGGCGGTCTTGTGGCTCAGGGTGTTGGCACCAGCATGCTGCAGATGCCCAACATTGTGAAGAACCCCAAGATCTGGATTCCCCCCACGCTGGCTTCCGCCATCACCGGCCCTCTGGCCACCTGCCTGTTCAAGCTGGAAATGAACGGTGCCGCCGTGTCCTCCGGCATGGGAACCTGCGGCTTTGTCGGGCAGATCGGCGTATACACCGGCTGGGTGAATGACATCGCTTCCGGCGCCAAGGCCGCCATCACCGGCATGGACTGGGTGGGCATGGTTCTCATTTGCTTCGTGCTGCCCGCGGTGCTCAGCTGGGTGTTCTGCGAGGTTCTGCGCAAGAAGGGCTGGATCAAGGAGAACGATCTGAGATTAGACCTGTAGGGCGGCAGTGCCGCCAGCCAATGCGTTACGAACCGGGTCTATTGACCAACACCATTGGGTGGGTGGCTCGGTATCGTTTCATGGCACAATACATTCGGGAGGGGCTTTCGCCCCTCCCGCTTTTCTTATCTACCGAAGATTCTGGTTACGTTTGCCAGAGACTGGGTGACTGCCGACAGATCCTTGATAGCCTTGTTCAGCGCGTCAAAGTCGATGCTGTTCAGCTTCTCCATGGTGGCTTGCAGGCTCTGCTGCCCGGTGGTCACGAGGCCGTCTACATTGGATACCATGCCCTGCATATCCACCTGGGATAGCTGATACGAGGTCTGCTCCAGATAATCCAGCACCGTCCCAACCTGCTTGACTGCGTCCTGCGCCTGTCCCAGAATGGCGTTGATCTGCGGCAGCAGCTTCATCACCGCGCAGGTGAGCACCACCATGCACACCGCGCACACCAGCACCAGCACGGTGCGGGCATAGCCCGAGTACGTCTGCATCCGGCTGTTTTTCTCGATCTTCCGCAAAAGCTCCAGGGTTTCTCTGTTTTCTTCCATATGCCAGCGACCTTTCTTTCTATGTTTTCGACTTGGCAACTAAAAGCCTTCCCCTTCGGGCAATGTCATCAACTTAAGGACGTTCTGTAGGGGCCGATGCCCACATCGGCCCGTGCACAATGTTCCGAATTCGCCGCAAACTGGTGAAAAAATGTAGCATTCACCCCGGGGCGATGTGCCTCAATCGCCCCCTACGCAGCGGTGGTCTATGCTTAAGTTGATGACATTGCCCCAAAGGGGAAGGCTTTTTTCGCCCCGTATTGTCCATACTACCATATCTGACAGCCGAAAGCAACCGAAATTCTCCCCAGAATTGACAATTGTCTTTCAATCGTGTATAGTTATGCCATATTATTCTTTGTGCGTATCGGTTTTGCTCAGCATGGTTGTTCTTTATCTAATGAAGTAGGGGCGCCCATTGGGCGCCCGCAACGTTGGACGCGGAAGGTGTTTCGTATTAACGAAACAATCAAAATGTCGATACCCGGCGGGCGGCCAATGGCCGCCCCTACGTCAGGTAAATTCTTCTTTTGCTGCGTTAAGCCAATATGCACATGATTCTTTCAGAATACAAGGAGGAGATTCTTTGGAAATCATCACCCAAGTCAACGGAATTCTGAACGCCTTCATCTGGGGCCTGCCCGCCATGGTGTGCATCATCGGCGTGGGATTGTTTTTAAGCTTCAAAACCGGCTTTATCCAGATTCGCAAATTCCCCTATGCCCTGCGCTGCACCATCGGGCGGATGTTTAAGAAAAAGGAAGCCAGCGACGGCGCCATCACCCCCTTTCAAGCGGTATGCACCGCCCTTGCCGCCACGGTGGGCACCGGCAACATTGCGGGCGTGGCCGGCGCCATCGCCATCGGCGGCCCCGGCGCGGTGTTCTGGATGTGGATTTCCGCGCTGCTGGGTATGTGCACCAAATTTTTTGAGGTGACGCTGGCTGTCCATTTCCGGGAGCGCAACAACCGGGGTGAGCTGGTGGGCGGCCCCATGTACTATATCAAAAATGGCCTTGGCAAAAAATGGATGATTCTGGCCTATGCCTACGCCTTCTTCGGCGTCTGCGCCGTCTTCGGCACCGGCAACGCCACCCAGGTCAACACCATCACCGCCGCCATCGACGCGGCGCTGCTGAATTTTAACCTGCTGCCCGCTTCTCAGATGCCCACCTGCAACCTGATCATCGGCATCCTCATCTGCATTGTGGTGGGACTGATTCTCATCGGCGGCATCAAGCGCATCGGCAGGGTAAGCGAAAAGCTGGTTCCTCTGATGGCTCTGCTGTACGTCCTGCTGTCGCTGGGCATCATCGTCATCAATGCCGGCGCCATCCCTGCCGTGTTCGCGGCGATCTTTGAAGGCGCTTTCAAGCCCTCCGCCGTCACCGGCGGCATCGTGGGCAGCTTCTTTTTGAGCATGAAAAAGGGCGTATCCCGGGGTATTTTCTCCAACGAAGCGGGTCTCGGCACCGGCTCCATTGCCCACGCCTGCGCCGATACCCGGGAGCCTATCCAGCAGGGTATGTTCGGCATTTTCGAGGTGTTCATGGACACCATCGTCATCTGCACCATGACGGCGCTGGTGATTCTTCTCAGCGGCGTATCCATCCCCTACGGTCAGGCTGCCGGCGCGGAGCTGACCATCTCCGGCTTCACCACGGTCTATGGCAGCTGGGTGTCCATCTTCACCGCCGTGGCCATGTGCTGCTTCGCCTTCTCCACCATCATCGGCTGGGGTCTGTACGGCGCCCGGTGCGCCGAGTTCCTGTTTGGAAGCAAGGTCATCCTGCCCTTCAACATCGCCTACGCCCTCATCGCCATCGTGGGCGCAACGGTGAATCTGGGCCTTGTGTGGGACGTGTCCGACACCTTCAACGGCTTCATGATCGTGCCCAACCTGATCGCGGTCTTCGCCCTGGCTCCCACAGTCTTCAAAATGCTTAAGGAGCACTCCCAAGCCAAATAATATTCCGCCCGGGAAGGTGACTTCCCGGGCACTTTTTACCGACACAGCTTTGCCACGATTTCGTGCATCTCCTCCTGGGAGATGGCGTTGTGTGCCCGCTGAATCAATGCATCCTTTTCCTCCTCCGTCAGGTTGGAATAAGCATTGAAAGCCGGGGGATTCATGGCAAGTGCCATGCCGAAACCGATGGGAAGGGCATTATAATCGTTCATTGTTTTTCCTCCTTATGCCGCAGCGTCCAGCATATTCTGAATATAAATACCGTACCCCACTGTGGGGTCATTCACAAGGACGTGGGTCACCGCGCCGATCAGGTGCCCGTACTGCAAAATGGGGCTTCCCGACATGCCCTGCACAATCCCGCCGGTGGTGCTGAGAAGTTCCGGGTCGGTTACCTTCAGCAGGAAATTCCGGCAGTCTGACCGGGTTTGTGGATAGATTTTCAAAATTTCCACAGAATACTCCTGCACTTGACCGCAGGTCTGCGCACGGATGGACGCGGTGCCTGTGTGGATCTGGGAATACTCCGCCACAGGCAGCGCCTCCCCACGCCAGCCACGGGTGGTCACGCCAAAAACGCCCTGGGCGGTGTTGCGCAGCAGCGGGGCAATGGGCTCCAGCGACCGGGCCGTCCCCTTTAATTGCCCGGGATCGCCGCTTTTTCCTTTTTTCACTTCCGTGACAGAAGCTTCATAGGCACTGCCCCGGGTCATGTTCAACAGGCCTGTGCTGTCGCAGACCCCATGGCCCAGCGCGCCAAAGGCCCCGGTATCGGGATCGTACCAGGTCACCGTGCCGATGCCCGCAATGCCCTGCCGCAGGAAGACGCCCATTCTGGGGCCGTCCTTCGTCTGGGTGGGTGTCAGCGTCACAGCCCGCTGCTTTCCACCCCGGCTGACGGTGAGATGGAATTCTTCCCCGCCGGAATCCAGCGCGGAGCGCACATCCTCCGCGCTGGTGATGGACATATCGTTGATTTTCACGATTCTGTCGCCGATTTTCAGCCCCGCGGCTTTGGCGGCGCCGCCCAGCACATCATCATAGGCCGCCACCGTCACCGTATCATTATATAGCTGCAAACCGATGACCTGTCCCACCGGCACCAGATGCTGAGCCGCCAGCGTCCGCACCGGCAGCAGCGTCAGCAGCACAAAGAAAATTGACAGACGCGATATATGCCGTTTCATTGTTCATCCCTCCTTTTCTGTGCCTTCTTAATATGGCTTGCAAAGAGGAATGTAACCGCTGAAAAAGTCGAAAAATCAGGAAGGGACTGCACTTTTAGACAAATAATGGCACAAAATCATGTCATTCCGAGGGAGCGCAGCGACCGTGGGAATCCGTTCTCCACAAAGACATCAGTCGTCTGGAATTTAGAGAATACGGATTGCCACACCAGTAAAGCGCGCTGGTTCGCAATGACAGATTCTCTTTGCGGCCGAATTGCCTATTGACAATGTAGGTTGATGGTGCTATATTACCCATGGAATTACTAGGTAAATACCTTGGAGGAATATATTATGCGAGTTTACGCCGACAACGCGGCCACCACCGCCGCTTCTCAGGTGGCCATCGCCGCCATGCTGCCCTACTTTGACAAGGTCTACGGCAACCCCTCTTCCCTGCACTCCGTGGGTCAGGAGGCCAAGGAAGCTCTGGACGCCGCCCGTGCCACTGTGGCTCAGTGCTTAGGCTGCGAGCCGCGAGAGATCATCTTCACTTCCGGCGGCAGCGAGGCCGACAATCAGGCCATCATTTCCGCCGCCCGCTTCGGCGCGCGCAAGGGCAAGAAGCACATCATCACCACCGCCTTTGAGCACCACGCCGTGCTGCACACCCTGGCGAAGCTGGAAAAGGAAGGCTTTGAGGTCACCTATCTGGACGTGAAGAATCACCACAACGTCTCCGCCCAGCAGGTCAAGGACGCCATCCGCCCCGACACCTGCCTGGTCACCACCATGTACGCCAACAACGAGATCGGCTCTGTGCTGCCCATCGCGGAAATCGGCGCCATCTGCAAGGAAGCCGGTGTGCCCTTCCACACCGACGCCGTGCAGGCTGTGGGCCATCTGAAAATCAACGTAAAAGAGCAGAACATCGACATGCTAAGCCTGTCCGCCCACAAGTTCCACGGCCCCAAGGGCGTGGGCGCCCTGTATGTCCGCCGGGGTTTCCCCCTGGTCAACATCATCGAGGGCGGAGCCCAGGAGCGGGGCAAGCGGGCCGGCACCGAAAACCTGCCCGGCATCTGCGGCATGGCCGCCGCCATGAAGGATGCCTGCGACCACATTGATGAAAATATGCCTCGGGTTGCCGCCATGCGTGACCGGCTGATTGAAGGTCTGTCCAAAATTCCCCACAGCGCCGTCAACGGCGATCTCCAGCACCGTCTGCCCGGCAACGTCAGCTTCTGCTTTGAGGGCATCGAGGGCGAGAGTCTGCTGCTTCTGCTGGACGCCAATGGGGTCTGCGCCTCCTCCGGCTCCGCCTGCACCTCCGGCTCTCTGGATCCCAGCCATGTGCTTCTCGCCATCGGCCGGGTTCACGACGTGGCCCACGGCTCCCTGCGCCTGAGCCTGTGCGAGTACAATACCGACGAGGAAGTGGATCACATTCTGAAGGTGGTTCCCGAGGTTGTCCAGTATCTGCGGAACATGAGCCCCGTGTGGCGTGACCTGCAAACCGGCAAGCGGGAATATATTCTGTAACACCCATGGCTCCCCCTTTGGGGGAGCTGTCAGCGAAGCTGACTGAGGGGGTTCGTTTCTGGATCAGGACACCCCTTCCGTCCCTGCGGGGCACCTTCCCCAAAGGGGAAGGCAAGTTTTGATTCTATTTACGACAGGAGATTGAATATTATGGCACTGTACAGCGAAAAAGTTATGGATCACTTCATGCACCCCCGGAATGTGGGCACCATCGACGGCGCCGACGGCGTGGGCGAAGTCGGCAACGCCAAGTGCGGCGACATCATGAAGATCTATCTGAAAATTGAAAATGACATCATCGAGGACGTGAAGTTCGAGACCTTCGGCTGCGGCTCCGCCATCGCGTCTTCCTCCATGGCCACCGAGATGATCAAAGGCAAGTCCATCCACGAGGCTCTGGAGCTGACCAACAAGGCCGTGGCCGAGGCTCTGGACGGTCTGCCCGCCCACAAGATGCACTGCTCCGTGCTGGCGGAGGAGGCTATCAAGAACGCCCTGAAGGACTACTTCGACAAGAATGGCATCCCCTACGACCACGAGAAGTTCGAGGAAATGGATCACGAGCAGCTCCACGCCCAGGTTCACGGCGAGTAAGCGCTTATGATCGTATCCACCAAAGGACGTTATGCCCTGCGGGTGATGGTACATTTTGCCCAACGGGGCGGGGAGGAATACATTCCCCTGAAGGAGATTGCCGAGGCCGAGGGCATCTCCCAGAAATATCTGGAGTCCATTATGTCGGCCCTTTCCAAGGCAGGTTTTGTGGATGCGGTTCACGGCAAGGGCGGCGGCTACCGCCTGAACCGAAAGCCGGAACAGTACACCATTGGCAGCATCCTCAAGCTTACCGAAGGCAGTCTTGCCGCCGTATCCTGCACCAGCCAGGGCGCAGCGGCCTGTTCAAGAACCCAGTGCTGTGAAGCTAAGCCCATGTGGGATCGCTTAGACAAGATGATCGACGATTTCTTTGAGGACATTACACTGGCTGATCTTCTCAGGGACGGAAAGTAAGCAAAAACGCCATTCCGCGGCCGCGGAATGGCGTTCGTTCATTTGGCGGCCAGCCAATGCGTTACGAACGCTGGGCAGTCAACCAACGTCCTTTGGGCCCCTCGACCGGGAATGCTTCGTCAGATAAAGGAGAATTTAATTGACAATTGACAATGAACAATTGACAATTGTGGTATCCCTTCGGGATGAATAAAAACAAACCACAGCCATGAAATACCCGCAGGTTTTCCGAAGGATCCTGCCATATGCGACATATTTTAATTGTCCCGCGGGGACTCCTTAACTGTCAACTGTCAACTGTCAATTGTCAATTAAAGCACAATTTTTCTGACCAGTCCTTGTCGAGCAGGCCCAATGGTGTACCGATCACCACCAGCGTTCGTAACGCATTGCCTGCGGGGGCTCCCCCGCTAAAGCACAATTCAGCGAACTACGAATTCCAACCCCTTATCCGCGCGAGCAGTTCGTTTTTCTGTTCATCTGTCCCTCCGGCGGGATATATACAGACATTCCCGCAGGTTTTCCGCAGGGGGTACAGATATCCTTCCCAGACAAGCTTCGCGATGTGATTCAGGGTGATGATGGTGTCATCGTCGGCTCCAAGGCAGGCCTTCACCAGCTCCGGGCGGTGGGCAACTTCGTGGAGCTGTTTTCCCACGGCCCGCAAGCCGCATACCACAACAATCTCCTCCACATTCTCCGGGAGCACTGGCTCTGTAGCGTTGGGAAATTTTATGGGCCTGCCGCCCGAGCCGTCGGCTTCTATGAGCACCACATCCGCCTGGGCACAGACTGTTTCGTAGGTTTCCGGGGACAGGGCGCGGATTTTCCGCCCCTCGGGAAGCCCCGCCATGACATAGCCTGTGCGGTATAGTTCCGCAAGGATGGTATCCGGGTCGTCGGACAGCACCGTGTCCGGCTCCAGGAACATATGGGTGGAGGTGGTGACAAATACCCGCTTCCCTTCCGCCCGGAAAGCTGCCGCCTGCTTATGAATCAGGGTGGTTTTTCCACCGGCTCCCACAAAGGCCCGGATCATAGGCTTTCCCTCAAATGCAGGATTGCTTCCAGCACCCCGCCGGCAATGCACCGGGCCTTGTCGGAGATGGTGAAGCAGTTGTTATATTCGTCCAGTCTGGGGTCAATATCCGCGATTTTGAAGCCCTGAGATACCGGGTAGCCGTCCCGAATCAGGCCCCGGAGAAGGCCTGTAAGGGTTGCATAAACGGAAATTTTGCCGTTTTCCGTCTCCACATAGGCAATCACTTGCCCCTTTTCGACAGTGTCGGTGATTTTCGCCACATTTCGCAGAATGCCCGCCGCCGGACTGTGGATGACCCGCTCTTTTCCGTAACCGCCGATGATACCGGGGATGCCGGTATTGGGGGCGGCGGAGCCGGAATAGAGAACTTTACCCAGATTGTGGCCCCGCTTGGTTTCCACCACCGCGTCCACGTCCACGCCCGCCGTGAAGCCGGGGCCGAGGGCCACGGTGATGGGAGCCATGTCCCGGCAGGTGCCTAAGTTTTTCTTGGCAAGAATGGCATCCACCACCGCCAGCGGAGTAAAATAGTCGATAGCGGTTCCCGCCGGGTCAGCCAGCATAGTGAGCTTCCCCGCTTTCAGCAGCACCTCCGCTTCCGATACGGAGGAAGCCAGGGTGCAGCTCAGCCCTTCCACGGTCTGCGTTCCCTGATACACCGCCTCGGAAAAGGCCACATTTCGGCGGATGGCGGAGGGATTCGCCGTTTCCAGCACCAGCACCGGGAAGCCGCACTGGTGAAGCTTATAAATGGTGCCCGTGGCAAGGTCGCCCCCGCCCCGGACGATGATGAGGTTTTCTACTCCAGACATATGAAGGCTTCTTCCTTTTCCGTAACATATCCGACGATTGCCGCCTGTGGGATTTTGTCCTGCAATTCCCGCAGACAATCCATCGCTTCGGTTTCCGGCAGGGCAAACAGCAGGCCGCCGCTGGTCTGGGGGTCGTAGAGAATATCCTGCATGGCAAGGCTGATTTCCCGGCAGAGCTTCACGCCGGAGCCTGCGTACTTCCGATTGCGGTAGGCCCCGGCGGGAACCAGACCCATGGAGGCAAATTCCAGCGCTTCCGGGTGGTACGGCACAGCATCCACGGAAATATGCAGAGTGCAGCCGCTGCCCTGAGCCATCTCGAAGCCGTGGCCCAGCAGGGAAAAGCCGGTGACGTCGGTGCAGCTGTGCACCGGGTAGGTTACCATCACATCCCGGGCCACCTTGTTCAGCGTTGCCATCTGGGAATAAATTTTGTCCAGCGTGGACTTTGGGGCCAGTTCTGCCTTTGCCGCGGTGGTGAGAATGCCAATCCCCAATGGTTTCGTGAGAATCAGCACATCCCCGGGCTGGGCATTGCTGTTGGTCAGCACCTTTTGAGGGTGTACAAAGCCGGACACCGCCAGACCGTAGATCGGCTCCGCCCCCCGAATGGTGTGGCCCCCGGTGATGATGGCCCCAGCTTCATATGCCGCGTCATAGCCGCCCCGGAGAATTTCCCGGATGGCTTCCTCCGGCATGGTTTCCGACGCGCAGAGGATGTTCAGCGCCAGCTTCGGCTCGCCGCCCATGGCGTAAACATCGCTCATGGCGTTGACGGCGGCAATCCGTCCGTAGAGGAAGGGGTCGTCCACGATGGGCGGGAAAAAGTCGGTGGTCTGAATCAGGGCGGTATTCTCGTCCAGCACATAGACGCTGGCATCGTCGCTCTTGTCGTAGCCCACAATCAGCCGGGGATCGGAATGGGTCTGAAAGCCCTCCAGCATCTGAGCCAGGGTGCCCGCTCCCAGCTTTGCCCCGCAGCCGGCACAGCTGGCCAGCTTCGTCAGTTTCACTTCCGTTTCCATGTCAGGGCCTTACAATGGTCTGGGCAGACTCCATCCGCTCTACAATGTCGTACATATTGGTGACGCCGCCCACTGCCAGTTTTTCTTTCAGACCGTAGAAGTCAAGGCAGGTGCCGCAGGTGAGCACGGTCACGCCCTCGCTTTCCAGCAATTTCAGGTCTTCCAGCGTGTCCGCCCCTTCGGTGGTCAGATAGGCCCCGGTGTTGTAGCACAGAATGGTTTCGGGCAGCACATCCTGCTTGGTCAGGGCAAAGACGAAGGCCTTCATCAGGGCCTTGCCCAGCCTTTCGTCGCCGGAACCCATGGTGTTGCCGGACAGCACCACCAGCATCCCCTTCTTCCGGGTATCCAGATTGCAGGCAATCTCCGGCTCCGCCTTGGCTTCTCCGCCGATGGCCATGGTGACGGTAAACTCCGAATCACTCACCTTCTCACCCGCGGCGGAAAAGCCCATGTGCTGGGCAAACCGCTGCAGGTTCTGGACGGCGATTTCGTTGTCCACCCGGACGATGAGGGTATCGCCGGGGTGCAGGCCCTCGGCGGCTTTCTTGGCGTTGACCACGGGCAGGGGGCAGGCCATGCCCCGGGCATCTAACATTTTTTCCATATCTTATTCCTCCCGGGCGAGTTCCCGCAGAGCGGAAACCGCGAATTCTATTTCTTCCATGGTGTTGTAGTGAGAAAAGCTGAACCGAACGGCGCCCCGGCTGCCGGTTCCCAACGCCTCGTGCATCAGAGGGGCGCAATGGGCGCCGGGTCGGGTGGCGATGCCGTACTGGGAAAATAATGCGTCACTGACCTGCGACGAGTCGTAATCCCGGACATTCAGGCTGACAATGGGGCACCGTTCCCGGTGGGAAAAGTCGCCATAAACGGTGATGCCGGGAATGGTTTTCACACTCTCATAAAATGTCCACATGAGGTCAAGCTCTTTCTGCCGGGTGGTGTCGATTCCCGTTTCCAGCAAAAAGCGTACCCCCGCGTTCAGCCCCGCGAGACCGTGGGCATTCAGCGTACCCGCTTCCAGCACTGTTGGCATCTGAATGGGGTGGGTCTTGCTGTGGGACTGAACACCGCTGCCGCCGGTAAGCAAGGGACGCACCGCCACGCCCTCCCGGACGTACAGGCCTCCCGTGCCCTGCGGGCCAAGCAGGCCCTTATGGCCGGTAAAGCAGAGAATGTCGATGTTCATTTTTTCCACATCAATGGGGATGACCCCCGCCGTCTGGGAAGCGTCCACCACCAGCAGCAGACCGTGGGCCTTGGCGATTGCCCCGATTTTCCCCATATCCACCAGATTTCCCGTCAGATTGGAGCCGTGGGTGCAGACAATGGCCCGGGTGTTGCTCTGAATGGCGGCTTCTAAGGATTCATATGCCACCCTACCCTGCTTGTCGGCGGGCAGAATGGTCAGTTCCACGCCTCTCTCCGCCAATTCATACAGGGGCCGCAGGACGGAATTGTGCTCCATGGCGGTGGTGATCACATGGTCGCCGGGGTTTAGTATTCCCTTGATGGCAGTATTCAAAGCCTGCGTCGCGTTGGCAGTGAAGGCAATTCGGGCCGGGTTTTCCCCATGGAACAGCCGGGCAAGGGCGCACCGGGCATCGTAAATGGCCCGGGAAGCCGCCATGGCAGGTTCGTGCACCCCCCGGCCCGGATTCCCGAAGCTGGTCATAGCCTCCAGCACCGCCCGGGCCACGCTCTCCGGCTTTTGCAGCGTGGTGGCCGCGTTGTCAAAATAGATCATAGATTTCCTCAAATCATCAGGCGGTATACGCCCTGCACCGGGATTCCGGCGGCGAGCAGCGCATTGGTCAAAGTTTCTTCCTGTTCCGGGGCCGCGCACCAGGCCAGTCCGCAGTCCGCGGTAATCTCCCCCGGCACGGGAATCATCCGCCCGCCAAGGTTTTTCTCCTTACACAGACTCTCCATGGCCATGGCATCGGTGGTGGTGTGGAAGGTAAAGACCACCCGCTGCTGTTTTCGTATCATAATGCCTCGTTATAGTTTTGAAAGTATAACGGTATTATAACAAATCCACTTCCCAAAAGCAACCGACTCTGCTATAATAAACTTGTATTTGTATGCAAACCAACCGAAAAGGAGCATTTTCGATGATTACCATACAAAAATATGTCCGGGCGCAGAGTCTGGAAGAAGCCTGGCAGCTGAATCAGGTGAAACGCAACCGCATTGTGGGCGGCATGCTGTGGCTGCGGCTGGGCCGGGGCGGCGTGGGCACCGCCATCGACCTGAGTGGTCTGGGGCTGGACAAAATGGAAGAAACAGAAACGGAATTTTCCATCGGGGCCATGGTCACCCTGCGGCAGCTGGAACAACACGAGGGTCTGAACACCTACACAAACGGAGCGGTCAGAAACGCCGTCAAGGACATCGTCGGTGTCCAGTTCCGCAACATGGCAACCCTGGGCGGCAGCATCTGGGGCCGGTTCGGCTTTTCCGATGTGCTAACCGTCTTCCTCGCCATGGACTGCTATGTGGAGCTTTACAAGGGAGGAATCGTCCCGCTGGAGCAGTTCGCGGGCATGAAGAAGGACAACGACATTCTGGTGCGGCTCATTGTGAAGAAAACTCCCGGGAAAGTCGTTTACACCGCCATGCGCAACCAGCGCACGGACTTCCCGGTGCTGACCTGTGCCCTGTCGAAGATAGGCGGGGAAACCAAAGCCGTCATCGGCGCCCGGCCCGCCAAGGCCATGGTCATCCGGGATGAGAAGGGCCTGCTGCCCGACGGCAAGGCCTTCGCCGCATTTGTTGCGGAACAGGCACCCACAGACAGCAACATCCGCGGCAGCGCCGCCTACCGCACCCATCTGGTTCGGGTGCTTGTAGAGCGGGCCGCAAGGGAACTGGGAGGAATGTAAATGGACATCAAGCTGAAACTCAACGGAAAAGCCATCTCCGCCCAGATTGAAGCCGACACGATTCTGCTGGATTTTTTGAGAGAGAAGGGCTGCTACAGCGTCAAGCGGGGCTGCGACACCTCCAACTGCGGCCTGTGTACTGTCCTCATGGACGGAAAACCCATCCTGTCCTGCTCCATGCTGGCGGCCCGGGCAGATGGACACAGCATCCAGACATTGGAAGGTTTGCAGGAGGAAGCCGCTGACTTCGTGGGCTTCATCGCCGATCAGGGCGCTGACCAGTGCGGCTTCTGCAACCCGGGCTTCGTGATGAACACCATCGCCCTGCTGCGGGAGAATCCCGACCCCACGGACGATGAAATCCGGGCGTTTTTAGCCGGAAACCTGTGCCGCTGCTCCGGCTATGACGGGCAGCTCCGGGGCATCCGCAGCTACTTAAACAGCCGGAAATAAGGAGGACGCCATGGAACAAAGAGAATATAACGTTGTGGGCAAGTCCTTCCGCAAAAAGGATTCCATGCAGCTTCTGATGGGTAAGCCCGTGTACATGGACGACGTAACCCCCGACGCGCTGGTGGTCAAGATTCTGCGCAGCCCCCACGCCAACGCCATGGTGGAGGAGATCAACACCAAGGCCGCCCGGCTGGTGCCCGGCGTGGTGGATATCTATACCTGGGAGGATGTACCCCAGACCCGGTTCGCCATCGCGGGGCAGACCTACCCGGAGCCTTCTCCCTATGACCGGCTGATCCTCGACCGCCATGTGCGCTTTGCCGGTGACGCGGTAGCCATCATCGCCGCCGAGACGGAAAAGGCCGCCCTCAAGGCCATGAAGCTGATTAAGGTCAAATATGAGGTTTTGGAAGCGGTGCTCGACTACCGAACCGCTCTGGATAACCCCATTCTGGTGCACCCGGAGGAGGACTGGGAGCCTCCCTGCGAGGTGGGCGGCACCAACAAGCGGAATCTGGTGGCCAGCGGTATCGATTCCGACGGCGACGTGGAGGGCGTGCTGGCAAGCTGCGACATCGTCCTTGACCGCACCTTCCACACCAAAGCCTTCAATCAGGCCATGATGGAGCCTTTTGGGTGCTTCACCCAGCTGGACCGCTACGGGCGGCTCCATGTGGTGTCCTCCACCCAGATCGTGTTCCACACCCGCCGGATTCTGTCCCGGGCACTGGGGATCCCCAAGAGCCGTATCCGGGTGGAAAAGCCCCGGATCGGCGGCGGCTTCGGTGCCAAGCAGACGGCAGTCTGCGATGTGTACCCCGCCTTCGTCACCATGAAGACGGGACGCCCCGCCAAGCTCATCTACACCCGGGAGGAATCCCAGATTGCCGGTTCTCCCCGGCATGAAATGGAAGTCAGGGTGCGGCTGGGCGCAAACCGGGACGGCAAAATCCGGGTTCTCGACCTGTACACCCTGTCCAATTCCGGCGCTTACGGCGAGCACGGCCCCACCACCGTGGGCCTGTCCGGCCACAAGTCCATCCCTCTGTACACCGGCTCTTTGGAGGCCTACCGCTTTGGCTACGACGTGGTCTACACCAACTTGCAGGCGGCGGGTGCCTACCGGGGCTACGGCGCAACACAGGGCATTTTCGCCGTGGAGTCCGTGGTCAACGAACTGGCGGAAACCCTGGGCATTGACCCCACGGTGATTCGTGACAAAAACATGGTGAAAGAAGGCATGGTCATGCCCGCCTACTACGGTGAGACTGCCAACGCCTGCGCGTTGGATCGCTGCATGGCCCACTGCCGGCAGATGTTCGGCTGGGAGGAAAAGTACCCCGTCCGGGATATGGGGAACGGCAAGGTTCGGGCCGCCGGCGTAGCCATGGCCATGCAGGGCAGCTGCATTTCCAACGTGGACGTTGGCTCCGCCACGGTGAAGCTCAGCGAGGACGGCACCTACAACCTGCTCATCGGCGCTGCCGACATGGGCACCGGCTGCGATACCATTTTGGCCCAGATGGTGGCGGAAATGATGGATTGCAGCTTCGACGACGTGGCGGTCTTCGGCGCGGACACCGACGCTTCCCCCTACGATTCCGGCTCCTACGCCTCCTCCACCACCTACATCACCGGCAAAGCCGTGGAAAAGGCCTGCACGGAGCTGAAAGACCGCATCCGCGCCATCGCGGCGGACATGCTGGAGTGCGAAAAGGACGCCGTGGTGTTTGAGCGCGGAAAGGTGCGGAAAATCGACACCAACCAGACCGTGTCCCTCACCGACATTGCCTACAAGGCCCAGGTGAACAATTCCATCCCGGCGGAAGCCACCGCCACCCACTCCTCCCCCGTGTCTCCCCCGCCCTACATGGTGGGCATGGTGGAAATCGAACTGGACAAGCTCACCGGCCTCGTCACCATCCTCGATTACATGGCGGTGGTGGACTGCGGCATTCCCATCAACCCCGCTCTGGCCCGGATTCAGACCGAGGGCGGCATCGTTCAGGGCATCGGCCACACCCTGATGGAGAACGTGACCTACGACAGCCATGGCAGGCCCGCCGAAAGCTCCTTCATGCAGTATAAGGTGCCCACCCGGCTGGATATGGGCACGCTGAAAGTCGAATTTGAGCACAGCTATGAGCCCACCGGCCCCTTCGGCGCGAAATCCATCGGCGAAATCGTCATCAACACCCCCGCCCCCGCCATTGCCCACGCCATCGCCCGGGCCACCGGGGTCTGGCACCGGGAGCTGCCCATCACCCCGGAAAAGGTGGCGATGTCCGTGGCAGTGCAGAAATAGAAAGCAGCCGATACCGGGCTCAGCCCATTGGTGTAACGATTCTTGACGCATTTGGTGCGCATTGGCTGCCCGCACTGCGGGCAATGGGTTAGAATCCTAGTTCCTTGTGTGAATTTGTCAGATTCTATTGATTCTGTCACATTTTCGTGCTAAACTGTGGTCAAAGCCAATAAACAAGGAGGAATAATTACCATGGCTATTTGGGATGATATTACGAAGAAGGCCGCCGCCCTCAGCGAGAAGGCCGTGAAGCAGGCAAAGGATCTGTCCGAGGTGGCGAAGCTGAAGCTGCAGATCGTGGAGGCCGAGAAAGCCGCCGAGGACGCCTACGCCAAGCTGGGCCGGCTCTACGCCGCCGCTCATGCCGAGGACTGTGAGGAGGCCTTCGCCGCCGAGATGGCTGCCGCCGTCAACGCCGAGCAGACCGTCAAAACCCTGAAGGGGCAGCTCCACGACGCCAAGGGCGTGGCCGTCTGCGAAAAATGCGGTGCGGAAGTGGCAAAGAACGCCGCCTTCTGCAGTGCCTGCGGTGCGGAAATGCCCAAGCCCGCCGCTGTGGAGGCTGAGGTTGTTACCGAGGAAGCCCCCGTTGGAGAAGCCCCCGCTGAAGAAGCCCCTGTTGAGGAGGCTCCTGTGGAAGAAGCTCCCGCGGAGACTGTGGAATAATCGTCAAGAAAGGCACGCCCGTAGGCGTGCCTTTTTGATATGCTCAAACAGGAAAAAGGCGCTTTTTCGAATCCGAAAAAGCGCCGTTTCTATTGATTTCTTTCGGTAATCAGCCGTCAGTGCCGTCCCACAGGCAGCAGCTGCCCTTGTTTTCCCGCTTGGCTCTGTACATCGCCCAATCGGCTTTTTCGATCAGGTTCATGGAGGGCCGCTCATCCGGGCCGCACAGGGCAACACCCACAGAGCTTGCCGGTGCCATAGAACCGACGCCCAGGCTTTTGCGGAAGGCCTCGCAGATCTCGTTGCCCTTCTTCACCGCGTCCTCGCCCTGACCCAGGTGCTTGAGGATAACCACAAATTCGTCCCCGCCATAGCGGCAGAGGATATCTCCCGTCCGGGTCTGTCGGCGCAGCATCGCCGCGAAGCACTGAATCATCTGATCCCCCATGTCATGCCCGCAGGTGTCATTGGTCTGCTTCAGGTTGTCCAGATCGAACAGGTACACCGCCAGAGGCAGATCCTCCTTGCGCAGCCCATCCATTGCCGACTGAAGTCCCCGCCGGTTCAGCAGGCCCGTCAGGAAATCCCGACTGGCCTCATCCTGAAGCTCCCGCTCCCGCCGGCGGGCACGCACCAGCTCCATCATCTGATCGATCCGCCTGTGCAGATCGAAGACGGGGTGGCATTTGCAGAGGAAATCGTCGGCTTCCATGGCAGCGGGCAGGGCTTTGACCGATTCCCCGCTGGGAACACTGGCCAGCACCGGGATGCGCCACAGGGCCATATCCTGCCGCAGCGCCTTCATCAGCCGGTCAGAACCGCCGCCGGGAAGGGTCATGCTCAGAACAATCAGCGCCACGTCCCCACAGGCATGGAGGCAGTCAAGGGCCTCGTCGGCATCCGCGGCCGTCAGAACGCTGTAGGCGTCGGAAAGCAACTCCCGCACCCGCTCTCTATAACCGGGGTTCTCATCCACGATCAGGATGACACCGTTCTCCTCCGCCTCCGGGACGGAAGGCGCGTCCGCCGGGCCGCGCTGGGCAGCCCACAGAGGCTCAAACTCCTTTACCGGCATGGGCTTGGCAAAGTAATAGCCCTGCACATAGTCGCAGCCCACTGTCATCAGGCGGTTGACCTGCTCCCGGGCCTCCACGCCCTCTGCCACCACGCCCAGACGCATCCGATGGGCCATGGCAATAATATCGCCCAGAATGCTCTGATCGGTAGGCTTGGCAATCTCGTTGCGCACAAAGGCCATATCCAGCTTGAGGATATCCAGCTTCATCTGGCTGAGCATATTCAGGGAAGAATAGCCGGAGCCAAAGTCATCCATCTCAATGGGGAAGCCCAGTGCGCGCAGCTGGCTTACCGCGCTGACGATCTGACCGGGGTTCTCAGCGTACGCGCTTTCGGTGATTTCCAGATGCAGATACTTGGGATCCACATCGTGTTTTTCGATCAATCCCCGCAGCACATCCACCAGATGGGTGTGGCAGACATCCGACCGGGATACGTTGACGGACACCGGCAGCAAGGGCAGGCCCTGCTTCTTCCACTGGCTCAGCAGCGCGCACACATGCTCCCAGATATACTGATCCAGCTGATAGATAAAGCCGTTCTTTTCGAACAGGGGGATAAACTCGCCGGGGGACATGAAGCCCCACTCCGGGTGAATCCAGCGAACCAGCGCCTCCGCGCCTGCCATGCAGTTGTCCTTCAGGCTGTACTTGGGCTGAAGGTAGACCGCGAACTGTTCCTGTGCCAGTGCTTCTTCCATCACGTCGGTGATGGCCTTCTCCCGCAGGAGCTTTCCCCGGAGGGCATCATCATAGACGGCATAGGGGCGGCCGCCGTACTGTCCTCTGGCGCTATCCAGCGCCAGCAGCGCCCGGTCGCACATCTGCTCTACGGAAACGGAACGGTCAGTGATCTCATAGATGCCCCAGCGGATGGACACAGTGCCCATGGAAGTATCGCTTCGATACTCCGCAAACCGGCTGTACCCCTGCCGAAGCCGTTTTTCCTTCTCCTGCTCTACAAGCAGCAGATAGCGGTCGGCACTGTAGCGGCCGCAGATGCCCGTGTCTCCGGCAAGCTCCCGAAGCAGTCCGGCGCCCTCCCGCAGCAGCCGGTCTCCCGCCTCTCTGCCAAAGGAGTCGTTGTAGAGCTTAAAGTTTTCAATGTTGGTGCAGATAATCGTATAATCACAGTTCGGATTGCTGTCCAGCCGCTCCCGGGCCTTCTGGTAGAAGAATTCCTTGCTGTACATCCCGGTGAGACGGTCGTACTGGAACATATTGACCATAGCGGCGGTTTCCCGCAGCTTAATCAGGCTGGCAACCCGGTGCAGAATCACCTGAGGCCGGTAGGGCTTGGGCACAAAGTCCGTGGCGCCGTGGGCAAGGGCTGCCACCTCGTCCTCCTCGCTGCTGCCCTGGGTCATGACGATCACGGGAATCAGGGACAGCTCCGGCTCCCCCCTGAGCTGGTCCAGAAAGGCATAGCCATCCATCACGGGCATCATGACATCCAGAAGAATGAGGGATACGCTGTCCCCGCTCTGGCTGAGAATGTTCAGCGCTTCCTGGCCGTTTCCGGCCTCCAGTACACTGTACTGCTCCGTCAGAATCTCGCACAGCATGGCACGGTTCAGCTCGTTGTCCTCCACAACAAGAATGTGCTTGCGCGGCACCATACACAACTCCTTCTTTCCGGCGCGGCTGACCCCAGGATTATTTCATCACAGCCGCGCAAACTGTTCGATTTCTCTTTATATATAACATTTTCATGATATCATCGAAACAGGGGGAAATCAAGCATGATTTTGTATAATCAATCGATATTCGTCGAATAAAGGTGATCAAAACTTTTATCCGTTCCTCAGCGCATCCACAAAAAGTCCATGAAATCCGGCACCAGCTTTTCCCAATCGGCCTCACAGTGCCCGCCGCCGGCCTGACAGTAAGCCCAGGCCGCGCCGCCCTGCTCCGTTACCCGGTGGGCGACAGCATGGTTCCACAGATACGATGGGCTGCGGGGATCCTCCCGGTCAGGGTCATGCTCTCCCCAGGCCTCCCGGGAACCCCAGGACAGATACACTCGGGTATCCGGGTCGATAGAGGTGTCATGCACGTCCGCCATCACCGCTTCCGGGCAGAAGCCGATGGCGCTGGACACACAGGCTGCCTTGGAAAACACCTGGTTATAGTGGATCACGCCCCGAATGGCCATCAGGCCGCCCATGCTGGAGCCGGCAATGCCGGTGCACCGGCGGTCTGGATAGGTGCGGTATTCCCGGTCGATCATGGGCTTGACCTCGTTTACGATCCATTTCAGCGTTTCATTGCCCTTGACCGCCAGCGGTCCGAAGGCATCGGTGGTGGCGGGATATGGCAGGTATTCTTCAAGCCGTTCGTTGCCCACATGGCTGCACTCCATGCCCACGATGATCATGTTCTTGCTCCAGCCATCCAGAAAGGTTTTCAGGCCCCAGCTTTTGCCATAGGTGGCATCGCTGTCGTAGAACAGGTTGTGCCCGTCAAAAAAGTACATCACCGGGTAGCGTTCTCCGCAGAAATCATAATTCTCCGGGAGGTAAATATGCAGAGGCCGGTTGGCCCCGTAATAGTCAAAGTCACGTTTGATAATCATAAGAATTCTCCTTTATCTAACGAAGCGCCCTTGGCTCCCCCTCTGGGGGAGCTGTCAGCGTCAGCTGACTGAGGGGGTGTCCCTCTTTCGAACGAAACTCACTCCGACTTCGCTTGCGCTCAGCCACCTCCCTCATAGAGGGAGGCAAGGGATACGGGCTTAATTAACAATGTTCTCCTTTAGTGGAGTTTCGTAGGGCGGGGTCATGACCCCGCCGACCCGGTATCGTTTTCCCGAAGCCTCCGATGAATGGTGTTCGGTGGGTTAATATCCAGACAATTACCGTTGGACGAATGCAAGGCAATAGACCTACCTGATCGGCGGAGTCATGACTCCGCCCTACAAAGTAACGCGGATATGTTCCCCTTTTTCTAATTATATCGCATCACTGGGGTATTGCAAGACACCCGGCAAAAATAATTAAGGCAACACCCAAGGCAACACCGCATAATGGGGCAAGGAGATTCGGCAAAAGATCCGCCGAAGCCCGCAGCTCCCACCTAAGCGGTACTGCCTTAAAAATTTTATCCCCCCGGGGGGCTTCCGCCCCGAAAAAGGCTCTGGTATAATAAAGTCACAAAAAAGAAAAAGGGGTGCATTTCCATGCATATGGCAGACGCGTTGTTAGCTCCGGCGGTTGCCGCCACCATGTACGCCGCCACCGCGGTGACGGTGGGCGCTTCCGTGAAGACACTCAAAAAAGACGAAACCACCGCCAAGCTTCCCACCATGGCTGTGACCTCCGCGCTGGTTTTCGCCGGTCAAATGATCAACTACACCATCCCCGGCACCGGCTCCTCCGGCCACCTGTGCGGCGGCATGATGCTCACTGCCCTGCTGGGGCCTCAGGCAGGCTTTTTGTCCATGGTGGTGATTCTCTCCATTCAGGCCCTGTTCTTTGCCGACGGCGGACTGTTGGCGCTGGGTGCAAACTGCTGGAATATGGCCTTCTACGGGTGCTTCGTGGGGTACTATTTACTATGGAGGCCAATCATGCGCAGTAAGCTCTTCGGCTCCTCCAAGGGCGGGGCCCGGGCAAAGATCACCCTGGCTTCTATCCTTGGATGCGTGTTGACCTTGCAGCTGGGTGCCTTCTCCGTGGTTCTGGAAACCACCGCTTCCGGCATCACCGAGCTGCCCTTCGGCGCTTTCGTAGGCATCATGCAGCCCATCCATCTGGCCATCGGTCTGGTGGAAGGCCTGATTACCTCCGCCGTGCTGGTATTTGTCTATGAAGCCCGGCCCGAGCTGCTGATGGATGTGAACGCTGCCGGTGCAAAAGAGGGCAAGTGCTCCCTGAAGACCACCATCGTGATTCTGGCTGTTGTCGTGGCGATTGTTGGCGGCGGCCTGAGCCTGTTCGCAAGCGGCAACCCCGACGGTCTGGAGTGGTCCATGTTCGGCAATGCCGAGTCCGGCTACAGCGAAAACATGGGTCTGGACGAGGAAAGCTACGGCGTTTCCAGCGGCGCGGCCGAGGTTGCCGGTTCCATTCAGGAAAAGACGGCCTTCCTGCCGGACTACGCCTTCGCCACCAGCGACAGCGCGGCGGGCACCTCCGTTTCCGGCCTGCTGGGCAGCGCCATTGTGGCGGGCGTGGCAGTGATCGTGTGCATGGCCGGGGGCTTCTTTCGCAAGCGCAAAACAACAGTCAGCGCCTGAACCTCATAACAATTCGGGGGCATCCAAACGGATGCCTCCCCTTTTTCTTCCGATTTGCTATATCGAAATAATATAGCAACTCTAATATTTTCGGTATTTTACTTTTTGTTATACCTGTATTATTATAATGCCAGAAAGAACGAAACGCAAAACCGAAAGGAGATGTCCCTATGAAGACCGTCAAGAAAATCGAGGCCATGCTGGAAGAATACTATGAAACCTTCAAACATTGATCGCTCGCTGAGCACCAGACGAAAGGAGAATTGCTATGAAGACTGTTAAGAAGCTCGAAGCCATGCTGGAAGAGTACTACGAAACCTTTAAGCATTGATTGTTTCAGACAGAGAGGAATTGCATGACAAGTACTGACAATTCATAAACCCCGTCACCAAGTGCAGCGGCTGGTGACGGGGTTAATTGTCGCCGCGCAACGGAAACCCAAGGGGCGTTAAGAAAGTCTGTCATTGCGAACCAGCGCGCTTTTCTGGTGTGGTGACCGAAGGGAATGCCTCTGGTGCAATCCGTTCCTCTTTTTTCAGAAATTTTAGCGCTTTTTCCGGCAAAAAGTGGAAGGTCAAAAGAAGAACATTCCCTTTTTACAGCCCCTCTTCCAGTGCGGAGAGGGGCATTGGCTTCGATTATACCCGCTGGCGCAGGATACGGCTGCCCAGCTTCTGCATGGGTTTTTCAATCAGGAAAAACGTAACCGCCGACAGGATATTGGTCAGGACAATGGCGCCCAGAAAACCCAGCCAGCTTACTGAGAACCGCGCTCCCACAAAGAACACGGAAACCAGCTGGAATACCACCAGCTGCATCAGGTACACCCCGTAGCTCAGATCGCTGAGCCAGCGGATGATTCGAAAGCGGCTCAGATAATCCAGAGCGGTGGTACTGTCCAGAAAGCCCACCAGCACGCAGCACAGTGCGGGCCACAGGCTGAACATGAAGATTTTACACAGGGCGGAAGTGTCAAATCGGTCGTTCACTGCCAGATAATTGCAGTAAAACCAATAGGTCAGCCAGATACCCAGTACGGAGAGCACCGCGCAAATCGGCCGTGAAAAGGAATCCCGGTAGACTTTCGGATGGTACTTCTTCAGCACCGCCAGCGCCGTACCCATGCCAATGGAATCCAGACGCAGGGGAATCTGCTTGCGGATTCCCTCGTCCCACTGGGGCGCCAGACACACGGCGCTGCCCACACGCAAGGCAAAGGAAATAAAGCACAATGTTCCAACTGCCGTCCAGACAGCCGCTTCCTCCGGCATTCTGCCGCGCAGGACTTTCACCAGCAGGCAGAACAAAGGCGGCACCAGGAAATAGAACCAGGCCTCCACGCTGAGACTCCAGGATGGAGAGAGGAAGGCCAGGTCTTCTCCCCGAAAGTTCTGCAAAAACACAAAGCAGCTCAGGGGAATGGCCTTTTTAGTGACAAGGGCCGTCAAAACCAGCGCGAAATAGTACAGGGGGAGAATCCGAAAGATTCGGTTGACATAAAACTGCTTTAATCCTTCCCCCCGTTCAGAGGCAGCAATCCCAATCAGGCCCCTTCCCACCAGAAAACCGCTCAGGACGAAAAAGAATTCCACGGCAATCACGCCGGCGAAGCTGACAAAATTTACGCTGAAGCCAATGGAAAAATAAACGCCGGAATGGCAGATGATCACCAGCAGCGCGCTGAAAATTCGTATCAGGTCAAGGCCGGGTTTTCGTTGATTTTGCATGACGCACCCCCACAGAAAAACTGTTATTAATGTACCATATGAGGCGTCACTTGTCAAATTGCCGGAATGTAACACATTGGCAACACATTTTCCCCGTGCATCTGCTATACTCTGGAAAAAAGGAGGCGGAAGCCATGCTGGAAATTCTTCTGACGGTTCTGTTTGTCTGGCTGCTTTTTAAGGTCATCGGCCTTGCGTTTCGGGTTGCCTGGGGCGCGGCAAAAATTGCGGCATCCATACTGTTCACCCTGGCGGTGCCGCTGCTGGTACTGTGCCTGATCTTTGCCGGCGGCGTGCTGATTCTCATTCCCCTTGCCATGCTGGGGGCGGCCTTTGGACTGCTGAAAGGCTGCATGAAATAGCGCCCTGCCCCATCGCAAGTGACCATAACGCAAGCCCTTGAAGAAAGTAAACGATACGTAGAATCCAATTTTACCCATGGAAAGAGAACATCGGTTGCCTCTAAACCGTTATGACGGTATACTGCAATCAGGTGGTGATTAGATGGATGCACATAAGTTTGGCAATTTTGTTGCCATCACAAGAAAAGAAAACCATATGACGCAAGCAGAATTGGCATCAAAACTGCAAGTAACCGATAAGGCAGTCAGCCGCTGGGAGCGAGGATTGGGATTTCCCGATATCAATACCCTTGAACCTTTGGCAGAAGCTTTGGGGCTGAGTGTATTGGAACTAATGAAATCTGAAAGAATTAAGGAAACGGACATACAATGTACAGACGCTTCCGTTGTATTATCGGATACAATAAAAGAGGCAGGCATGCAAAGATTGCAGGAGCGGAAGCAGGAACGGAGAATCATAGCGGTCTCCATTGCCTTAATAATGGTTCTTTCATTATTTGTTTTGCTTATGGACAACGTTGGCTGGTCTGTGCAAAATGTGTTGTTTACAGGTCTTTGTGTTGTTTTGCCATTGATGAGCATAATCGCTTTGATCGCATTCACCATTGTCGGTATTGCCAGACATATTATGGGGAAATCATGCAAACAGGTATTTGTTGCAGCCCTGAGCTTTGCTGCTGTGATTCTTGCCATGGTGCTTGCTCTGTTTGTAATTGGACTGTTTGCGTTTCCGGGACAGCACTAACATTTCGTTGACAGGATCAATTGCCAGCTGTTTATTGGAAGCGACAAAATGAATCCTCCGTATGGTCTCGACCGTACGGAGGATTCCCTGTTTTACAGACACAGCCCATAGGCGGGGAGCTTTTTTAGTCCGGTTCCTTCCCTGCCGCCACAATATCCTGTGGCCTGACAAAAAGAAGGCCGGCTTTTCTCAAAAAAACTTCTGTTCTTTTCCGTTGTCCCAAAGGGAAAGCTGTGCTATAATGTTTCTAAGTAGCGAATTTTGCGAGGAAATGTCCAATGATGACGGAAGAGCTGAAAATTTCACAGAAGGATATGCGTCTGATTCTGTCCGCCGCCAGCCCGGACGCGGCGCTTCTATACCTGTACGTAAGCAGCGGCAACGAACTGAGTACCGCCGCGGCCGACTTACATATGAACGAGTCCCGCTTGGGCTGCGCCGAAGCGACACTGCGGCAGCTGGGCCTGCTGATGGACGACCGGGTCAGCCGCATTGCTCCAGGCGAGCGTCCCGGCTATTCCGAGAAGGACGTGCTGGAAGCCATGGACGGCGACCCGGGTTACCGGGGCCTTTACGGGGAGGTCCAGCGCCTGCTGGGCCGAAGTCTGAACACCGAGGAATTGAAGATCCTGCTGGGATTTGTGCGGTATCTTGGCATGACCCCAGAGCTGATCTCTGTACTGATATGCTATTGCAAGGAGCGTGCCCGGCGCAAGGGAAGCCTGCGCAACCCCAGCCTGCGTACCATTGAGAAGGAAGCCTACGCCTGGGCAGAAAAAGGCATCGACTCCGTGGAGGATGCCGCCGCATTTATTCAGGCCCAGAACGTCCGCAATTCCCGGGTGTCGAGACTCATGTATCTGCTCCAGATCCGGGGCAGAAATCTTACCGCCGCTGAGGAAAAGTA
>JALFUW010000019.1 GCA_022786995.1 Clostridiales bacterium
TTGTTAGCGCCGGGCGGAATTAGCCATTCCGGGCCGGGCGAAAATCGCCAATTTTGGCCGGATGAAAATAGCCAATCATGATTTCATGAAATCCTTTACACTTAGAGGGTAGCCAGCCCTCGGTGAAAGGAGGAATCATGAAGAAACCTAACTTTGCAGCCATGAATCCAGTAGTAGCAGAAGCTATACAGCAGATAATGGCTGAACAGGGAGACAAGTTCTCTCTGGAAGAAATCAACCTCGCAGACCTTGGACGTCGTACAGGCATTTCCCGCGCCAAACTGCGCCGCATGAAAGAACATGACTTTGAGGATGTCCAACACGCATTGAAGGGCCGCAAGGCCACAACCACTCTCCTGAGTGGCTACACCGGCATTTTGGACGGCCTACTCAAAGCAGGCATTGTAAACTCTGTTGTGTGCCTTGATAAACTTCGCAAGAGTGGATTCACTGGTGGTAAAACCATCGTCAAGGACTACATCTCTGCCCACCATTATCTTGTTCCCGCCCCTCGTCATGCAGTTGAACCGCAGGGAAACCGTGGGCGACGGTACTCTACCGGTCCCGGAGAGGCGTTTCAGATGGACTGGGGCTTTACGAAGGTACAGGCATACGATGGAAGTGAATACAACGCCGCCTGCTTCGCTATGATTTGCCACCACTGCGGGCAGCGGTATGTAGAGTTCTTCCCCAATGCAAAGCAGGAAAATCTGTTCATTGGGATGATCCACGCTTTCCGCTACATGGGTGTTCCTCAATACGTTCTGACGGATAACATGAAGAGCGTGGTCATTCGGCGTGACCTGGATGGTAATCCAATCTGGCAGAAGGACTATGAGCAGTTCATGAAGACCGTTGTATTCCAGACGAAGCTCTGCAAGCCCCGGCATCCCTTTACGAAGGGCAAGGTGGAACGTCTGGTACGGTTCGTAAAGGAAAACTTCCTCGTTGGGCGCGTGTTCTGGAATGTGACCGATTTGAATTATGCAGCTTTGGATTGGTGCAATGAACAGAACGCAGCTTACCACAGGGGGATTGGCATTCCCCAGGATATCCATTCAGAGCGCTGTCTCAAAGTGGTATCCATTCTGGATGACAGCTATGAACTGCTGTTTTATCTCTGCCCGGAGCGCCGGATTTCTTTTGACGGGTTTGTAAGCTATGAGGGGCGTCGCTTTGGAGTCCCCTATACCTACCACGGCAAGACTGCCCGTGTGCTGCGCGACGGTGATACGCTGTACATCTATTCATCCGATATGGCCTTTCTCCTGACCACGCACAATGTGACATGGGCGCGCCGGGACAGCTTTTGTGAGAACCAGTATGCTCTGCCTGAACAGCCGGAAGAGTTCCCCACCATGCCGGTAAAGACGGTGATTAAACAGCTCCCAGAGCCGGTCCGTGACCTCTCCTTTGAGAAGTTCAACTTCAGCAAGGAGGATGGTTGGGATGAATAATACGCTGTTAGACACTGTGGCCGCTTGCAGCAAGGATCTGATGAAGTTTGGGTTCTCGGTGGAAGAGTTTGCTACTCTGGTACAGGAGAACAACATGACTGACGCAGAAGTCCTTGCAGTGGCTAAGGTCTTTGAACATCTAAAAGCAAAGAAAGACAGCTCCACCGTTGACTTCTTGCTGCGGACGAGCCGACTGCCGCTGAAGGTTCCTAAAACCTTTGACAACTTCGATTTCAGCCGCATCACTGGGAAGAACATTGACAAGTTGCGTAACCTCTCTACGCTGTCCGCCCTCTACGCCCACAAAAACCTCGCCTTCATTGGGAAACCGGGAACCGGAAAAACTCATTTGGCGCAGGCTTTTGGCCGCGCCTGTTGCGAGCACGGCATGAAAGCATACTTCATTAAGATGACTGAGCTGCGTGACCGAATGACGGATGCCCGACGTGCTGGCCGTGAAAGTACGCTCCTCGCAGCTCTCGTTCGGCCTTCCTGCCTGATTATTGATGAAGTGGGGCATTGCGAGTTTGACAAGGAAAGCACACGGCTGTTTTTTGATATGGTGGACCGCCGCTACCAGAAGGACGGCTACTACAACATGGTTTTTACCAGTAACCGTGACCCTGCACAGTGGCAGGAGAATTTCTGTGAGAATGACTCCCTCCTATGTGCGCTCGACCGCATCTTTGATGATGCGATTGTGTTTTCGATTAAGGGCGAGAGCTTCCGCGGCCGCCGTCTTGAGACGGTTTCCCTGCGGTCGTCCGCAGCGTCTCCGACCGCCGCCCCCAGCCAAAAGAGCGGCATTTAAAACCTACATTCAAACCGGGGCTGGCTACACCCTCCCGGCACGGATTGGCGATTTCTGCCCGGCTGAAATTGGTTGTTTTCTCCCGGCTCAAAATGGCGATTTTCTCCCGGCGCTAACATCAGGCAAGAATGAATAGAAGATTGGATTTACTGGGCCGCTCATAAAGCGGTCGTAGATGTTATTGCGGGGTTGCGGGAACGCTTGATTGGCCACGATGTCAGAGATCACACGGTCAATGTCCGGCTCCGCCTTACCAACGATCTGCCGCGCTTCTTCCGCCTGCGGCGCGTTGAACATGGCAATGTAATTTTCAGGCATGATGATCTGCGCCGTGCCCATATAGGTGAGCTGTTTCTCCTGGCAGAGCGCGCGGTTATATCCCGCGGCATTGCCAATCTCACTGCCGCAGGTCATGACGAACCATGCCTGCGCCCCACAGGGAAAATCCGTTTCTGCCAGATGATCCCGCACAATGCGCGGAATGCGCC
>JALFUW010000006.1 GCA_022786995.1 Clostridiales bacterium
GGCTTCAGCGCCAGCAGGCGGCCGTCCAGATCGGTGAAGGTCAGCACCTGTTCCGAAGGAAGAAAGCTGCTGTTGCGCTGGTACAGGCCATATTCCTCAAAGCGGCCCATGTGGTATTTGCGGTATCCCGCCCGCTCGGCCAGGGCACGAAGCTGAAGGGCGGTGCGCTCGGCCCGCTTGAGAATGCTCAAATCAAAATTCATAGGGGATCATCCTTTTGCAATATCACGGTATAGGCTTATTTTACTTTATTGTGATAAAAAAGTAAATCGTTAAAGTGCATGGATTTGCCGAACAAAATCCGGTTTTTTTGTCCGGTAACACAAAAATGCCGCAGCCGGACGGCTGCGGCAGGGATTATTGGGCTGATTCCTCGGCGATCTCCTCGAGGACCTCCTCCAGCTCTTCCTCCAGCTCCTCGGCCTCTTCCCGCGCTTCCAGGGGGCTGGGCCAGATCCGGTTGATGGCCAGAGACACCAAAACACCGATGCCGGTATCGATGATGCGGGCGATGGTATAGCTGATGTACCGCTCGGGGACCACTGTGTCCAGCACCACGAAAAACACCACCGCGCCGGGCTGGATAGCGCCGTTGGCGCCGAACATCTGATGGGCGTACAGCACCAGAAACAGGCCCACAGCCACCCAGATCCACTCCGGCACCGGCAGGCCCGACAGGTGGGTCAGCCAATAAATGGGGATGACCACCAATCCGCCGATCAGCGTGCCGATGAAGCGGTTTCCTCCGCTCTGCAGGCCGCCCTTCCACACATTTCCCATGCCGAACACCGCGCCGATGCAGGCGAAGCAGGGGTTGACCTCAAAGCTGGTATAATCGTTGACCAGTCCGTAGATGACGGCCACCAGCGTGGCGGAGATCACTGTCTTGACGGTGCGCATACCCACACCGGGAAAATGGATCAGGGGCCGTCCGCTCTTTTGCTCCATGCTTCAACACTCACTTTGTGAAAAAATTAAATAAGTCACGTTGACAGCATAGGACACCGGGGGCGTTTTGTCAAGACTTTCCTGCGATTTTAGGGTGCAAACGCCCGGATATATCCGTGCTCCGCGTCCATCAGGCCCCACAGATAGTCATAGCACAGCCCGCCCGCTTCACTGGTATAGAAAAACGGGTCCCGGCGGATCGTGGTCTCTGAATTGACTGTCAGCTCTTCCAGCACCCCGCCCTCCGCATCCAGAAAGGTCATGCGGAAGCGGTAGCCTGCGTGCAGCAGAGAAATGCCGCTGCGGCGCAGCCGCACCGACCGGAGGTTCTCCACGATATGCCGGATCTCCTCTCCGCCGGTGATCTCCAGTTTTTCGCCGGTGTTCCCGTCAAACACCCGGATGCCGGCCACCCGCTCCGGCGGCACATCCTTCAAAAAGGTCACGGGCGCGTAAAACCAGGCTGCCAGCACCAGCAGCAGGATGGGAAACCAGCTCCATTTGATGATCTTTTTAAGGTTCATAACAGGCTCCTTTCAAAATCAGGGGCGGACTTACACGACCTGGAACAGATAAAATTTCAGATAATCGGTCTCGGGCACGTTCCACAGGATGGGGTGGTCGGGCGCCTGCTGCCGGGCCTCGATCTGCCGCAGCTCCACGCCCGCGTCCAGGGCGGCGGAACGCAGCATCTTCACGAACAGCTCTGAGGGCATAAAGTGGCTGCAGGAGGCCGTGGCAAAGTAGCCGCCCCGGGGCAGCAGCTTCAGCGCCCGGAGATTGATCTCCTTGTAGCCCCGCTGGGCGCTGCCCACGGTCTTCCGGGACTTGGTGAAGGCGGGAGGGTCGAGGATGATGAAGTCATAGGGGGCCTTGCCCTTGGATGCCAGCTCCGGCAGAAGGTCAAAAACGTCAGCGACCAAAAAATCCATGCGGTCATTTAGACCGTTCCGCTGGGCATTGGCCTTTGCCATTTCGATGGCGGAGGCGGAAATATCCACGGCGGTGACGTGCTCTGCCCCGCCCATGGCGGCGTTCAGGGCAAAGGAGCCGGTGTGGGTAAAGCAGTCCAAAACCCGCTTGCCCTTCGCCAGTTTGGCGATTGCCAGCCGGTTGTACTTCTGGTCGAGGAAAAATCCAGTTTTCTGCCCGTTTTCCACATCCACACGGTAGTAAATGCCGTTTTCACAGATCTCCGTCACGGTGCTGCCCGGGGGCGTCTCCCCGGGGAGGGGATACCAGCCCTTGTTCTGTGCCAGTCCTTCCAGTTCCCGGATGGCTACGTCGTTGCGTTCATAGATTCCCCGAATGTCCTGACCGTCCGCCCGGAGAACCTTGATGAGCAGGGGAAAGAGGATATCCTTGATCTTCTCCATGCCCATGGACAGGGTCTGGGTCACGAGGATATCGGAAAAGCGATCCACGGTCAGGCCGGGGAAGCCGTCGGCCTCGCCGAAAATGACGCGGCAGCAGGAAATGTCGCCTGCCATCACAGTCTTGCGGTAGTCCCAGGCGTACTGAATCCGCCGCTGCCAGAAGGCTTCGTCAAAGCGGTCGTTGGCGTTGCGGGAGATTAGACGCAGGCGGATTTTGCTCTGGCGGCTGACAAAGCCGGTGCCTAAGTATTTACCCTTTTCGCTGACCGCGTCGGCAAGAGCGCCGTTTTCACAGTCGCCCTCCTCCCGGAGGACTTCTCCTTCGTAAATCCAGGGGTGGCCCTGCTCGACCCAGCGGGTACCCTTGGCGGTAATGATAAATTTGGGGTAGCTTCGTTCTGCTTTCATAGGTTACCGTCCTTTTTATGCGTTTGGGCCAAGTATAGCACAGGATCACCCAAAAGAAAAGCCGGTCGTGAACGCTTTTCCCGCAAAGGTGGATTGATTTTCGGGTGAAAATGCGGTATGATAACGCCAGTGTGTCAATACTGGCTCAATAGCGCCTTTTTTCGCCCTGAGGCGGTTTCAGAATATTGATTGGAGGAAAATATATGTCTAAAGTTGCGCTGATTACCGGCATTACCGGGCAGGACGGTTCCTACCTTGCCGAATTTCTGCTGGAAAAGGGCTATGAGGTTCACGGCATCACCCGCCGGGCATCCCTTTCCAATACCGCAAGAATCGATCATCTTCTGGATAGAATCACCCTGCATGACGGCGATTTGTCCGATTCTTCCAGCCTGATTCGGATTATTTCCATCGTTCAGCCTGATGAAATCTACAATCTTGCTGCTCAGTCTCACGTCCAGGTTTCCTTTGACGTTCCCGAGTATTCCGGCGATGTGGACGCTCTGGGCGTTCTGCGGATTCTGGAAGCCTGCCGGATTCTGGGCCTGACCAAGAAAACCAAGTTCTATCAGGCATCCACCTCCGAGCTGTTCGGCAAGGTGGAGGAGGTTCCCCAGCGGGAGACCACGCCTTTCCACCCCTATTCCCCCTACGCCGTTGCCAAGCAGTACGGCTTCTGGATTACCAAGGAATACCGGGAAGCCTACGGTATGTTTGCCGTCAACGGAATTCTATTTAACCACGAATCCGAGCGCCGGGGCGAGAATTTTGTCACCCGGAAGATTACCCTTGCTGCCGGCAGAATCGCCGAAGGCTTGCAGGATCATCTGGAGCTGGGCAACATGGACTCCCTCCGGGACTGGGGCTATGCCAAGGATTACGTCGAGTGTATGTGGATGATTTTACAGCACGAAACTCCCGAGGATTTTGTCATTGCCACCGGCGAGCAGCACACCGTCCGGGACTTTACGGAAAAAGCCTTCGCCGCCAATGGGATGACCATCCGCTGGGAAGGTACGGGTATTGACGAGAAGGGCTATGACGCCGAGACCGGCAAGCTGCTGGTTTCTGTGAACCCCCAGTGGTTCCGTCCCACTGATGTGGACAACCTCTGGGGCGACCCCACCAAGGCAAAGACTGTCCTTGGCTGGAATCCCCAGAAGACCAGCTATGAAGAGCTGGTGCGGATTATGGCTGTCCATGACCGTCAGCTTGCTATGCGGGAAAAGGCCATGAAGGAGGCGTCCGCCTTATGATGGAGAAAAACGCGAAAATCTACGTTGCCGGACATCGGGGCATGGTTGGCTCCGCCATTGTTCGGGAGCTGAACCGGCAGGGCTACAACAACATCATCACCCGCACCCACAAGGAACTGGATTTGACCCGGCAGATGGAAGTAGAAGCCTTTTTTGAAGCGGAGAAGCCTGAGTATGTCTTCCTCGCCGCCGCGAAGGTTGGCGGCATCGTGGCAAACCAGAACGCGCTGGCGGACTTCATGTACGACAACATGATTCTGGAAATGAATGTGATTCATTCGGCGTGGAAAAACGGCTGCAAGAAGCTGGAATTTTTGGGATCTTCCTGCATTTACCCCAGAATGGCCCCTCAGCCCATGAAGGAAAGCTGCCTGTTAACTTCTGAACTGGAAAAAACCAACGAAGCCTACGCACTGGCGAAAATTTCGGGCCTTAAATACTGCGAATTCTTAAATAAGCAGTACGGAACGGACTACATTTCCGTCATGCCCACCAACCTCTACGGCCCCAACGACAACTACCATCCCACCCACAGCCATGTGCTCCCGGCCCTGATTCGGCGGTTCCACGAGGCGAAAGTGGAGGGCAAGACCGAGGTCACCTGCTGGGGCGACGGAAGCCCCCTGCGGGAATTCCTGTACGTGGACGACCTTGCCAACCTCTGCGTATTCCTGATGAACAATTACAGTGGTGACGAGACGGTCAACGCCGGCACCGGCAAGGAACTGACCATCAAGGAGCTGACGGAGCTGGTTGCAAAGGTCATCGGCTACGAGGGCGAAATCAAGTGGGATACCAGTAAGCCCAACGGCACCCCCCGGAAGCTGCTGGACGTGTCCAAGGCCACCGCTCTGGGCTGGACGTACAAAACCGAACTGGAAGACGGCATCCGCCTTTCCTATGAGGACTTCCTTAACAATCCTATGCGGGCGGAACGATAAACGAAACGGAGAAATGACCTATGCTTGATATCGGCCTTTTCCTCGCGGTGCTGCTGTCCGGCAGCGTGTTCGCGGCAGCCCGGTTCGGACGAAAATTTGAGGAAATTCTGCCCATCACCTGCATGGGCATTGTCCTCGTTTTGTTCCTGTTCGGCGCGGCGGGCATCCTCAGCGCTGGCGTGTATGTCCTCTTACTGGCGGCACTTTGCTTCTGGGCTTACGGCCTTTGGCGTCTGGTCAGGGGCGGGGGAAAACAGCTGATAAAGAGCATGATTACCCCGGGGTTCGCTGTTTTCTGCATGCTGTTCGCCCTGCTGGTGCTGGGAGATTACGGAATGCTGTCCACCGGCTGGGACGATTTTTCCCACTGGCAGCTGTGTGTGCGAAAAATGATGGAACTTAACGATTTTGCCGCCAATCCCGCCTCCGGCATCTACTATCAGTCCTATCCCCCGGCCATGGCCCTGTTCCAGTACTTCTGCCAGAAGCTCCGTTACCTGCTGGATGGCGGGGCGGAGTCCAGTGAGTGGCGGCTGTTCCTTGCTTATCAGGTGCTGATGCTTGCCCCGGCCATGCCCTTCTTCCAGGGGCTGTCCCTGCCGAAGGCGGCGCTTGCCGGGCTCTGTCTGTTTGTACTGCCGATGCTGTTCATCGGGGAAACCTACATCCTGCTGTATATTGACAGCTTTGTGGGAATGCTTGCCGGCTGCGGCTTCCTTGCGGTGCTTTCTAAGGACCGGGGCGGCCTGCACACGGCCTATGTGTCCATGCTCTGCGCCGTGCTGACCCTTTCCAAGGACGTGGGCCTGTTTTTCGCCTGCTTCATCGGTTTGATTTTCTTTACAAATCGTCTGCTGACCCGGGAAAAGGGAGAGCCTTTGCGCCGGGCGGGCATTGCCCTGCTGCCCCTGATTTCCGCCCTGGGCGCGAAGCTTGCGTGGAAGGGAATCCTTCTGAAGCTTGGCTCGAAGCTGGTATTTTCGGAACCGATTGACCTGATTGAGTATACCAAAATGTTCTTTTTCCGCACCGGCGGGTTCTACCGGCAGGACTGCGTGGAGGCTTTCAAGCGGATGTTCTTCTCCCGGGAGTTCCGCCTGCCGGGCATTGGCGTGCTGATCAGCTATTTCGCGCTGACGCTGGTATTTGCCATTGCCCTGTATGCCCTGTGCGGGAAGCTGATGAAGGTTCAGCCGGAGCGAACGAAAGCCCTCAGGGCGGCGGGGATTCTGATGTTCGTGCAGCTTGTCCTGTACGTCTACTGCCTCGGCGCTACCTATGCCTACCGCTTTTCGGTGGACGAGGCCCTTGGTCTTGCGGCCTACAACCGCTACATGAATATCGCCTACATCAGCGTATGTTTCCCTCTGTTCTTTGGCGGATTCCTGACCCTTTCCCAACGGGAAGAAAAGCTGCCGCTGCTTGTCCTGTGCGGGTTGCTGCTGATTGCCGCCCCTATGAATGAAGTTCACAGCTTCCTGAACCGGGACGGCGTTGCTGCTTCCTATGTGCGGCGGGAGCCGCTGGACGCTCTGGCACAGACCATCCGGGACAATTGCGCCGGGGGGGAACAGGTGTATTTCGTCTCTCAGGGCAGCGACGGACGGGATCAGGTGATCGTGCAGTTTGACGCGGAGCCGGTGGCGGTGAACAGCGCTCTGGGGCACAGCCTGAACCCTGAGGAAGTTTCCGCCGAAGCATGGATGGATGTTCTGCTGGAAAGCTACGATTATGTGGCTCTATGCCAGCTGGACGACGAATTTGCGCAGTGCTACGGAAGCCTGTTTGAAGACACGCCCACGGATCACACCCTCTACCGGCTGGATCGACAGAGCGGGCTGCTCACCCCCATAGCGTGAAGAAAGGAAGAAATCTATGAATATTGTTCTGCTGTCCGGCGGCTCGGGAAAGCGGCTGTGGCCCCTGAGTAACGACATCCGCTCCAAGCAGTTTATCAAGCTTTTCAAAACCGAAACCGGGGACTATGAGTCCATGGTTCAGCGGGTTTACCGGCAGATTAAGTCGGTGGATGCCGATGCCACCGTGACCATTGCCACGGCCAAGACTCAGGTCTCCGCCATCCGCAACCAGCTGGGAGACAACGTGGGCATCTCCGTGGAGCCCTGCCGCCGGGACACCTTCCCGGCCATCGCTCTGGCGACGGCTTACTTAACGGATGTGATGGGGATTTCCCCGGAGGAATCCGTGGTGGTGTGCCCCGTTGACCCCTACGTCAATGAGGATTATTTTGAAGCTCTGAAGGGCCTGTCCGATCAGGCGGACAAGGGGGAAGCCAATCTTGTGCTCATGGGTATTGAGCCGACCTACCCTTCTGAAAAATACGGCTACATCATCCCCGAGTCCGCCGATCAGACCGCGAATGTCAAGACCTTCAAGGAAAAGCCCACCGCCGATGTGGCGGCGGAGTATATCCGGCAGGGCGCCCTGTGGAACGGCGGCGTGTTCGCCTACAAGCTGAAATATGTGCTGAAACGGGCCCATGAGCTGATCGATTTTACGGACTATCACGACCTGTTTTCCAAATACGAGACACTGACGAAGATCTCCTTTGACTACGCCGTTGTGGAAAAGGAGGAGAACATTCAGGTCATGCGCTTTGCCGGGCAGTGGATGGACTTAGGCACCTGGAATACCCTGACGGAGGCCATGGAGGAGCACGTCATCGGCAAGGGCGTGCTCAACGATGTGTGTGAAAATGTCCACATCGTCAACGAAATGGACGTGCCGATTCTGGCCATGGGCCTGCACGATGTGGTGATCTCCGCGTCAGCCGAGGGCATTCTGGTGTCCGACAAGGAGCAGTCCAGCTATATTAAGCCCTTTGTTGACAAGTTCGTCCAGCAGACCATGTTCGCCGAAAAGAGCTGGGGCTCCTTCCGGGTGCTGGATGTGGAAAGCGGCTCCATGACCATCAAGGTCACCCTGAACCCGGGCCACAGCATGAACTACCACAGCCACCAGTACCGGGACGAGGTCTGGGTGGTGGTGGCCGGAGAGGGCAGAACCATCGTCGACGGCATGGAGCAGAAGGTGCGTGCCGGTGACGTGATCACCATGCAGGCGGGCTGCCGCCATACGGTGTTTGCCGATACCGAGCTGAAGCTCATTGAAGTGCAGCTGGGTCAGAACATCCATGTGGGCGACAAGAAGAAGTACGAACTGGAGTTATGAGAGAACCGATTTTTCTGCGGCCCACGGGGAAGGACTATCTCTGGGGCGGCAGCCGGATCAACGATGAATTCGGAAAGGGCATCGCTCTGGAGCCGTTGGCGGAAACCTGGGAGTGCTCCACCCACCCCGACGGCCCGAGCTATGCCGTGGGGGGCGAATTCGACGGACAGAGCCTGGCAGAAATCCTGAAAGCCCACCCGGAATACTTAGGCACCCACCCGGAGCGCGGGGAAGGACTGCCCATTCTCATCAAGTTTATCGATGCAAAGCGGGATCTGTCGGTGCAGGTGCATCCGACGGATGATTTTGCCGCTGCCCATGAAAACGGCCAGCGGGGCAAGACGGAGATGTGGTATGTGCTGGATGCCGCGAAGGACGCGAAGCTGGTCTACGGACTGCGCCATGATACCGACGCGGAAGCTCTGCGGGACAGCATTGAAAACGGAACGGTGGAAAAGCATCTGCAAACCGTGCCGATTGCGAAAAATGACGTCTTCTTTATTGAGGCGGGCACCATCCACGCCATCGGTGCCGGAGCCCTGATCGCGGAGATTCAGCAGAGCAGCAACCTGACCTACCGGCTGTATGACTATGACCGGGTGGATAAAAACGGACACAAACGCCCGCTGCATGTACAGAAGGCTCTGGCGGCGGCGAACCTCCGTTCCAGTACCGCGCCCAGGCAGCCCATGCGGGTGCTGCACTACCGGCCGGGCTGTGCGTCGGAGCTGCTGTGCCGGTGTAAGTATTTTGAAGTCTACCGAATGCTGGTCAATACCGAACGACGGCAGAAGGTAGCCTACCGGGCGGACGCTATGAGCTTCCGGGTGCTGTTGTGCGTGGACGGCTGCGGAACGGTAAGCTTCTGCAACAGCGCTTCCAATATTTACAAGGGTGACTGCGTATTTCTTCCGGCGGACAGCGTGGAGCTGAGTCTTCATGGGCAGCTGCAGCTGCTGGATATCCGGGGATAGCGGAGACAGTTGGTTCGAGGAAGAGGTCGGGGTTGCTTTTTTTCGATGAATCGTGTATACTCTGGAAAAAGGGATGCCCGGAGGCAGGAGCGATGACAGATTCCGACAAACTGAGAAAGGCCCAACTGAAGATCGCGAAGGAGATTCGCCGCATCTGCGACAAGCACGGCATCTGCTTCTTTTTGGATTGCGGCTCCATGCTGGGGGCGGTGCGTCATCAGGGCTTCATCCCCTGGGACGATGATATGGACATCGGAATGCTGGACGGGGACTATCAGAAATTTCTGCGGGTGGCCCCGGCGGAGCTGTCGGAGGAATTCTTTCTGGACAACAGCGCCACCAATCCCGAAAACGGGCTGGTATTCAGCAAGATTCGCCTGAAGGGCACCCGGTACATCGAGAACAAAAGCAATCCGCAAGCGGTGCACAGCGAGATTTTTGTGGATATTTTTCCCTATTATTTTATCTCTGACAGAGAATCTGCCAGAAAGCTGGAGGGCATGGCCATGGCGGTGCTGTGCCAGGCAATCCTGTCCAAGTCCGGCTTCAAGGTCTGGAAAGGGGAGAATCGGCTCAAGCGGCTGAAGTTTATCCCCACGGATATCCTCGGCGCTTTGGTGCCAATGAAAACCCTGCGGGGCTGGGTGGATGGCCTGTACCATAAGCACAGGGACACTGGCCGGGTCTGCATCCATTCCGGCTCCTGCTATGATTACTGGTTTTTCACGGTGGAGCTGTTTGACGAGATGATCGAAATGCCCTTTGAGGGGATTTTGTTCCCGGTTCCCAAGCGGTATGACGAATTTCTGCGGACGGCCTATGGCCCGGACTACATGACACCGCCTCCGCCAGAGAAACGGATTACCCACCAGATTCAGCTGCTGGATCTGGGGCCTTTTGACGACAAACAATAGAGGCCCGGCGCTTTGCCGGGCATTCCATTCCCTATTTGTTCACGAAAATAAAGAAGGAGAAATTCATGAATAGACAAGAAGCGGATATCCTGAAGGCGCTGATGGAAAAGCCCTTTGTGAATCAGCGGCTGTTGGCGCAAAGCTGCGGTCACAGCGTTGGCGTCGTGAACCGCTGCCTGAAGAGCCTGCAGGCCGGGGGCCTTTTGAATGATACCATGGAACCGACACCTCTGGCCTGGGCGGAGGCGCGGGCCCATGCTCCGAAAAGCGCGGTGATTCTGGCTGCCGGCCAGGGAATGCGGATGGTGCCGGTGAATACCCAGTATCCCAAGGCCCTGCTGGAAATCCGCGGGGAGGTTCTCATTGAGCGCACCATCCGGCAGCTCCGCGCCGTGGGCATTCAGGAAATCTATGTGGTGGTGGGATTTCTCAAGGAGCGGTTTGAGTATCTCATTGACGACTTCGGCGTGGAGCTGATTGTGAGCGGTGACTACGCACGAAAGAATAATCTGCATTCTCTGGCGCTGGCGGCGAAGCATCTGACCAATACCTACATCATCCCCTGCGATATCTGGTGCGGGGAAAATCCATTCCGTCCATGGGAGCTGTATTCCTGGTACATGGTCACCGACAGGCAGGATCCCGCGGCTGCCGTCCGGGTCAGCCGGAAGCTGGAGCTTCTTACCGGGCAGCGGGGCGGCAGCCAAATGGTGGGCATCGCCTACCTGACGGAGCCGGAGAGCGGGGTCATCCGAAGCCGCTTGAAGGAATACGACGCACAGCCGCGGTACGATGACTGCTTCTGGGAGGAGACGCTGACCGGGGGAGACAGGCTCCTGACCCAGGCCCGGGTGGTTTCGGCGGAAAAGTATGTGGAGATCAACACCTATGAGCAGCTGCGGGAGCTGGATGAAAACTCCGGCAGCCTGAATTCCGGGGCCATCGCCGCCATTGCCGGATGCCTGCATGTGGATCAAAAGGAGATTACCGGCATTGAGGTGCTGAAAAAGGGCATGACCAACCGCTCTTTCCTGTTCTCCTGCGGCGCGGGGCGCTACATCATGCGCATTCCGGGGGAGGGTACAGGAAAGCTGATCAACCGGCAGCAGGAGGCGGCGGTCTATGAAGTCCTGCGGGGAAAGGGAATCTGCGACGACGTGGTATTGATCGACCCACAAAAGGGCTGGAAGGTCACGGCTTTTCTGGAGAATGCCCGGGTATGCGACCCGGAAAGCCCTGAGGATCTGAAAAAATGCATGGAGGCTCTGCGGCGCTTTCACGGCATGAAGCTGGAAGTGGATCACAGCTTTTCCATCTTTGACCAGATTGCGTTTTACGAAAGTCTGTGGAGCGGCGCACCCTCGGTCTACCGGGACTACGAAACCACCAAGGCCCGGGTTCTGGAGCTGCGGGCGTATATCGATGCCCAGAAGAAGGACTGGACACTGACCCACATCGACGCCGTGCCGGACAATTTTCTGTTTACGGCCGACGGACAGGTGCGGCTCATCGACTGGGAGTACGCCGGAATGCAGGATCCCCATGTGGACATTGCCATGTTCTGCATCTACGCTATGTATGACCGGGAAGGGGTGGACAGACTCATCGACCTGTACTTTGAAGGAAATTGTCCTCGTCAGACCCGGATCAAAATCTACTGCTATATCGCCGCCTGCGGCCTGCTGTGGAGCAACTGGTGCGAGTACAAGCGAAGCCTGGGCGTGGAATTCGGGGAATACTCCCTGCGGCAGTACCGCTACGCCAAGGAGTATTACCGCATTGTTCTGGAGGAATTGAGCCATGAAGGTTGACAACGCCATCATTCTTGCCGCCGGAACGGCCAGCCGTTTCGCGCCCCTGTCTCTGGAAAGACCCAAGGCTCTCATCGAGGTGCGCGGAGAGGTGCTCATTGAGCGGCAGATCCGGCAGCTGCGGGAGGCCGGGATTTCGGAAATCGTGATTGTTGTGGGCTACCGAAAGGAAGATTTCTCCTATCTGACCGAAAAATATGGCGTTATACTGGTGGAAAACCCGGATTATTTGACAAGAAACAACAATTCCAGTATTTTTGCCGCCAGAAAATACCTGAAAAATTCCTACATCTGCTCTTCCGATAACTATTTTCTCACAAATCCCTTTGAAAACGACGTGGAGGGCAGCTACTATTCCGCCGTGTACGCGCCGGGAAAGACCGGCGAGTGGTGCATTATGGAGAAGGACGGCTGGATTCAGAGCGTGACGGTGGGCGGCGCGGATGCCTGGGTCATGCTGGGCCATGTGTTCTGGTCGGAAGACTTCAGCCGGACATTCCTTTCCATTCTGGAGGAAGTCTACCACCGGCCGGAAACGGCGGGGAAGCTCTGGGAGACCATTTACATAGAGCATATTGACCGGCTGCCTCTGCGGATTCGGAAATACCCGCCGGATACGATTTTTGAATTTGATACCCTGGACGAACTGCGGCAGTTCGACCCCACCTATCTCAGCGACACCCGCTCGACGATTCTGAAAACAATAGCCGCTCGGCTTGCGTGCGAGGAGGCGGAAATTGTGGACGTAAAGTCCTACAAAACCGAAAATAACGCCGCGGCGGGTGTCCGTTTCCGGGTGGGCGGAAAACGCTATGTGTACCCCTATCAAACCGGGAAACTGGAGGAAATCCTATGAAAACACGGAAAAACGGAATCGACTGGATGATCACACTGGTGCCCTTGACGCTGATTTGCGGGCTGAGTCTGCTGTTTTTCGCGCTGCCGGAGCAATCTAACCTTGTGCTGGGACAGGTGCGGTTCTTTTTCGGCGACACGCTGGGAGCCTTCTACATCGTGGCGGGGCTGGGTATTTTCCTTGTGTCCATATACCTGTGTACTTCCAAATACGGCGATATCGTGCTGGGAAGCCCCAAGGAAAAGCCCAAGTACTCCTTCTTTGCCTGGGGCAGCATGATGTTCACCTGCGGTCTGGCGGCGGATATTCTGTTCTATTCCTTCTCCGAGTGGGTCATGTATGCCGCCAACCCCCACATCGCGGAGCTGGGCACCATGCAGGTGTGGGCGGGGGTCTTTCCGCTGTTTCACTGGAGTTTCATTCCCTGGGCCTTTTATCTGGTGCTGGCGGCAGCCTTCGGATTTATGCTGCATGTGCGCAAGCGGAGCCGTCAGCGGTTCTCCGAGGCCTGCCGTCCATTGCTTGGAAAGCAGACTGACGGCGCGGCGGGCAGGATCATCGACCTTCTGGCGGTATTCGCGCTGCTTGCGGGTACCGCGACCACATTCAGTGTCGCCACTCCCCTGATGGCGGCGATTTTGCAGTCCCTGTTCCATATTACCCTCAGCAGAACCGTCATTACCATCGCCATCATCGCACTGACCTGCACCGTGTATACCTACTCGCTGCTCCATGGCTTCCGGGGCATCCGTATCCTTGCCAACGTCTGTATCTATCTGTTCTTCGGGCTGATTGTTTTCGTGCTGCTGGCAGGAGGACAGGGACAGTACATCATCGAGACGGGAATCGAGTCCTTCGGCAGGATGGTGCAGAATTTCATTGGCCTTGCCACCTACATGGATCCCCTGCGCACCACGAATTTTGCCCAGGACTGGACGATCTACTACTGGGCCTACTGGATGGTCTGGTGTGCGGCGGCGCCTTTCTTCATCGGCAGCATTTCTCAGGGCAGAACCGTCCGGCAGACCATCGCCGGGGGCTATCTCTTTGGTGTCGGCTCCACGCTGGTGAGCTTCATCGTCTTCGGCAACTATTCTCTGGGCCTTCAGACCCGGGGAATGGCGGATTTCCTCGGGGCGTATCTGGCAAACGGCGATCTGTACACCATGATCATCGACATTCTGTGCACCCTGCCCTGGGGAACGCTGGTGATGGTGTGGGTGCTGGCGACCATGGTGGCCTTCTATGCAACCTCCTTTGATTCCATCGCCTACACCGCCTCCTGCTACAGCTATTACCGCCTGGAGGAGGGAAAGCAGCCCCACAAAGCCATTGAGCTGCTGTGGTGCGTTCTGCTGATCGTGCTGCCGGTGGCCCTGATGTTCTCGGAAAGCTCCATGAGCAATATTCAGACGGTGAGCATCCTCGCTGCCTTCCCGGTAGGGCTTATCATGATTCTGATTATTGCCAGTTTTCTGAAAGACGCGGGAAAATATCTGACAGAGGGTGCAGAGGATTGCAAAAGCCGGTCAAATAGTATATAATAAGCCGTGAATATTGCACAGTGCCGTATCTGGAACTTCCAGGGATAAGGAGCAAGAGAAAATGGGGACGAAGGACACAACAAAAAGGCTGGTCAGTATGCTTTCGGAGCTGCTGCTGATTATGGTCTGCTATTTCCTGTGCGGCGTGATTCGGGTGTTCCTGCCGCTGGGCAGGGCCTATGCCTTCCGGGATACCATCTCCTACGCGTATCTGGCGGTGCTGTATGCCGTGGTGTTTGTCCTGATTCACTACCTGCTGGGGGGCTATGATTCCCTGAAATTTGGTTCTGCGCGCAAGGAACTGCTGCGCATCGTGCTGGGGGAGCTGCTGGGCTGCCTTGTCATGACCTCCGTGATCTATATTTTCCGGCTGGAGCAGTTCAGCCGACTGCTGCTGGTTTTGTTCCTGCTCTGCTCGGCGGCGGTGCTGCTGGCAAAGCGCCTGGTGGTTTCCCACTTTTACATGAAGTATTCTCAGACCAAGGGTCACTTCAATACCATCCTGGTTGGTATGGGTGTTGCCACGGCCCGGCTGCGGCAGACGCTGGAGGAGGATCCCGATGGGGAGCTGTGTTACTGCGGTTACATCGCGGAAGCGCCTTTCGAGGGAATGGATGGCTATCTGGGCGGCCTTGGACTGCTGGAAAAACGGATTGAGGAGCTGGATATCAAAAAAATCATCGCCCTGCAGCAGGACATTTCGGAAGAAACCCTGCGCGTTATGGTGGCTGTGGGAGAAAAGAGCGCAGTGGAGGTGCTGCTGGTGCCCAGCTTCGGCGCTTACTTAAGCGGCCAGAGCCGGGTGAAGCTGGTGGGCGGTTTCCGAACCCTGCGGCTGAGCCTGTTTGATACCTCGGACATACTGGGTGTCCGGGTGGCGGTGACGGATATGGAGAAAACCGTGGCGCTGATGGAAAGCCAGCTGGAAAACTGGCGGGGGGAGTATGTCTGCGTTGCCAACGTTCATACCACCGTGACTGCCAGCGAGGATAAAGCTTACTTAAAGGTGCAGAACGGGGCAGTGATGGTGCTGCCGGACGGCGGCCCCCTGTCCGCATACAGCCGCCGCCACGACTTTGAGGAAGCCCGCCGGGTAACGGGGCCGGATCTCATGCTGCGGCTGCTGGAAATCTCTCCGGCGAAGGGCTACCGCCACTTCTTCTACGGCTCCACTGAGGAGACCCTGGAACGGATGAAAAAACGGCTGGCAGTGGATTACCCTGGCTTGCAGGTCTGCGGTATGATCAGCCCCCCTTTCCGGGCGCTGACCGATGAAGAGGATGCCGCCATTGTCGAAAAAATCAATGAGGCCAGGCCGGACTTTATCTGGGTGGGTCTGGGGGCGCCCAAGCAGGAGATTTGGATGAATCAGCATCAGGGCCGGGTCGCGGGGCTGATGATCGGCGTGGGCGCGGGCTTTGACTACTATGCCGGCAATATCAAACGGGCGCCTATGTGGATGCAGAGGTGCAGTCTGGAATGGCTGTACCGGCTGATGCAGGATCCGAAGCGCCTGTTTATGCGATATCTCTATACCAACACAAAATTTATCTGGAACACGTTATTCAGGGGGAAATAGAGAAATTATGGACAAAAAACTTGTCATTTTACAGGTTCATAATTTCTACCGGCTTCCCGGCGGCGAGGATACCGTCATTGAAAACGAGCGCCGTCTGCTGGAATCGCAGGGGCACCGGGTGGTGCGCTATTTCCGGGACAACAAGGAATTGAAGGATTTTTCGGTTTTCCGAAAGCTGCTGCTGCCCCTGACCACCATTTTTAACCCCAAAACCTACCGGGAGGTGCGCAGGCTCATTCGGGCGGAGCATATCGACATTGTCCATGTCCACAACACCCTGAATCTGATCAGCCCGTCGGTATATTACGCGGCGCTGGCGGAGGGGGTGCCGGTGGTGCAGACGGTGCATAACTTCCGGCTGCTGTGCCCCGGCGCTACTTTCTACCGGGATGGGCACATCTGCGAGGATTGTTTAACCCATGGCCTGGGCTGCGCCGTGAAGCACAGCTGCTACCGGGGCAGTAAGCTGCAAACCCTGGCCTGCGTCATCAGTACGAAAATACACCGCATGACGGGGATCTACGGAAAGCTCAACTACATCTGCCTGACGGAATTCAACCAGGAGAAGCTGCTGAAGCTGAAGCAGATCAGGCCGGAGCGGGTGTTCGTCAAGCCGAATTTTGTTGAGAAATCAGGAAACGATCCGCGCTTTGACGGCAGAAAAACGCAGCTGCTTTATGTGGGACGGCTGGAAAAAATCAAAGGCACGGATCTGCTGCTGAAGGCGTGGGAGCAGGTCTGCCATCAGACGGATGCACGGCTGATTCTCTGCGGCAGCGGCCCGATGGAGGACTGGTGCCGGGAGTATATCGAAAGCAGAAGCCTGACCGATATCGAACTGGCTGGCACAGTGCCTCACGGGGAAGTCCTGCGGCGGCTAGAGGAAGCCCGGGCCTTGATTCTCCCGACACAGGTCTATGAGGGGTTCCCGGTAACCATTGTGGAAGCGTTTTCCCGGGGCACGCCGGTGATCGGCACGAATATCGGCAACACTGGCAGGCTGGTAAACGATGGGGTAAATGGTCTGCTGTTTGCGCCAGGCTCTTCTGAATCTCTGGCCCGGGCATTGCTGAATTGTCTGCATACGGATATGCGGGGCATGGGGGAGAATGCTTACAGAGATTATGTCACGCTTTACAGTGAAGACGTGAATTATGGGATTCTACTTGATATTTACCACCGGGTTTTGGGAGAATAACCGGGCGTTGGCATTGGAGAAGGAAAATGAACCTGAAACGACTGATGCAAATACCAAAGGCAAGACTTCTCAAGAAGCTTTTGGGCTTTGATGAAATTTTTACCGTTGCCCTTCGCGAAGGGGCTGACGGCGCCTTGCTGCGGGAAGCGGAAAGACCCTTTGTGCCCATCGCGTATTCGTCCAAATACTGGTATGCGGATCCCATAACCTTTTGTCATGAGGGAAAGGAATACCTGTTCGTGGAGGAATATGACCGGGATGCCTTGAAGGGGCAGCTGGCGGCGGCGGTTCTGGAGCCGAATGGGGGAAATGTGGCCTTTCACACCATCCTGCAGGAACCATATCACCTGTCTTATCCCATGGTGTTCCCGTGGCAGGATGGAATCTATATGATCCCGGAGACCAGCGAGAACAGAAGCATCAATCTGTATCAGGCAGAGGCTTTTCCGTACCAGTGGAGACTGGTACAGGCCTTCCATGTGGGGAGGGAACTGGTGGATACGGTGGTGCTGGAAAAGAGCGACGATGCTCTGACGCTTCTGACCTCGGAAGTCTCGCCGGAGAATCCGCTGCTGGTTCGGTTCCGAAAGCTGGTGCTGAAAAAAGACAGGGATGCCGTTTCGCTGGAACTGCTGCCGGAGGGGGAGGCTGCGCCTTATGATCTTCACAGCAGAACAGCCGGGAGAATTTTTGAGGATGGCGGACGAAGAATTCTGCCTACCCAGCGCAGTACGGCGGTGGACTACGGCCACAGCCTGTGCTTTTCGGAACTGACGGACGGAAAAATGAAGCAATTACGGACCCTTGGCCCGGCGGATGTGGAGATCGCGGATATCCCGGCGAATAATAGAATTGGCATCCACACCTATTGCTGTACGGGGAGCGTGGAAGTGATTGATGTGAGATATCTAAAATTCGCGCCGGTCAATCAAATGAAAAAGATGCTGAGAAAATCTCGGTAAGAGGAACAGGTATGAAATTTGGGATTGTGGATACCTATTGCGGCGCTTCCGGGCAGAAGGGCTTTTACAACAGTCAGGAGCTGGGGCTTGCCCGGGCCATGAAGCCGTTGGGGTATGAGCCGGTGGTGTTCTATTCTGGAAAAGGGCTGACAGTCCCGGAGGAGGAGCTGACCCCGGACGGAATCGCCGTTGTCCGGGTGCCTGCAAAAGCGGTGGGTGTCCACGGACGATACGACTGGAATATCCTGCTGGAATACGGCGTAGAAGCCATCCAGATCGGCAGCGATAATCAGATCTTTGCCCCGGAGCTGATCCGATTCTGCGATAAGAATGGAATCCGGGTCTACAATTACCTTGGTACGGTGGGCAGCGACACGGGAAATCCGCTGAAAGCGCTGCTGATGGGACTGCTCTACCGCAGAAATCTCCGGGCGTTCCGAACCCATAAATGCTTTGCCAAAACCCCGGCGGTGGCCCGGCGTCTGGCACAGCTGGGGGTTCCCGATGTGGAGGTGGCCCCGGTGGGGCTTGACCTGTCGGTGATCCCGGAGATCACGGAATCGAAAGAAGCTTTGCGGGAAACGCTGAAGCTTCCCGCGGATAAGACGACCCTGCTGTTTGTGGGCAGATTGGATGAATATAAACGCCCGCTGGAAGCGGTGCGCCTGCTAAGCAAGCTGCCCGGTGCGGTGCTGGTGATGATCGGCACCGGGGCTATGGACATGGACGTGGAGCGGGAGGCCCGAAATCTGGGAGTTTGGAATCGCGTAATTCGCATTGCCCGGCTGCCCAATGACCAGGTGCAGCGCTACTATGCTGCCTGCGATTATTATGTAAACTTCAATCAAAAAGAGATTTTCGGCATGAGCATTCTGGAAGCCATGTATCAGGACTGTACGGTGCTGGCCTGCCACGCCCCTGGGCCGGACTTCATCATTGACGATGGGGTATCCGGCTTCCTGACGGAGGATACCGATACCATGGCAGAGCTGGTTCGCGGCGATGTCCGGCTGGCTCCCGGCGCAGCCAGAAGCCGGATTCTGGAACAGTTCGTCTGGACGAACACTGCCCGGCAGTTTGACAGATGGCTGCGGTCAGACGACAGGAGGAGAAAAAATGGGACAGATTACGGTTGAAAAAAATGTGGGCGGCATTGCGGACCTGTGTGTCATCACCCCCACCGTCCACGGCGACCAGAGGGGTTACTTTATGGAAACCTACAGCCAGCGGGACATGGCGGAGGCCGGGCTGGATATTCCCTTTGTTCAGGACAACCAGTCCATGAGCACCAAGGGCGTCCTGCGGGGACTGCACTATCAGATCAACTACCCCCAGACCAAGCTGGTGCGGGTCATCCGCGGTGCTGTGTTTGACGTGGCTGTGGATCTTCGTCCCGGCTCGGAGACCTACGGAAAATGGTACGCAATTGAGCTGACGGCGGAGAATAAGAAACAGTTTCTGATCCCCAAGGGCTTTGCCCACGGCTTTCTGGTGCTCAGCGACGAGGCGGAGTTCTGCTACAAATGTGACGATTTTTACCATCCAAATGACGAGGGCGGTATTGCCTGGAACGACCCGACCATCGGCGTGCGGTGGCCCGGGGTGGAAGGGGCCTATCAAGGCACCGCCAGCGCCGAGGGGTATGTTTTAGACGGCACACCCCTGAAGCTGAGCCAGAAGGATCAGCTTCTGCCGGTATTGGGGAGACGATGACAGACACGGCACGAAAGCCGCCAAATTGGAATTTTGCGCTTTCTTGCCTTCCTCTTTGAGGGAGGTGGCAAAAATCTTTGATTTTTGACGGAGGGAGTGTCCTGCCAGTGAAACAGCACCCCCTCAGTCACGGCTTGCGCCGTGCCAGCTCCCCCAAAGGGGGCGCCAAGATACCGCCATTTTTCGTAACAGTTTATGGTCGAGGGGCCCAAAGGATGTAGGATGACCGCCCAGCGTTCGTAACGCATTGGCTGGCCGCCCTGCGGCCCGCATTGTCTGCGGCGACTCGCCGCCAAATTCCAATTTTCCGCACTCTTAACTTGAAAAGGAAGGAATACGCCATGAAACCCACCTCGGAGAAACTGAATATCGCCATGCTGGGCCACAAACGAATCCCTTCCAATGAGGGCGGCGTAGAGGTTGTGGTGGAGGCTCTGTGTGCCCGTATGGCGGCGCTGGGGCACAGCGTGACCTGCTACAACCGGGCCGGACACCACGTCAGCGGCGCGGAGTATGAGCTCGCCGCGGGGAGCGTCTATCGGGGCATCCGGCTGGTTACGGTTCCGACGCTGGAACGAAAGGGCTACGCCGCGGTGGTTTCCTCGTTTTTTGCCGCGGTACGGGCGGCCTTTGGGAAATACGACGTGGTACATATCCACGCGGAAGGCCCCGCCTTTTTCAGCTGGCTGCCGAAGCTCCTCGGCAAGCGGGTCATCGTTACCGTCCATGGCCTGGACTGGCAGCGGGAGAAGTGGAATGGAGGCTTTGCCTCGAAATTTATCCACCTCGGAGAGCGAAGCGCTGTGGGTTTTGCGGATGAAATAATCGTTCTGTCAGAGAATGTCCGGCAGTACTTTCAGGACACCTATGGCCGTGCCACGCGATTCATTCCCAACGGCGTCGGGGAGCCCATGGTGGTGAGACCCCGGCTGATTGAGGAAAAATGGGGTCTGCGGAAGGATGGCTACATCCTGTATCTGGGCCGAATCGTGCCGGAGAAGGGGGAAACCTACCTGATTGAGGCCTTTAAGCAGGTGAAAACCGACAAGAAATTGGTAATCGCTGGTGGCAGCTCCGATACGGAGTGCTACATGAAGGAACTGCAAGCCCTGGCGGCGGAGGATGCGCGGATTCTTTTTACCGGCTTTGTGCAGGGGCAGCTGAAGGACGAGCTGTACAGCAATGCCTATGTGTATACCCTGCCGTCGGATTTGGAGGGAATGCCGCTGAGCCTGCTGGAAGCTATGAGCTACGGAAACTGCTGCCTGGTTTCCGACATCCCGGAGTGCGCCGAGGTGGTGGAGGATAAGGCGGTACGTTTCCGCAAGGGCAATGTGGAAGACCTGCGGGAAAGGCTGCAAACGCTGTGTGATCAGCCGGACATCGTGGCGGGCTACAGGGAACACGCCGCCGGTTTTATTCTGAACAAATACGGCTGGGACGATGTAGTGGAAAAGACGCTGGCGCTGTACCGCCAATGAAGGATTGCTTATGAAAATTCTGATGATCAATAAGTTTCTGCACCCCAACGGCGGGTCGGAAACCTATGTTTTCAAGCTGGGAAAGCACTTGCAGACCCTGGGCCATGAGGTTCAGTATTTTGGCATGGAGCACGCGGGCCGCTGTGTGGGGAACCGGGTGAACGCCTATACCGCAGACATGGATTTTCACGGCGGCTCCAAGCTTGCCAAGCTGACCTATCCCATCAAAACCATCTACTCCTCTGAGGCAAGGAGGAAGCTGCGGCTGGTGCTGGAGGATTTTCAGCCCGATGTGTGCCATCTCAACAACTTCAATTACCAGCTGACCCCGTCCATTCTGCTGGAAATCGCCAAATGGAAGAAGGCGGGACACCCCTGCCGGGTGATTTTTACTGCCCACGATTACCAGCTGGTGTGCCCCAACCATATGTGCAGCAATCCCAATACCGGGAAGAACTGCGAAAAATGTCTGGGCGGGCATTTCATTAACTGCGCGAAAGGCAGATGTATCCACGGTTCTCTGGCGAAAAGCGTCATCGGCATGCTGGAAGCCAAGCTGTGGAACGGCTGCGGGGTCTATCAAAATATCGACACCATAATCTGCTGCTCGGAATTTCTGAAAACAAAAATGGACTGTAATCCCCTCTTTGCGCACAAAACCGTGGCGCTCCACAATTTCGTGGACAAAGCGGAGTATCAGGAGACGAAAAAGCTGGATTATGTTCTGTATTTCGGCCGGTTCAGCCGGGAGAAGGGCATTGACACCCTGCTGAAGGCTGCCCGGGCGCTGCCGGAGATCCCCTTTGTTTTTGCGGGAACCGGCCCGCTGGAAGGGGAGCTTGCCGGGGTGCCCAACATCCAAAACGTGGGCTTCCAGCGTGGGCAGGCGCTGGAAACCTTAATCCGGCAGGCCCGGTTCTCGGTCTATCCTTCCCAGTGGTATGAAAATTGTCCGTTCTCCGTGATGGAGAGCCAGCTCTACGGCACCCCGGTGCTGGGGGCCGACATCGGGGGCATCCCTGAGCTGATCGCAGAAGGAAAAACCGGCGAGCTGTTCGAAAGCGGCAACCCTGGGCAGCTAAAGGAAAAAATTGAAAAAATGTGGGAGAATCGGGAATTGACGGAACAATACACGGAAAACTGCGCCAACCTCCGTTTTGATGACGTGCACGCCTACACCGAAAAGCTGCTGAAGCTCTATCGGGGAGAGACGCTATGCTGACGAACCTGATCATGACAGGCATCGCTCTGTCTCTGGGGGGAATGCTGCTGGCGGGGGCCAAATACCGGCCTGACGGCGGGCATTTTTTCGACCGGGAGAACAGCGGGGCCATGCGGGGATTCTGGTGCCTGATCATTGTGCTGGTTCATGTGCCCGGGGCCTACCAGAATGGCTTGCAGGATATGCTGGGTAGCTTTGCCTATGTGGGTGTAACCTTCTTCTTTATGACCTCCGCCTACGGTTTGCGGCTGGCGGCGGAGACACGCCCGGAGAGCATGGCGTTTTTCTGGCGGAACCGGCTTCCCAAGCTGCTGGTGCCCTGCGTTCTATCCAATGCCATACACATGGCGCTGTACGCCGCCGCGGGCAGCCGGGTGCGCCTGTGGATGCTTCTGGGTATCGGAGGCTGGGTGCGCTGGCTGCTGGTGTGCTACCTGTTTTTCTGGCTGAGCGATCGTCTTCTGCCAAAGAAATGGCGGGACTGGGGGGTCTGCGGCCTCGTTCTGGTGTTCAGCCTTGGTGTTTACCTGTCAAAGCCCGAGAGGACGACCTGGTGCCCGGAGGTGCTGGGCTTTGTCTGGGGCATCCTGCTGAGCCGCTGGAAAAGCAGCTTTGTAAACTGGACAGCAAGAAAGTGGCTTCCCAAATGCGGATGGCTGTGCCTGCTGGCGGGAATCCTCGGCGTGGGCTATCTCGCCGGAAAGGGTGTGCCTTTTTGGGGAGATTATGTGCTGAAAATTGCCCTCGGCGCAGCGATCCTTGCGTTTATGCTGACGCTGAATGGAAAAATCTCTATCGGAAACCGGGCGAGTCGGAAACTGGGAGATATTTCCTATGAAGTGTATCTCATGCACGACGCGGCGTTTTTCTCGCTGGAATACCTGTCTCCGGGGGTATCCTCCGGGGTGTTCATTCTAACCAGTCTGCTCCTTACCATGATACTGTCGCTGATTGTGCACAAAGTCAGCGCATGGATTTTGCCCATTTTCAACAAAAAACAGCCCATGCTGCAAAGATAGGAGAATCCCTATGTCTCAGGAAAAGAAACTCAACGGTACGGTCATCGTGACCTATCGCTGCAACGCCCGGTGCTCCATGTGCAACCGCTATAAGGCGCCCTCCAAGCCCGAGGAGGAAATTTCCATCGAAACCATCAAAAAGCTTCCGAAAATGTATTTTACCAACATCACCGGCGGTGAACCGTTTATCCGCACCGACCTGAAAGAGATTGTCCGGGAGCTGTACAAAAAGAGCGACCGCATCGTCATCTCCACCAACGGCTTCTTTACTGATCGGATTGTTGATCTGTGCAAAGAATTTCCCCAGATCGGAATTCGCATCTCCATCGAGGGACTGGAAGCAACCAACAACGAGATCCGGGGTCTTCCCAACGGCTACCAGCGGGGCTATACAACGCTCAAAACGCTGCGGGAGATGGGTATGAAGGACGTGGGCTTCGGCATGACGGTACAGGACAGGAATGCCCCCGATCTGGTGCCCCTGTACAAGATCTCTGATGAAATGGGTATGGAGTTTGCCACCGCGTCCTTACACAACAGCTTCTATTTCGTGGAAGCGAAGAACATCATCCATGACCGTCCCATGGTGGCGAAAAACTTCGAGGATCTTGTCAATGAGCTGCTGAAAAGCAACAGTCCGAAAAAGTGGTTCCGGGCCTACTTCAACCACGGCCTCATCAACTACATCTACGGTCAGAAGCGGCTGCTGCCCTGCGACATGAGCTTCGACACCTTCTTCATCGATCCCTACGGCGACGTGATGCCCTGCAACGGCACCAAGGATAAAGAGGTCATGGGCAACCTGAACCGGCAGAGCTGGGACGAGCTGTGGAACAGCGAGCAGGCCGAAGCCGTGCGGAAGAAGGTTCGCTGCTGTGACCGGGAGTGCTGGATGATCGGCTCCGTCAGCCCCGCCATGCACAAGTACATCTGGGTGCCCGGGGCGTGGGTTATCTGGCATAAGCTGAAGGCTCTGTTTGTGAAAAAGCCATACTCCATGTACGAAAATAAAATCTGCCGGGATTACCGGGACGGAAAAGTCAGCAAGGAAGCGCTGGATGCCTGCTCCACCTGTGATCTGCACTGCGAGGTCAACAACGGCCTGAGCGAGGAGAGCATGGAGCAGCTGAAGACGAAAACCGGCGAGGAAATTGTGGACGCGGATATCGCGAAGCAGCTGGGGCAGTGATATGAAGGTATTACATCTGATGGTGTCCGGGCGGGCAGGCGGAATCGAAAGCCTGCTCCGGGATTATGTGGAATACTCCCGGCATGAGAACCTGTTTCTGTTTGCCTGGGCCGGAGGGCCGGTGGCGGAACAGATTGAAGCCGGCGGCAGCCCTGTCATTGTCATGGACAAGCAGAAGCAGGGCACGAGGGCGGTCTGCAAGCGTATTCTGGAGCTGTGCGACACCGAGAGGGTGGACGTGATCGTTGCCCATCACGCGGCGCCCATGCTGCGCCTTGCTGCCATGGCCGCCAAGCTGAGGAGCCCCAGAATCAAAGTGATCTGCTACGCCCATTCCAACGCCTTTGAGCTGTGCGATGGCAGGAGAAAAAAGGGATTGGCCCTGCGCAAGTGGATCTACCGCACCACTTTTTTGCGGGCGGACGCGGCAGTCGCGATTTCCAATTCGGTGAAGGACAGCCTTGTAGAGTATCTGGGACTGCCAGGCAGCCGCATTACGGTCATCTACAACGGCGCGATTCTGGAGCGGTTTCACCGTGGACGGACGGAGGGCGGCAAGACCCTTCGGCTGATTTATGTGGGCCGGCTGATCGAGGAGAAGGGCGTGCAGACCATTTTGCAGGCACTGGGATACCTGCGGGATGCAGACTGCCGCCTGACGATTGTGGGCGACGGCGACTACCGGGCGCCACTACAGGCCATTGCGAAGGAACTGGACATCGACAGCAGAGTTCAATTTCTGGGCACCCGGGACGACGTGCCGGAGCTGCTGGAGGCTTCGGATGTGTTCATCCATGTGCCGGACTGTGCCGAGGGCTTCGGTATCGCCGTGGTGGAGGCCATGGCCAGCGGCCTGATCTGCGTCTGCGGTGACCGGGGCGCCCTGCCGGAGATCGTGGAGGATGGTGTCAGCGGCTTTCTTGTAAAGAATAACGACCCGGAGCGATTGGCGGAGATTGTGCGGGCGATAGCCGGAAATCCGAATTCGGAACAATATGAGACAATTCGCGCCAACGCCGTGACGGCAGCCGGTCACTTCTCCATCGAGGCCTTTACGGCCAAGCTGGACGCGCTCATTGAGGAAACGTAATATGCGCCGGATTTTTGCGATTGGATTGCTTGTGAGCCTGCTTCTCACCGGCTGTGCCCTGCCGGAAAGGGGAAAACAGCAGCATCAGGCTACCTTTCTGGATCTGTTTGACACGGTGACCACCATCAGCGGCATGACGGACAGCGAGGAGAATTTCCGGCAGCGGGTGGGGCAGATTCATGATGTGCTGCAGCGGTATCATCAGCTGTTCGATATTTACAACGAGTATCCGGGCCTAAACAACCTGAAAACCGTCAACGACCATGCCGGAATCGGCCCGGTGCAGGTGGACACGGAGATCATCCGCTTGCTTCTGGATTGCAGGGAGTACGATGAATTGACCGGCCATACGGTAAACGTGGCCATGGGAAGCGTTTTGGAGCTGTGGCACGAGGCCAGAACCGCTGGCATCGATGACCCGGAGCACGCTGCTCTGCCGGAGGAAGCAGCACTGCGAAAAGCCGCCGCCCATACAGATTGGGCAGCGGTGGAAATTGACGAGGAAGCAGGAACGGTGTTCCTGACCGATTCGGAATTGCGGCTGGATGTGGGGGCTGTGGCCAAGGGCTGGTCTGCTCAGCGGGCGGCGGAGGCAGCCCCCGAGGGATTTCTCATCAGCGTGGGCGGCAACGTCTGCGCCACAGGGCCGAAGGACGACAGCGGCACCCCCTGGGTGGTGGGCATCACTGATCCAAACGGGGGCTCCGGCTACCTGCACACCCTGTATAACAGGGACAGCGCCATCGTCACCAGCGGCGACTACCAGCGCTATTATGAGGTGGACGGAAAGCGCTTCCACCACATCATCGATCCCCAGAACCTGTATCCGGCGGAACGCTTCCGCAGTGTCACCGTGATCTGCGGCGATTCCGGCCTTGCCGATGCCTTGTCCACGGCTCTGTTCATCCTGCCGCAGCCGGAAGGGAAGGCGCTGGCTAAGAAATGCGGAGCGGAAGCCATGTGGCTGGACACGGAGGGGAACCGTTTCTACACCGACGGCTTTGAAGACTGGATCTGCCAATAAACAATGCGTCCATGAAGGCTGACTGCCATTCATGGACGCGATTTCATGCTGGTCAAAAAAATAGCTTCCAGCGAGGAGTAAAGTAGACAAGAAAAAAGCTCCCCATTAGCCGGGTGTTTTGTCTGTCGATTATTCCAATGTCAGATGGTTGTGTTCCAGTGCGGCACGGATGTTCACAGCGAGGAACGGGGCGACCACAATGGCGATGACCGCGTTGAAGGTGGTGGCGGGGAGCTTGGCGATGACAGTGGCCAGGGCGGCGGCGGGGGTCAGACCCTTCAGCAGCAGACCGCTGTAG
>JALFUW010000077.1 GCA_022786995.1 Clostridiales bacterium
TGATTTGAAAGTCAAGTCTCGGCTCCCTCTTTGAGGGAGCTGGCACGGCGCAAGCCGTGACTGAGGGAGTTACGTTCGAAAGAAGGACACCCCCTCAGCTTCGCTGGCGCTCAGCAGCTCCCCCAGCGGGGGAGCCAAGTCTCGGCTCCCTCTTTGAGGGAGGTGGCCGTGCGCAAGCGAGGTCGGAGGGAGTTTCGCTGGTAAGCGGGACACCCCCTCAGTCAGCTGGCGCTGACAGCTCCCCAAGCGGGGGAGCCAAGTCTCGCCTCCCTCTTTGAGGGAGCTGGCAAAAATCTTTGATTTTTGACTGAGGGAGTTACGCGCCGGATGAAGGATACCCCCTCAGTCAGCTGGCGCTGACAGCTCCCCCAGCGGGGGAGCCAAGTCTCGGCTCCCTCTTTGAGGGAGGTGGCCGAGCGCAAGCGAGGTCGGAGGGAGTTTCGCTGGTAAGCGGGACACCCCCTCAGTCAGCTGGCGCTGACAGCTCCCCCAGCGGGGGAGCCAAGAACGTATTCTTACCGCGCCACAACCGCGGTGAAAATAAAATTTTCGCCCTGTGCCAGGGTAAGGCAACGGGCACAAAAAAGGAGGATTTACCTAAATGAATTCTAAAGCAATCAGAAAACAGCTGCTTGCAGCCGTTGCTATGGTGCTGGTTGCCGCCGTCGCCCTGGGCAGCTCCACCTACGCATGGTTTGCAAGTAACAACAAGGTTACTGCAACGGGTATGCAAGTTCAGGCTACCGCAGAAGGTGGTATCGAAATTGCGTATGTGGATAGTGGTACTCCAGGAGATTACGCAACGACAGCAAATGCTGGCATGAGTACGGCTCAAACACTGTATCCGACATCTACTGTTGCGACAGCTACAGGTGGGTCAATCAGTTCAAATTGGTATCATGCTAGTGCCGCAGTTGCAAGTGCCTTTGGTGCTAAAGACGGAACATATGAAACTCTTACGCTGAGTGCGGGCAAAGATGCGACTACTAACAAAAATTACTATGTTGAAAAAACTTTCAATATTCGTTCTGTTTCCGCCACAAAACTTGCAAAAGACTTAAAGGTTTCTGGAATTACGGTTACCGGAGCATCAGATCAGTTGGACAATTCGTTGCGTGTTGCTGTAGTTAGTGGAACCAACGTTGCACTCTATGCACCTTGCTACACAGTAACTGATGGAGGTGCAACAAGTGTTTCGTATAAGGTTGCAACTTCCGTCGCTAGTGGAACCGCAACAATGCCCACCGATAACAATGTAACTGCACTTTTCAAAAACCAGATTTCTAGCAATATTGTAGCTGGAGATATCGGAGCTGCATCAAACGGCTCAGATGTTAAGGTATACATTTGGTACGAGGGTGAAGATACTAACCATTTCAGTAATAACCTTGATAGCTCCATTGACACTATCAGCCTCAGCGTGGAGTTTGAAGCTACGATTGAGTAAACATTAGGAAGAAAAGGACAGGGGACGGTTCTATGTCCTCTTAACCCTATAACTTAATTACTCACCCCGCACTTGGTAGTTGTGGCACCCGGTGCGGGGTTTTTCTATTTTCGGGCGGGAACTGCATTATGTAAACCACAGCGCAGGGCCAACCTCCCGGCTCGCAAAATAACCGTGTCATTGCGCAATCGGGAAAGTTGTTCTTTAGCGGGGATGCCCCCTCAGGCAATGCGTGCGCCAGCCGGTTGGTGTCGTTACTTCCCTATTGCACTAAGGAATGATTGCCACTGGCAATCATTATGATGCCAATTCCCTGCGGGCGCACCGCCCGCTCGGTGTCGTTCTCTGGTCAGATAAATTGTTCTCTAGCCGCCGTAGGGGACGGCCTCTGGACGTCCCGATCGTATGCAGCGATTCCTTGCACCCCGGTGGAAAACCGGGAAACGGGGCGTCGAGGACGCCGCCCCCTACGCGGATAAATTGTACTTTATCTGACGAAGCACGCTTGGCTCCCCCTTTGGGGGAGCTGTCAGCGAAGCTGACTGAGAGGGCCCTCTCCGTCAGCCTGACGGCTGCCACCTCTCCCAGAGGGAGAGGTTTTGGGCGCTGCCGCACCGGTGCGAATTATTTCACATATTGCCCCAATTCTGTCGGATTCTGGCATTTGTAATATTGCATTTTGCCGGGTCTGGTGCTATAATGACGATGGTATGTTTTATCATGCGGTTTTATTGCCTGAACGCAGATACGGCGGCCCCGCCCCTATGGGGAAGGTGCCCCGCAGGGGCGGAAGGGTGCTATGCCGTCAGGAGCGACACCCCCTCAGTCAGCTGACGCTGACAGCTCCCCCAAAGGGGGAGCCAAGTAGAAACCAGAAAGGAGCAGGGCAGATGAATGAGTCCAAAAAGCTCAGGCGCAGTCTGATTACCGCCGCGCTGGCGCTGCTTGCCGCCCTGTTTTCCGTGACAGCAGCCACCTTCGCCTGGTATATCTACAACACCTCTGCCCGCACCACCAAGGTGGAAATGGCGGCGGGCAGCAGCGTGTCTCTGGAAATTTCCAGCGAAAAGGACAAGGGCTTCGCCTCCGCCACGGTGATGGAGGACTTTACGGGACTTCTGGAGCCTGTGTCCACCGACCGCATCTACCCGGACGCCGGAACCCCGGATGCCCCCTTCTACGGCTTCCGCCGGGCAACATTTTTTGAAGCGGAAAACCCGGGAACGGACAGGGAACGGCTCTTTGCCGCCGCCTTTGACAATTCCACACCAAAGGTGGATTACCACAAAACCTCCCTGTTTCTGCGCACCAACGCCCCGACGCTGGATATCTATGTGTCCGATATCGGCTATGAAGACGCCGATGACCAGCGCCCCCTGTCCACTGCGCTCAGGGTGGGATTGGTGGTTAAGCAGAAGGAGGAAGACGGCAATTATCCAGAGTACATCTTTGCAATCAATACCGCCGAGGACGCAAACAGAATCCGTGACAACGCCGACAGAGTGCCACTGCCCAACCGGGCGCTGGACAGCTCCAAAACCGACGGCACCACGGTGGAACTGATTCCCCTGAACAGCAGCAATTACTGCAATTACGACTCTGCTACCGGCAGCGTGAGCCTGAAAGACAACTCGCGGGCGCTGTTCACCCTGAAGGGCGGGGAGAACGGCGGCTACGGCCAGCCGGTGGAGGTGGAGGTCTACCTCTGGCTGGAGGGCTGCGATCTGGACTGCACCTGGAACCTCATGGGGCAGACACTGAAAAATCTCACCCTGTCCTTCGCGGGCTACGCCGGGGAAGGAGCGTGACGCGGTATGGAGAAACGCAAGCTTTGGGTCTCCCTCGTGACGACGGCCTTTACCCTGATCGTGCTGTGCGCGGTGCTCACCGTGTCCACCTACGCCTGGTTTACCTTTGATCCCTACACCAACGTGACCCCCATGGAGGGCAAAATCTCCGACGGAGATACCAACCTGCTGATCAGTGAAAGCAAGGACGGCCCATTCGATAAAAAATGCGGCCTGAATCCCACGGATAAGGCAGAACAGCTGTACCCAGTGTCCAGCGCTGACCTTGAGAAATTCTTCGCCTCCAAGGCCCAGAAGGACGGCATCAGCACCCATTTTTCCGACGTTTCCGATAAGCCGGAGGAGTGGCTGATTCATGGAACGCTGTACCTCGAATGCCTTGGCACCGGCTGCGACGTGTACTTCGATAAGGACACCCTGAATCTGGGCGAGGACATTCAGGTGCTCGCCGCCGGGCGTCTGGGTCTGAAAATCACCGGAGAGGACGAACAGACCACCACGCTGATCTTCAAGCTGGACGATCTGGGCGAAACTGCCGGCGCGCAGTCCAAACGCACCGTGGATGCCGTGGGCGAGGTGGTGGTGGCCTCCATCAACGATGGCAGTACCCCCAATTTCAAGGAAGACCCCGCCGAGAGCATCAACAGCTATACGCCGACTGCCGCGAATCCCAAGAAGCTGTGCGCCCTGAAAAGCGACGAGGTGGCAAAGGTGGAATACTGGCTGTACATGGAGGGCTGCGACGACCATTGCAGCAACCCGGTGAGCAGCCGGAATGTGACATTGCAGCTGGGCTTCCGGGGCGAAAAGGTGGAAGAATAGCCTTTCTCCCCAAGGGGGAAGCCGATATATAAGGAGGTGACGGCACCGATGAAAAAAACAAATCAATATCTGACCCTCTGGGCCATCGCCGCCGTCGCCGTGCTTACCGCCACGGCCCTGACCGCCGCTACCTATGCCTGGTTCACCGCCAACCGGGAGGTGGAGACGGAGAAGGTCACGGCCCGCACCGGCTCCACAAATCTGGAATTGCAGATCAGCAGGAAGCCCGGTGACCAGTTTTCAACAAAATCAGAGACGGATGAGGCGGGGAATACTTACACCGTGGCGGAGCTGAAGGAGCGGGATCATGTGCTGATGCCCGTCTCCACGGAGGATCTGAAAACCTTTATATACAGCCCGATAACTGACGAGGGCCAGGCCACGGAGCAGACACTGCGGATTCTGCATTCGGATGTGGCGGCGGAAAAAGAAATCGCGGAGGGGCTGTACTACCACGATACCCTTTATCTCAGGCTTGAGGGTGGCGGCAGTATGCCGGAGGATGCGAAGGCAGACCTGTATCTCGACAATTTGCGGGATCTGCCCATCGTGCAGGCTCACGAAAACAGCAAGCTCCTGGATGCCGCCCGACTGGGCCTTACCATCGACGATGGCACGCCGCTGATTCTCCGCTTTACCAGCGACGGGGAGAACGCCTTAAGCAATACCAGGCTGGACGAAAATCAGCTGAAAACGGGCCTGGTTCTCATCGAGCAGAACGGCGGCGTTGCCCCCTCCGGGAGTGACCCTTCCCATTTGCTGAAGGATTATCAGTTTTCGGCAGACAACGCCATACCCACGCCGCTGCTGACCATGAAGCTGGGAACCATCTACAAGCTGGATATCTACTTCTATCTGGAGGGCTGCGACCCGGACTGCAGCGGCGATGTGGAAACGGATAAGGCGGATCTGGCGCTGGCCTTCTACGCGGCGCTGCAATAATGGGAGGGCGGAGCATGAAGCAGAATAATACCCCCTCCCGGAAGCTTTTTACCACCTCGGTGCTGCTTGCGCTGCTGGCCCTTGTCAGCGTCACCGCCGCCACGGCGGCGTGGATGACCATTGCCGACCGCACAAGGGTGCGCAGCATGCGCATGGACATCACCACCGGCGTCAACCTCCGCTTTGATCTTGATCCCCACGAGACTTTCGAGGAATATGTCAAGACCCTGACCTTCGATCAGATCGCCCAGCGGATCAAGGATGAGAAGGAATTTGACCCGCTGGAAACACCTCTGACGCCGGTCACTACCAAGGACTGCGAGAAATTCACACTTGAGGACGGTTCCGACGCGAATAAAGAGTATTATCTGGAATTTACCCTGCATTTTATGGCGACGCAGGATATGATCGTCCATCTGACCAGCGCCGACAGCGATGCCGGAGAAGACGGAACCCAGGTGTCCTCGGAGACCGCCGGTGTCCCGGACGCCATCCGCATCAGCTTTACGGCGGAGGATACCAGCATCTATGACCCGGGCATGGGCGGCGGCTCCGTGCAGGGCGATGCCGGCAGAACCTTCGGCCTGCCGGAGGGAAACACCATCACCTATAACGGCGATAATGAACTGTTTTCTCTGAAGGCAAACGAGGACAAGCCGGTGATCCTGCGGGTCTGGCTGGAAGGAAACGACGAGGCCTGTACCGACGCCATCCGAAAGGCGGACTACAAAATCCGCCTGCGGTTCGTCGGTACGGATGAAAATGGCAACCTGCTGGAAGGCAGCAGGCGGACTGCAAAAGAGCAGTCAAACTAAGGTTTAGAAAAAAGGAAGGTAATCAGTATGAATGCAGTAAAACGCGGAGCGGAAATCCTGATCAGCGTCGTCCTCTGGGCGGTGATTCTGGTGGCGGCTCTGTTCGCCTTCACCACGCTGGCAACCAGAGACACCAATCAGGTGGCGTCGCTGGCGGGCTATACGCCGCTGACCGTGGCCTCCGACTCCATGGCTCCCACGTTTCGCGCCGGAGATCTGATTGTTATTCGCAAGTGCGACCCGGCGAAGCTGAAGGAGGGCGATATCATTACCTTCCATACCATCATTAACAATGAGTACGCCCTGAACACCCACCGCATTGCCGAGATTCAGGACATGGGCGGTGTTCGCAGCTATGTGACCAAGGGCGATAATAACGCCATCGCCGATGTGCACATGATCGCCGACGGGGACATCGTGGGTAAATTTGTGACGAAGCTGCCCGGTGTGGGCAAGGTCATGAGCTTCCTGTCCAGCAGCATCGGTTTCCTGGTGGTTATCGTTCTGCCGCTGCTGGTGTTCTTCATCTATCAGGTGTACCATCTGATCACCGTGAGCATTGAGTTAAAGAAGGCCATCGCCGTGGAGACGGCCCAGGCCCAGGCCCAGACCAATCCTGACGCGGATGCCCTGCTGGCGGAGGCCGCCCGGGCAAAGGCCGAAGCCGAGAAGGCGAAAGCCGAAGCGGAAGCCGCGCTGGCTGAGGCGAAGCGTCTGCAGGAGCAGGCTCGGGCGGCGGCAGGGACGGAAGTGAAGGCAGAAGAAGCGGCAGCAGCGGGGGAAGAAAATGAGTGATTTTCTGAAATTTGCCTTTGAGGTACTGTCTCAGGTTGTGTACAACATTGCCGGCGTCATCGCGGCTGCCATCAAGCTGCTGGTCACCGGCTGGCGGGACTATTTTACCATCTTCTTTACTTACTTTGGAACCCTGAGCCTTGTTGCCAAAATTCTGTCCATCCTTCTGATGCTCATTCTGATTGCCATTCCCATTCTCGCTGTCATTCTGCTGGTGCGCTACTGGATGCTGCGCCGCCGCCTGAGGGGCGATAAGGAGGACAACGCCGAGCTGTACCGGGAGATCGGACGGCTGAACCGGCAGGTGCTGGATCTGATTGAGGAGAAGAACAAGATTCTGGCCCTGAAGGTCAACGCTATGGGCGGCACGGAACGGATTCCCTATATGGGCGCCTCCGCTCTGACCGATGATATCCTGCCCACCGTGGGCAACGTCACCGGCAAGGGCGGCACGGCGGCAGCGGGCGTGCCCGGGGAGATTAGCTCCGCCCAGATTACTATTGCCAACGGCACCGTCAACGACAAGTCCGAGGAAACCGCGTCCGTCCCCGATGGCAGCCGCTTCCCCAAGCTGACGCTGGTGGATATGAAGTACCACGACTACATCCGGCCTGTCTTTGACGACGAGGTAACGCTGGAGCAGCTGGTGGAAAACTACCGGCTCTTCGCTTGCAGCCAGATGCACCTGTACTATACGCCGGAAATTATCCGCCGCTTCGTGGCGGGCATGGCCTCCAGTAAGCTGCTGATTCTGGAAGGTATTTCCGGCACCGGTAAAACCAGTCTTCCCCACTCCTTCAGCCGGTTCCTGTGTAACCCTGCCACCATGGTCTCCGTTCAGCCCTCCTTCCGTGACCGCACGGAGCTGCTGGGCTACTTCAACGAATTTTCCAAACGGTTCAACGAGACGGAATTCCTCCGGGCGCTGTATGAGGCGAACTACCGGGAAGAGCCCAGCATGGTTATCCTCGACGAGATGAACCTGGCCCGTATCGAGTATTACTTCGCGGAAATGCTGTCCATTCTGGAAATGCCCAGCCACGATGAATGGGTGCTGGATCTGGTGCCCACCGCCTGGGAGGGTGACCCCGTCAAGCTGTTTGACGGCAAGATTCAGGTGCCGGACTCCATCTGGTTCATCGGCACCGCCAACAACGATGACTCCACCTTCACCATTACCGATAAGGTCTACGACCGCGCCATGCCCATTGAGCTGAACGAGCGGGCAGACGCCTTCACCTGCGATCCCCAGCCTGCCTGCCGGGTGACCAGTGTTCACCTGCAGGAAATGTTCGCCAAAGCCAAGCGGGAGCATCCCATCAGCGAGGCTACCCTCACAAAGCTGGACAAGCTGGACGGCTATCTGCAAACCCGCTTCAAGCTGGCCTTCGGCAACCGTATCATCAAGCAGATGTACGACTTCATTCCCGTGTACGTTGCCTGCGGCGGCAAGGAGCTGGACGGCATGGACTACATCGTGGCCCGTAAGGTGCTGAAGAAGTTGGAAAGCCTGAACGTCACCTTCGTCCGGGACGAAATCCGGGGTCTCATCGAGTACATCGAGAAGGTCTTCGGCAAGTCCAACATGACCGACAGCAAGGCATACTTAACCCGGATTCAGAATTTGTACTGATTTGATCTGTAGCTGTAGGGGCGGCCATTGGCCGCCCGAGACCCCGCGATTTGCGATATCCCAAAGCAATGCGTAACCACAGTATTGCGGGCGGCCGATGGCCGCCCCTACGATGAAAAAGAACAGGAACACTCACTGGAGGCGCTTTTATGGCCAACACCATCAACGATCTTTACTTAAAATATGTAAATAAGGTTGGAAAGACGCTGGAAAACGACCGTTATTTCCAGTATCTGTTCGAAATGGTGCAGGCCGGCAGCACAACCCTGCAGCAGAACCACAAGATTCTGCACAAGCAGGTGGATGAGCGGTGGCTGTCCGTCATTGAGGAGAGCCTGGATGCCCTGAATAAGGTGACCGAGCAGCCCCGTCGGTTCGTCACCACCAATGAAGAGGTGGTGCCCGTGGCGCTGGCCCGGAAGATCACCGCCGACAGCGTCCGGCACTTAAGCATGAACACCCAGTTCATCGCCAGCAGCAAGGACGGTGACATTCAGCCCACCCGGGTGCTGAACGTGTCCGTGGAGGAAACCTACGACCTTTACGAAAACCGCTTCATCTACCACCTGATCCAGCGGCTTGTGACCTTCATCGATAAGCGGACGGACATCATCTTCTGGTCCACCGGCGACGAGACCTGCAATGTGCTCAGAATGCAGAGCAAGGTGGACGACGCTTACGAGCAGATCGAGTACAAGCTGGAGATGAAGATCAAAAATACCCAGTCCTTCGCAGAAAACGACGGGGATAATATGTCCGTCTTTATGCGCATCGACCGGGTGCGCCGCATGGTCATGGCTTTGCGCAACAGCTCCTTCTGCGATATCATGAAGGGCTGCGCCAAGGTGCGCAGTCCCATCCAGCGAACCAACACCATCATGAAGGACCCGGACTATCGAACCTGCTACAAGCTCTGGCAGTTTCTGGAGAGCTACGACGAGGTGGGCTACTCCATCGAGGAGCGGGATACCCCGCTGGAATTTGACGAAGAATACCAGATCCAGCTGTTTTCCAACCTGATCACCAATTACACCGTATTCAAGAGCCTTCTGGAGGCGGATCCCAGAAGGATTACGGAGGCACCGCCAAAGCGGAAAAAGGTGACGAAACCAAAGTTTATCAAGAAAATCGAGGAAGAAATCGTCACGGATTACAATATCCCCGACGTGGAGATCCGCAAGGTCATCATCGAGGAAGTGACCCAGGCCCAGCTGGACGCGGAAGCGAAGCTGGCGGAGGAAACCCAGCGCCGGGAAGGCCTGGAGGCGGAGCTTGCCGATACGGAGAAGGCCTTCGAGGAGTACCGCTGGCAGGCGGAATTCCAGCGGGCGGAAGCCGAACGCGCCGCCGAGGACCGGCTGGAATTTACGAAGAATAAGGCAGAAAAAGAGAAGCAGGAGCTGCGGGATGCCATGGAGCAGGCCAAGGCCGAGGCCGAAAAGCGTCAGGCAGAGCTGCTAGCTCAGATGGATGCCGCGCAAAAGGCGGCTCAGGAGCAGATCGCTCAGATTCAGGCGGAGATGGAAGAAGCCCACCGTGCCGCGGAGGAGAAGCTGAACCAGGTTTTGTCTGCCGCCCAAAAGCGGCAGGAGGAGCTGCAAGCCGAAATGGAGGCCGCTGAAAGAGCGGCGCAGGACGCGCGGGCAGAGCTGCTGGCGGAAGCCGAGGAGCAGCGCAAACAGCTGCTGGCCCAGGAGCAGGAAAAGCAGGACGCGCTGCGCGGAGAGATGGCGTATGCCCTCAGCGCCGCCGACGAAAAGCTGGCCGAAACGAAACAGACCGCGAAGCAGCGGGAAGAGGAACTGAAAGCCGCTGTCGCCGCGGCCCAGGAGGATGCCCAGAAGGCACGTTACCGCCGCCGGGACATCACCGCCGCCCTGAAACGGACGGAGGTGGCTTTGAACGCGGCGAAGCAGGAGCTGGAGCAGGCTCATCAGGAGCTGGATGCCGCCGCGGTGCGGGAGCAAGCCGCTTTGCAAAGAGAGCAGGACGCCCTGCGCCGTGCTGAGGAAGAGGCCGCTCTGCGGGCACAGGCTGAGCTGAAGGCGGAGGAGAATACCCTGACCCGCCGGATTCTGGATGCCGTTACCCAGCGGCGTTCGGAGAAAAAGAAAGAACAGGAAGATATCAAGTAACCCATGAAAACAAGGTGGATTTTTAAGCTTTTCAACGCGGCTGCCATCGCCCTGATTCTGGTATCTGTATTTGTGCTTCTGTCGGTGGTGCTGACACCCGCCGGACAGGTGCCCCAGGTGCTGGGCTACAGCGTATTCCGGGTCATGACCGGCAGTATGGAGCCGGAGATCCGGGAGAATTCCCTGCTGGTGGTGAAGAAAACCCCGCCGGAGGACATTGTTCCCGGGGATGTGATCTCCTTTTTCTCCCCGGATCCCATGCTGGAGGGCGCGGTGAACACCCACCGGGTGGTGCGGATTGAGAAGGAGAACGGCAGGATTCAGTTTATCACCAAAGGCGATGCCAACGTGATTGAGGATACCTACCCCGTGGACGCGTCCGCGCTGGTGGGCAAGGCGGTCTTCAAGTCCTATTGGCTGGGCAAGACCGTGAGCCTGCTGGCAAATCCGCTGGTATTCGGCATCATCATTCTGCTGCCGTTGCTCATTATCCTGCTGATGAATCTGTATCGTGCGGTGCGGATCGCGGCGGATATCGCAAAAAAGGAAGAGGAAGAAGCCGTGCGCAAGGCGCTGGAAGAAATCAAGGCAAAGCAAAACGCTGAACACGAGCAGATCTGAAAGGAGGCTGTGCCGGAATGAAGGAACAGAAGAAGGAAAACCAGTTTTCCAGCATGACCCGGGAGCAGATCATTCTGGAGGCCAAAAAGCAGATTCTGCACAGCGCGGTGCTGGCGCTGGCGGCGCTGATCGTCATCGGTGTGGCCTGCTATGCGTGGTTTGCGAATAACAGGGTCGTTACTGCCAATCTCAGCTCCGTGTCTCTCAACGCTGATTGCTTTGAACTGGCCAGCGAAGGCGGCGCGGGTGTATTTGACGGAAAACTTCCCGCGGAGTACAACGTACCAGGAGAAACCTGGCTCAACTCTAGCAACACAAAGGGAACCTACACAGCTGGGAAACAGGCAGTTACTTGGTGCATGAACTCCGGCAGCAATCTGAACAATCAGGCGGCTGTTGGAGATCTGCCTGCCGGAAACGGCATAGCTCCCGGTTCTAGCGGGAAGCTGACCTTCTATGTGATTCCCAAAATCAATGGAGAGCTGACTCTGACCTTCTCCATAGATGTTATTCCTTTGAAGCAGGTGGGAAATACGATGCAAGAACTGGGCGAAACGGCAGATGAGACGGCTGCCCGCCAACTGCTACAGGGGCACCTGCTTTTTTCCGAAACGTATAACGACAAAACGCAGTCTGTGCTATTCAATAACAGGAGCTTTACGCTGAACTTTGGAACTGTCACAAAAGACGGAGCGCCGATCCCGGTGACCCTGGACTGGCGCTGGCCTTATCTTCTGGCAGATGCCAAAGCGGATGAGACGGTTGCCCAGTGGATAGGAAATGCGGAGTACGCACAGTATTTCTACTACAATCCTGCGGATACAGGAGAGAATACCGTGAATATTTCCGGGGCGACGGACAAGAATCTGAACGACTGGTTCAATGATGCCGATCAGAAAATCGGCGATAAGATCGACGCGATTATTCTGCAGCTGACCGCTGTGATGGAATAATCCTGGCAATGAGGTGTACACATGGACGAGCAGAATAACAACCAACCAAATGACCGCGCGGAGAAGCGGCTGCTGATTCTGGCGCTGCTGGCAACGGCTCTGCTGGCTCTGATCGTGGGTACACTGGCATGGCTTCGGTATTCCCGCAGCTTACAGACGATGACCACGGTTCACGTCCCTGCTCTGTATCTGGGCGGCGCTGATGGCAGCAGTACGATTGATATCGACATGGGTGACATTGATGTGGTCACCAAACAGGAGCAATACTACGCATTCAGTGTCGTATCCAAATCAAAGGATGGCAGCACAGATCGTTACATTCTCCAGCTCGCGCATACCACAAATCTGCCCTTTCAGTATGAAGTCTATGAAGCGACGGGTACGATCACTGGGGAAGTCACGTCTGCTAACTGCAAAGGGGAAAATATTTTGAGCAAAACCCTTTCAAAAGACACTACCCGCCCGGCCACCTATGGCGAGAAGTCTACCATTGGCACGCATCTTCACCCAGCCGCAGACCCACAATACTACCAATCCGACAAACGGACGATTAACTCCACCAGCAGAACGGATTATTACATTCTCAAAGTGTGGTGGGAAGGAACAATCGAGAACAACAAGGAAACGGATATGGTATACCTGTCAGTTGGCGCGGCACCGAAGGATAATGTGGGAGGCAGCACATGAAGGGCAACAAGAAAAACTGGATAGCAATCTGGTTGGTTGTATTTTGCGCGGCGTGGCTGGTGACGGGAACCTATGCCGCCTACACGAAAGTGGACTCCATCAAGCGAGTGGTGTCCACGACTTCGGGCGCTGAGGTGCGTTTTTCCTCAAATCATATGACACTGAAAAACAGGACAGACGAAGCAAGCACCTACAAATTGACGGCAATCACGTCGGGCAGCGCTTCAAGCGTGTCCGTAAGCACGACGGTATGTAATTTCCCGCAGGGGGATGCCGCGAAAAGCAATCCGAATACGATTGCCTATCGCTTTACCGCAGAGCTGCTGGATATTGCGGGAAATGCCGTAAACGCCAACTCAGAATTGAGCTATTCTGATGCAAACGGAAATCAGGTCCCGGTGACAGGCGCGCAGATCGCGGCGGCTCTGAAAATTAACAATATATCTTTTACAACAGTTGATAACGGCGCCTACCGCCTGGAAATCCCAAATCAGCAGTTGGCTGGCGGAGAAGCGCACCAGAATGTATATAAGCTCACCTGTGAGGCAGAAAACGCCGCAATGCTGGATGCCGTCATGATCCAGATGAAGGCGATTCCCACTGACCCGACGAGCTGCGGAATCGGCTCCGATCAGTTTCTTGCGGGCAGGCTGAGGGTTTTGATGAATTCCGGCCGGAGCACCGTGTGGACGGGCAGATTTACGGATATGGGCGTTACGAACACTCCCGGCGAGCTGGATGCCTTTAACTATGAGATTTCCGGCACAGCCAAAGGAACCTATGTTCTGTCTTGGAATAAGGAAAAAGTGGCGCTCAGCCCCTGGTTTTTGGAGGATCTTCCCGCTGTAAGCATACAGAAGCAGGAAGCTGGAATGGTTCAGATCTCCGTTGGCGAGCCGGGAACCCCTACCAGCTATCGGTTTGTATTTTACCGGGTCGGTGGAATCCCGGAGGGGGAGACTTGGGATACGGTGCGGGGATATGTAACCTTTGCCCCCGCTAATGGATAAGCACTTTATTGTCTGGCAACAGAAAGGACAACGCGTTATGGGCAAGAAGTTCAGATTAACCGCTTGGATTCTGGCGGTTTCCATCCTTCTGAATATGGTTCCGCTGCCGGCAAGCTCGCAGGAGAACGCTGCGGCCACGCAGACAAACACAGAGGAGATCATTCAGACCGGCAACATCGGCAGCGACCCGACCGGCGACACCGGCAGCGACCCGACCGGCGACACCGGCAGTGACCCGACCGACGACACCGGCAGCGACCTGAATGGCGGCACCGGCAGTGACCTGAATGGCGGTACTGATAGCGGCCTGATCGTCGGCGACGACAGCAGCTCAGATGAGCAGCTGATTATGAATAGCTCCGAGGACGACGATCAGACGGGAAATTCCGATGAGGAAATGAACACGTCGGATGAGATTATGTCGCTGGAAGGAGAATCGGGGCAGTGGGAGTCGCTGAGTGATTGGGAAGACAAATGTTCGGAAGGTAAGTATAACAAGGACACAGGACTCGTGATTGATTCGGGCTGGGATCTGATCTGCCTGTCCAACATAGAGCCTTCGCTATATCGCGATAAAAAGCTGGTTCTGACGAATCCAAATCTGGATACGACGACATGCCCGGAGGTGGCTGATCCTTCGTTGGCGTTTCAGGGACTTGGCACGGATGCTGAACCCTTCGTGGGAATCGTGGAGTATGGCGCAGGCAACGAAGCAACGATTACGCTGAATCGGCCGCTGTTTAACAGACTGAGCTTTCAGGAAAATACGTCCCTTTGTACGTTGTATCTGAAGAGCAGCCAAAACACCACGGCGCTGCTTGCAGATACGGTAGATGGAAACGGAGCTATCCAGGTCGTTCTGGAAAATCCCGTAGCCTCGGAAGACGTCAGCGCGGTGCTTCCCCCTGTGTTTCAGACAATCAATAAGCCTGATGGCGTGGAATCAACGAACATCCAGATTTCAGTGACCAACCGAGCAGAGGTTGGGGTGACGGGCAATGGTCTGATCTGCAACACGTTGGACACAAATGCGCAGCTGACGGTAACCGGCATCACGAATTACCTCGGACTGACGGCGGAAAGCGGTGACGCGGGCGGACTGGTTGGAACAATGAAGGATGGTTCGATCCTACAGGTTGGAGACTCGGCGGTAAGCGGCGAAACAGCCGGAAGTACCGCCATCGAGATTTCCAACGTCAGCGGCGCTGCTACGGGCGGTCTGGTCGGAACAATGAAGGGCACTGCCACGGTCAACGTGAATGCGGCTGTGACGGTATCCAGCATCAGCGGCAGCAACGCGGGCGGACTGGTCGGAAGCATGGCGTCTAATGCCACGCTGAACGCCGGCAGCGGCAGCCTGATATTGAAAGATGCGGGCGATACCAAAGCCGTCACCGGCAGCTCCAACGCCGGTGGCTGCGTTGGCTTTGCGGAGGATATTGTCTTTTCTATTCCCACAATCACAGTTGATTCCTCAGCCACGGTATACGGCACGGGTAGCGCTGGTGTTGGCGGCCTGATCGGCGCCTATACATATAGCGGAACTGCTGACAGGTTTAGCAACGTATCCCAAATAAGCATACCCGGACTCACGTTGGCCTGCACAGGTGACAACGGAAAAGCGGGAGCGCTGTTTGGAAAGCTGAGCAACAATGGTGTGGGTACGTTTTCCATCTCCGATGTCACAGTTGACGGCGTCTCATTCCAGAACGGATCGGCTGGCGGCCTGATTGGACAATACGGTACGACCGACCTGAGCGCTGCGCTGGAGATCAGCGGTGCAACAGTCGAAACATCTCTGAAGAGTAATGCGCGGGATTATGGCGGCCTGATTGGCGTGGATGATTGCGGCAGCCCCGCCTATATTAAAATCTACGGCAATACAACCGTTACGATGAATTCCGGCGGAACGCCGACGGATTTCGGCGGGCTGGTATCCCGATTGCAGGGGGATAATGCAGGTCACCTACTGAATCTGGAAGGAACGGTAACGGTTAATGTTACCGGCAATTTCAAAAGCAGCGCTTCCACCGGCGGCTTGGTTGCCTACCTCCCAAACGGTGTCATCCGCATCGGCGGCAACGTGACAATTAACGGTACGCTGGCTCCAGAAGAAAATAACAGATATCGGAGCGGCTGGGTTGTCGGCGATTTGGGGAACGCGCTGGTGTATGTGGATCAGAGCGTAGAAGGTGCTGGACTGACGCTGGCTGACAAAGAGAGTAATTCTAACCAGTATAACGATCTTGGACGCTGGGGTCAGGTTTTGGAAGCGAACGACAGCACCGATCTTCCCGGGCTGCTGGAATTCAATGAGACGAACCACACTGTTACCGTTGCTGAGACAAATGCGAACGGAAGCTATCAAATTACGAATCTGAAAGAGTTCGCAACTGTCGCGCTGCGGCTTCAGCTGAACCAAATTGACACCCTGGTGATTGGCGGGGATATTTCCAGCCCTGTTGATATCACCATTGGGCAGGATATCACGCTGAGCAACGGGCTTTTCGGCTTACAGCGGGATCACAGTGGTTCCGAACAATTCAACGTGACCATTCATGGCGGTGGGAAGAAAATTACCCTGCCCAATACGACCGTTTACCCCACAGGCGAGTCCCACAACCGTCTGGGCCTGTTGTCGAATGTTAGCGCGTTGACGGCAGAAAACCTGACGGTGGCTGGCGAAATTAACTTTGACCAGAGCAGCGGCTCCATCTATGCGGGCGGGCTGGCGGCCTTTGCAGCTGGCGATGTTACGTTAACCAACGTGACCGGCGCGGCGAATATCACCGGCAGCGGCAGCATGGGCAGCGATGAGCTGTCTGGCCTGATTGCGCATGTAGGGGACGGAACGACGCTGAAATTCACAGACTGCTCCTGGACGTCCACGATCACGGACAGCGGCACCAGCACCGACGTATATATCGGCGGCTTCCTCGGCAAAGGAACGAACGTCGGGATGAGTGTCAGCAGCGGTACTCTAGGCAGTAGTACACGCAGCGGCACGATTCGGAAAAACAACGCAACGACTGCAAAGGCAGGCGGTCTGGTGGCGAGCCTTTCGGGCAGAACGCTGGACATTGACGGCCTGACCATCAGCAATGCGAGCATCGATGCGCCCCGTGCAACCGGCACCTGCGGCGGCCTGCTGAGCTATGAGCTACTGGATACCACAACGAATATTGCCGGCGTTACGATTGCCAACAGTTCGGTGAATGCCGGCAGCGCCGGCTTTGGCGGATTGGTGTACAAGGCATCTGGCGTGATGACCATTGAGAAAAATGCTGATGACGTCGGTGTCAGCATCGGCACCGGGAACAGCTTCGCAGGAGGGTCAAGCGAATCTGCGCCCAGCGGTCTGCTGGTCTGCCGCGGCGACCAACAGGACGCGAATGACAAGGCGCTGTATCTGAAAGTTCTGGATGGAGCCTACAGCGTTGACAGCCTCACCAGGGTGACGCTGAGTGGAACCTATTTCGATGAACTCGTTGGCATCACCAAGGGTGCGTATGGCAACGGTATTGTATCCTATGCCACGCCTGGCAACGCGCTTATTGACCAGTCTGACTGCAACACCTATCAGCAGAAGATTGCCAATGGTGGCACAATTTGGGACAACCCCTGCACCCGCTACTATTACAATCTGGATTCCTTTGACCCGGCGGATGGGGACATCACCTCAGCCGGCGAGCTTGTCATGTGGAGCGTTTCCCAGTATTGCGCTGATGAGCTGAAATCGAATTTTGCGACTGGTGGTTCGTTCGTGATCAGTGGCGACATCCCGCTGGCGGGCTATTCCTACTATCCCGTTTCTCCCCGTGATGGGGTGTCCATTGACGGTGCGACCATCACCTTTGCCTACAAAGACTTGGTGGATAAGGAGCTAAGAACAGGCTCGGACGTAGAGAACAAAAAGCCCTCCAATAGTGCCCGCCAGCATTACCTGATGCATACGGGCATCTTTGAAAATGTAATAAATCAGAGCTTGTCTGTCAACAACCTGACCCTCAGCGGCACCGTAGGCCCTGTAGCAAACGGCTCCGGCGCGCTGATCAGCGGCAGTATTTCAAGCAACAGGGATGCAGGAAGCAAAACACTGACAATCAACTCCTTGACTCTGAATAACCTGACCATCTACGGAGGCAATACCAGTGACTACGCTCCGCTTCTGATCAACAAGATCGGCAGTTACGTCACCATGAACATGGACGGCGTATCGACTACGGGTTATGATACCCAGACCACTGCCGCCACCAGTCTGATCGGCAATGTGGGAGATGCCACAAGCGGCACCGATATTCGCCTGACCTTCAGCAATATGGCGCTGGACGCGAAAACGGATGGCCTGGGAAACCCTGATTACTATGGAAGCCAAGGCGCCATCTTCTCCCATGCGACCTTCCTGGAATCCTTCGCCTACAGTGACAAGACCACCTGCTTCGGTGAGTATAACTTTACCGTGGCGGAGGGTGACCCAAAGTATACCGTAGGCGTGGAGGTATCAAATACAAGCAGCGGCAGAAACCTAAAACTACAGTATAAGGATGAAGCGGGTAGTGACTATGTAAAATACCCTGGTGGAACCGCACCCGCAAATGATGAAGGAGCCGCGGACTGGTTTAAGGTTGCTGAGTACAGACGTTATGTAAATCATATTGAGGACGATACGAATCATTACTACGAGCTGGATATCAACCAGCGCCCAAAAGATTTGACCAAAGGCTGCGGAACCTACGGCGATCCCTATGTGATCGAGTATGCGTCGCAGCTTGCGGCAGTGGCAAAGATTATCCGCGGAGAGAGCGTGTACGACTGGTCAGTGCGGATGAATGATCAGGTACTAAATGGCGATTTTGGAGATCAGAATGGCCACGGGCCGAATCCTATCGATGCGATAGATATCAATTATAAGCTCGCAAGAGGAGCCGACAAGTGGAACGGTTCGCTGGAAAATGACAAGGTACGCGACTATTTGCGCAATGCCTATTACCAAATCAGTGATGACTTGAATCTAAGCAGCACATGGGGCGGTCTGGGCAGCGAGGATATGCCATTTATGGGCGTGATTGTGGGTAAAAAAACGGGAGAGACGTGCCCTAGGATTACAATCACGGCAACCCAGGCAAAGCAGTACGGCGGACTGATCAAGTTCAGCGAGGGCAGCGTGGTCAAGAACCTGAAGATCGAGTTTTCTGGAAGCGCGACTGTCCTGGATGCGGGAGTACTGAGTGATGCCGCTTTCTTCGGCGGCGTGGTAGGCTGGTGCCATGGCGGCGATACCATTATCGATAACGTGTCGGTGAATCTGAGCGCTCCTTCCATCAGCGGATCCAATGGTAAGCTGGCGGCTGTGGGCGGCTATGTGGGTCTGGTTGGCGGCTATGATGCCAGTACCGGCGGCGGTGTGGTATTCAAGGGAACCATCGGCAGCGGCCTTTCGGGAGTGACAGTTGGCAAAGACTCTATTTCGGCGACAAGTAGTGATGGAAACTACTTTTATGTAAACCCCTATGTGGGCCGTGTGCTGGATGGGTATGCTGTGTATGATAGTACTGAATCCTCCGAAAAACTGGACAATACGAACAAGAACTACCAGATTCCCACCATCAGTGGAAACAACCATCTGACTTGGGCCGACAGCACGCTTACCGTCAAGGACGCGGCTGGCCTGTGGCTTCTGTCCGCCATCGTCAACAGCGGCTCGACGGGTAAGGCCCGCTCCTGTGACTATGACGCGGTGGGTACGGCACTTGCTGAGGGTAACAACTCGTCGGAACTGAACGATGAGAAGAGAGCCAGCAAGCCCTATCTGGTGGAGAAGTTTACGAGCGACAAAGCGACGTTCCCTTCTCTGACAAGTCAGTCTTCCATAAGGATTGAGATGGATAAGGACTGCGACATGACCGGGTACGGAAACGGTTTCCGGGGCATCGGCACCAGTTACAGCAATGAGCGCTTGCTGAATGTCGGATTTCTTGACGGTCAGAATCAGAAGGTGATCCTGAACCAGAACCGTCGGGAGTATACGGCGGAAAGCGGCAAGTGGGTGTCCCGCGGCGCAGGCCTGTTCACGCAGCTTAATCTGTCCGGCAGCTTGGCTGTTTCCAATCTGACGTTGTGCGGGCAAACAGGTATTACCTACGAAAAAAACGCGAATGTGAAATACGACTCAAGTAATTATCCGGGCGCCGGATTGCTTGTGGGCCTTCTGAAGTCTACCGGGAAGCACTCGGTGTCCTTGGACAATGTTAGCCTTGCAAAAGACGATAACGATGCAGCTCCCAAGGTTGTCGGTACTGCCGCGAACGCGGGCGGCCTGATCGGCTATTACAATGCCAGCGGCACCAATGTGACACTGACAGACTGCGACTGCTCAAACGTAACGGTAACGGGCGGTATGAACGCAGGTGGTCTGGTGGGCTATTTCACAGCCAACTCAGCCACGGTGTCGTATTCCGCTACAAAGAAGACACTGACGGACATCAATGTGACTGCGAATACCGCATCAGGACTTTCCGGCAGTGGCGGCCTGATCGGCGTGAGTGATCAGACGGTTCTGACCATCGGAGGAGACAACAGGCTGACAATAAGGGGCCTGACGGTCAAGTACGGAACGTCTGCCGATGCTAGTGATAATTTGAACAGCGGCGGTCTGGTGGGACTGTGGCGTGCAAAACAGAATACGGATGCAGTCATTCAGAATGTCAGTTTGGAAGGAAAAGTTACGATTGCCGGCGGCAGCAATGTCGGCGGATTAACAGGCGCGTTGCTTCATGATGCTTCCCATTGGAATGACGGCGGCGGGATTAAACCAACAATCACTGGGGTCTACATTGCGCAGGAAAAGGACAGCAATGTGACGATCATTCGCGGCCGCCAGCTTGGCGCGCTGATTGGTGTGATGAAGGCAAGCGGCGAGGCGAACATATGGGATATTCGGGTGGGCAGTTCAGAAAGCACTGTCGTAGTGGCGAACAACAGTGAAGTGACGAGTAATAACGCTGATGCCCACTCGATTGGTGGACTGTTCGGGATCGTTCTTGTTCCCACTTTGACGATGAGTTCGGTTCAGATGACCGGGGTTAAGGTTCTGGTAAGGCACAGTAAAATGCGCGGCGCCGGTGTGATCTTTGGACATATCGAGAGCGATGGTACAGTCAGAATGGCCAATGTGCTGATGGATCAGTGCGAAGCAGTGATAGATGGGAATAAACCGATAGGCCTCATTGCCGGTTTACTGAAAAATAATGGCGTGAAGGTGTATGGCACGGATATTCTGGCCCGGGACTGTACAGTAGGCGTGGCGCTAAAATATGTGAATAATAAGTATTCTGCGACGACGCTTACGAATAGTGAAGAGTCTTCTCTCATGGTTCCGACGTATGATGCTGTCGGCCTGAGCAATGGGACGTATCAACCTTATTCGGAACTGGCAACGTACGACCGGGATAAGTTGGCAAATTACAAAACTCCATCGAACATGGGTATCTGGTTCGGCGATGCCCAAAACAAGGCTTTCAAGTTGGTCGGAGCCAGCATCGTGCTCACGAAGGGACGGACTGCTTCTCTGCCTGTGAAAGACGTTGGGACTAATCCGGGCACGAATAACTACATCATCCGCTCCAACTACTTGGGTGTGGATGTGGTGGATGAAACCAAAATGCCCGTAGAGGTTCACGCCACGGACAAGCCGAAGACGAACTGCGACTCCCTGCCGATGGTGGATGAGAAAAATCTCACAGGTGACGGCGTGTACTTCTTCGATAAGGAGGCAAAGAAAAGCGTTGCCAACGCAATTCTCGCGGACTATTCCGGGAAGAACTGGAAGCGGATAGGTCTGAACAGTGATGTGGCAACAGACATCGTAAAAATCCAAACAGGTGAGAATTATTTCAGTCTGACCACCTTTGCCAGCACAAAAAGTAAGGCTTCGGGTACTAGTATTATCCCAGACTTCCCTGTCCTGAAAATCACGGCGAAGGATGCCAAAACCATCAATGAGGTGGTTGACGCTTACATTTCCGTGCTGACCAACACCTATTTCAGCCATACCAGCGACGCGAATGGAAAGGTGCAGGCGATTGCCAACTGCCCGTATACCATCGAAGCCACTACCTATGTGTGGAATGGTAGCGTGTTTGAGCAAACGGCGGTGGGAACCCTTAGGGTTGTCAATGATAACGTGCTCCAGTCCAACGGCGGAAGTTACGACTGCGACAAGGATCAGTTCACCCTGCTGGATGTAAAGTTTGCCGATCCCAAAAATACGGACGCTATCGCCTACCATCTGTACATTCCAGTGGCGATCGAGAAAAAGCTGGAGTACAACTTCTGGGCGGCGGCACAGGTCGGCACATCCTACAATGCCGAGGCGTATTCCAATCTGAAGGACGTGGTCATCGGCTCCCACCACGAGCCGGTAACGGTCATGATCGGTTTCGAGTACCCCCGCAAGAAAGCCGAGTGGCAGTCTGCGGTGGACAGCGGCGAAAACCTGCTGTGGAGCCTGGATAAAGTGATCACGCTTACTGACGCTAAGAATGACGCTCCGACACCGCTGCCGGATGGTACGGAGCTGATACTGGTGGATCGCGGGACAATGGCAGACGCGGGCCAGAAAGACAGGGCGTACACAGCGACTGTCAATATAAAAGATTGGGAGTGGAAAGGCAACGAGTGCAAGCTGGCCTTCAAGAAGTTCACAGCGATGGACGGATCCGGGGAGTTCCAGGCCAGGGATTTCTGCGATGAGCTGAATCTGACTGCCACGCAAGACAACAAAAACGGAACGTTTGTCGAAACGGATAAAGGCCAAGCGACACTGCGCGCGCAGTTGAATGGAGAATCCAAGTATTTCCGTCTCGCGACAACGGGAGAAACGGGACAAAAGTATTCTGTTACAGTCGGCATTTCCGAGCCCCTTTCGGAGCAGTATTACCTGACCATCCGCACGCCGAAGGTAACAGCCGAAACGAGTCCCATCAACTATTTCACTGTCTCGTACAACAATCCGACGTATTCAGGAAGAATGCCTACAGAGCTGATACCCTGGGCCAACGACAGGTATTATGCCAAGAATAAGAATGAAAATCAGATTATTCTGAGTAATTTCTTTAAACAGACATTCACGATAACGGCTGAACCGTCTGATGCGAACCCGGTGGAGGCCAAAACGGGAGACGATGTCAAGTCAAGAAGCAATATTGTCGCGACGCTGAAAACACAGATTGAGTTCGAAAGCGAAGCGCATGCGACCACTTTCAAACAGTATATCAACGACAGGCCGCTATACCAGTGCTTTGATCTGTCCCTGGTGGAGGTTGTCAATGAAGTGCAAAGCAACAAACCCATCGTCAAGGGAGCGCAGATCGCGGTTAACTATGGCGATGGTTCGGGAAGTTGGGTCGAAGGCGGTACCATCTCTCTGACGCAGCCTCAGGAATCTGTGCGACTGATTGGAAGTTCGACTGGGTATACAGTCGGCGGCCTGAATGAGAACAGCGTCCTGACGATGGAGGCTATGGTGTATCTGGCGTATGACGCGGCGGGCATCGTTGAGCAGTTCCCGACCAGATCGAGTGGCCTCGCAAGTACTAACGGCATTCAAATCCGCGGCAGCTCCAGCCTGGCGTATTCACAGGAGGCTCTATCGAACAGCTTTATTCGCGAAAATAGTCAGGATACGGATCATACATATTACCGTAAAAGCGATAGTGCCGCGACGATGAGCTATTCCGCGCGAGACAATGCAGCGTCCGCGCCCGGAGACAGCGTCAGCCAGCTGGGCATCAACGGTCTGGAGGACAATTTCCCGATCCAGTCCCTGGGCGTATACAATGTGGAGCGAGTGGAAGGCGCATCCAGCGCAAAGTACTTGAAGTGCACGGTGTCGCTGTACTGCAAAGATAATCTAACAAATCAGTACACTACGCCGGTGACTGGCAGCATTGGCAGCTATCTGCCGGAGCTGAAACTGGGGCTTGATATTACCGATGCAGGCGGAAACATCGCGCATACGGATATGACTGCGCCATCTGGAGACGGTTCGGTGATCTTCACGCTGCCGCAGACATTTGACCCGGGAAGCTTTATTGAGATCCCTGTGGAGATGAAGGTGCTGACCGGGGAGGCGTTTGAAGCGGAGGGTTACCGCTATGCCAACTATCAGGTGCGGCTTACGGCCCGGCTGCTGGATGAAGCCCAAAAAGAGATCGATAATTCTGAGGCCAGCGACTACATTGTGTATACCAACGCGAAGATCCTCAGAGAGCTGATCTTCCAGCAGACAAGCGGATGAAGCAGCTTGACAGGTAGTAAGGAAAAGGAACAATGAAATCACCCCCCTATGCAGGACGAGATGCCTGCATAGGGGGGCTTCACTATATTTTATCCCCCATACTCCCCCGGGTGCAGCAGGAACAGGGACATGAGCAGGTACAGCCGCTGGTAGTCGTCGTCCAGGTTCAGACCAAACAGCTCATGGATCTTTTGCAGGCGGTAGGTCAGGGTGGTGCGGTGGATGATCAGGGCGTTGGCGGTTTTCGGAATGTTCCGCTCGTTCACCAGGTAGGAACGGAGGGTGCTGAAATACTGGGTGTCGTGCTTTTTGTCGTAGCGCAGGATGGTCAGCAGGGAATAATCCGCCAGCATTTCCACGGGGATTTCCCGGGTCGCCTGACTGCGGATGTAATGCAGCGCGCATTCGGCAAAGGGTACAATCCACTGGCTGCTGTTTTCCTCAATGATATATTGCAGGGCAATGTCGGCCTGCCGGAAGCCGATCTGGATGGCGTGAATATTGTCGACGGGGTTGGAAATGCCCACATACATACAGCTGTCACGCACCAGCGGCGCCAGAATCTGCCGCAGGGCGTATTGGTCGGTGCCGGGCTGGGTGAGGTTAATCACCACGCAGAGCATCTTCTGGTAGCTGAAGCTGAAATAGCCCTGAATCTGGGCGGCAAGGGTGTTGTTCAGCGCCTTGTCCGAGCGGACGGACTGGGCTTCACTCTGGTTGCGGATCTTTAGACACAGGTAGGCGTCCATGGGCGTCCAGTCCAGAATGCTCAGGGTGGTCTGAAGATCCCGGTTGTCCACGCTGACGCCGTTCATCAGGTCGATGAAGGTGTCCTCCAGACCCCAGTAGCGGCGGCTGGAATCCACTTCGTCGTGTTCGATGAGCTTGACGGCGTACTTTGCCAGATATTCCGCCGCCTGATACTGGCCCGGCAGCAGCAGCGTGCCGATTTCGTTGATCAGCAGCCGCCCGCAGTAAACGTTGTTGCTGAACAGGTTCACATAAAGACTGCGCATAGTGTAGGGATACTGCTCGTTGTCCCAGATGGCGGCGGTGTGATATTCCAGGGTTTTCTGATAATTTTCGTCGTACTTGAATTCGTTGATCAGCCACAGGGGAATGTACAGCTTGCCGGTGCGCTCGTTGTACTCGAATTTCAGCATGCCCTCGACCTTGGACGACAGCGCGATCACGGAGAACATGTTGTCGTGGATGTAAATGGGGTTCTGGAAAAAGACGCTGCCGGCTCGGCACAGATCGATCAGCGTGCCCCCGCCGGTGACGATCTGGTTCAGCTGGGACTCGAAATCGTGATAGTGCTGAAAAATGGAAACGATTTCGTTGAGAACCTCATAGATCGGGCGGCGCAGTCCCCGGATGTGAGGCGTAGTGCCCTGCAGGTCGTCGTAAGCTACATATCGGAAGGTATCTGTGGGGAAGGATCCGCCCATCCCCTCCGGGATCAGGTAAAGGATATCCTCCCGCAGTGCCGTTTGACCGCAGTAGACCTGACAGCTGCGCAGGCAGGGGGAGTCGCCGCCGGTTTCCAGCGTAAAATTCCAGAGCATTTCCCCCAGCGGGTCGGCGACCATCTGGATGCTCAGCAGCATGGGGGTATCATCGGCGTACAAATATGTGCTCATTGTCTGCCTCCTGCGTAAAGAGAAATGTGGTAACTCTATTCTATCCTATAAAATGAGGAAAAGCAATAGCGCAAAATAAAGAAAATAAGGAAATTATGAGAATCATAAGGTTCTATTTGACAATTGGCCCCCCTGTATGTATGATTAACTTATCCAATTTGCACAAATGCCTTACTCGGGAACGATTAAGTAGCGGTGCACTCAATCCTTAGGATTGAGCAAATCTAGCGCTCCGGCACAGGAAAGGAATGACGGTCAGATGAAAACGCTTTCGAATTACTCAGCCAAGACCTGTTTTCGCTTTTTGTTCTTCTCGGTCTTTGGCGTGTTCGCATTCTTTATCAATTTCCACCTGCCTGAATACCAGTTCACCATCGGTGCCTGGCAGTGGGGCAAGGTTGCCGCTCAGTCCAATGTACTGGTGTCTCACTTCACCAACTTCCTGAAGGCCGCGCTGTACACCGGCAATTTCAAGGCCATGCCCTTCGTGGTCTGGGCCATCGGCGTTTACAGCATCGTTGACCTGTTCGTTCTGCGTCCCAACAAGTTCTGGCACACCACCAAGGTAGCTGCCGCCTTTGCCGTTTTCAAGATCATCGGCTTCATCCTCCTGTCCTTCCTGATTGTGAACATCTACTTCGGCGTTCACCCCGCGTGGATGGGCTGGTTCTTCAATGGTGTGGATTCCCTCGGCGGCAAGAGCATCGGAACCTTCATCATGGATAACATCCTGGTCACCATCTGCATCAGCATTCCGGCGGCCTCCCTGTTCCTGCCGCTGCTGGTTGACTATGGTCTGGTGGAATTTGTGGGCGTTTTGGTTCGCAGCATTATGCGGCCCGTGTTCAAGCTCCCCGGCAGAGCCGCCGTTATCATGGTTTCTGCCTTCCTGGGCAACTTCTCCGTGGGCCACATCGCCATCAACGACCAGTATAAGCAGGGCCGTATGACCGAGCGGGAAGCCGTGGTGATCGGCACCAGCATGTCCACCGTTTCCGTGGGCTTCCTGCTGGCGCTGGCCAACATCAGCGGCCTGACCAACGCCAGCCTCTGGGGCAAGAGCTACTGGAACCTGTACTTCTGGATCGCCTTCCTGGTGACCCTGCTGGTAACGCTAGTGGGCGTGCGGATTCCCCCGCTGAACCATGTGCCCGACAATTACTATGAGGGGGTCAAGCCCGATCCCGAGCAGCCCATAAAGAAGGATCTGCTCCGCAGCGCTCTGCGGGAGGGCATGGATCAGGCCCAGACCCAGGCGCACCTGGGCAAACGCATCGCTTACATCATGAAGGAGACCATCGGCGTTCTCGGCACCGTGGCTTCCGGCACCGCTTTCTTCGCCACCTTCGGCGTTGTCCTGTACTCCTTTACGCCCATCGTGGAATGGCTGGGCTACTTCTTCCGTCCCCTGTTCATGCTGTTCGGCTTCCGGGGTGAGGAGCTGGCCATCGCTTCCACCGGCGCGGTCATTTCTCTCGTGGAAGTCACCGTTCCCGCGCTGCTGGTTGCCGTGGGCAGCTGGAGCATGCGGCTGCGGTTCGTGTTGGCAGTCATCCCCGTCAGCTCCATCATCTTCCTGGCCAGCTTTGTGCCCTGCCTGATGGCCACCGACGTGCCCGTCAAGTTCAGCCACATCATGCTGATCTGGCTGGAGCGCATGATCCTGTCCGTGCTGATCGCCGGTCTGTTCGCAATGCTGCTGTTCCCCGCGGGAATGGTTGCCTAGCGGCGAGTCGCCTCTGACAATGCGTTACGAACGCTTGGCAGTTATCGTACATCCTTTGGGCCCCTCGACCGGGCGGCCAGTGGCCGCAAACAATGCGTCACGAATACTGGCGGTTATCGTACATCCTCAGGGCCCCTCGACCGGCCGCAGGGCGGCAGCCAATGCGTTACGAACCATGGCGGTTGTCTCACATCCGCTGGGCCCCTCGACCCGTACAGCTCAGAATCGTGGTGTTGGTTGAATTGGTTCTCGCATCATATCGTATTTTTCGCGCCACGCGCGATCAATAAAAAAGCTTGGAGGTTATTCTTATGAAAGACACGAAGAACACCCCGGAAACTCAGAAGAAGGAACTGAGTTTCTCCCTGAAGTATTTGTTCGGTGTTGGCGACGCAGGCTTCAACCTGATGAGCAACATTGAAACATTCTACTTCATGACCTTCCTGACGGATCTGGCCGCTTTCAGCCCCGCCATCGCGGGTCTCATCAACTCCGTCTTCTCCATCGTCGATGCCTGCCTGTCCTGGATCTACGGCGGCATCCTGAACGGCACCAAGGCGAAAAAGTGGGGCCGTTACCGCTCCTGGCTGATCCTGCTGCCCTGGCTGGTTCCCTTCCTGTACGCCTTCCAGTTCATCCGTGTCAGCGACAATGAGATGCTGTCCGCGGTGGTAATCATCATCGCCGCCATCGCTTCTCACGTTGTCTGGAACATCGGCTACGTTGCCAACGCCACCCTGGTTTCCGTCGTTGGTAAGACCGCCGAAGACCGCGCTACCCTGGCATCCTCCCGCGGCACCTGGAACAACATCGGCTCCCTGCTGTTCAGCTACCTGGGCCTGCCTCTGGCTACCCTGCTGGCCGGCTTCGTCGGTGAGACCAACAAGTTCGCCGCTGCCGCTTTCTGCCTGGGCATTCTGATGGTTCTGGGCTACTACGCGCACTTCAAGATGACCGAGGGCTACGAGGAGATCGAGACCGATGCCAACCCCAAGGCCAACGCTGCCAAGGTTTCCATCCCCGACATGTTCAAGTCCCTGTTCGCCAATCCTCAGCTGATGATCCTGATGGTGGCCGACCTGTCCAAGTGGTGCGTCAAGTTCGTCACCGCCGCCGCTGCCATTTACTACTTCCGTGACGCCATGGGCAACCCCGGCCTGATGACTCCCTACCTGCTGGCCATCGGCCTGGCCGCCATCGTTGGTTCCTACGCGACCCGTTACATGGCCAAGTCCCTGTCCAACCGTACCACTGCCATCATTTCCTTCATCGGTATGGCGGTTGCTCTGGCTCTGATCTACGTCCTGTACACCAACGCCATCGTCGTTATCGCTCTGATGACTGTTGCTCAGTTCTTCTACGGTGTTGCTTACTCCATCAGCCCCGCTCTGTACGGCGATACTGTGGTTTACACCACCTGGAAGACCGGCAAGAACGCCGCTGGCTGGATCATGGGCCTGCAGAACCTGCCCCTGAAGGTTGGCGTGTTCATGCGTGGTACCATCGTCGCCGCCTGCCTGGCAGCCGTCGGCTGGCAGAAGGGTGTTGTCCTTGAGGGCGCTGCCCGTCAGGGTATGACCGTTGCTCTGGGTCTGGTTCCCGCCATCCTGTGCGCCATCGGCGCCGTCCTGCTGATCGTTGGTTACAAGCTGACCCGCGAGAAGATCGCCGAGTGCCAGGCTGCTATTAACAAATAACTGAAATACTCTCCTTACCGTGCGTGTCTGTGGGAAACTGCAGGCACGCATGGTAACGAGGTGCAATTATGACGGATTTTCAAATTGACCAATACCTGACCCGTATCGGCGCCAAACGGCCCGATACGCTGTCGCCCCAATCTCTGATGGAACTGACCCGAGCCCATCTGGAGCAGGTTCCCTTTGAAGTGCTGCAGATGAGCGAAGCCCACACGGAACCCTCGCTGGAGCCGGAGGATCTGTTTGAAAAGATCGTGGTAAACCGCCGGGGCGGCTACTGCTTTGAACTGAATAAGCTTTTTTACCTGCTTTTGCGGGCACTGGGCTTTGATTGTTACCCTGTCGGCGTTCGCGTGCTGATGGGTCGGCCGGAGCCGAGAGCCATTTCCCACCGGGGCATTGTGGTGCGGTTCAGCGAGGAAAAGTGGTACTGCGACGTTGGCTTCGGCGGGCGGGGCCCCAAGGGGATCCTGCGTCTTGCGGATACCGGCATCCAGACACTGGTTTTCGAATCCTTCCGGGTGCTCCGGGAGGAGGACGGAAGCTATGTGATCGTCTATTTGGACGGGGAAACCCAGACAAGAATGCTGAAATTCCGGGATGAGCTTTGGCTGGACGTGGACTTTGCCCTGCTCAATGGCTACTATGCCATCCACAGCCATTCTCCTTTCAACAAGAGAAAAATACTCTACCTGTGCCAGCCGGAGGGCTGGATCTCGCTGGTGGGGGACAGCTTTACCACCTTTAACCGCGGTCAGACGACTGCTCGCACCGTGACGGAGGAAGAAGCGAGAACTCTGACCGCGACCCAATTTGGACTGCATATCCCGCAATGGGATTGAAGTAATATGAAATTTATGGAGGAAGAATTATGTTAACCAAAAGACAGAACCTTCTGGAGACCATTCATGGAGGCAACCCTGATCGTTTCGTGAACCAGTACGAGGCTTTTGCCATGCAGGTTCCCAACGGCTTCTCTATCCACAACCCCGCTCCCAAGCCTGGTCAGCACAACGTGGTGAACGCCTGGGGTGTTACCCGTTCCTGGCCCGAAGGAACCCCCGGCGCCTTCCCCGTCCACACCCCCGAGAAGATCGTCATCAAGGACATCGAGGAGTGGCAGAAGTACCTGAAGGTGCCTCAGGTCGTCTATGACGCCCAGGTCTGGGAGCCCTTCATTGAGGCTGCTGAAAAGGTCGACCGCAACGAGTACTTTGTTACCTCCGCTGTGTTCCCCGGAATTTTCGAGCAGAGCCACTATCTGATGGAGATTCAGAACTGCCTGATGGCCTTCTACGAGTATCCTGATGAGATGCACGAGATTCTCGACGTCATCACCCAGTTTGAGCTGGATCTGGCCGCCGAAATCTGCAAGTACATCAAGCCCGACGCTCTGTTCCACCACGACGACTGGGGCAGCCAGCAGTCTACCTTCCTGTCCCCCGCTATGTTCCGGGAGTTCATCAAGCCCTGCTATGAGAAGGTTTACGGCTACTACAAGGCCCACGGCGTGGAGCTGATCATCCACCACTCCGACTCCTACGCCGCTACCCTGGTGCCCGACATGATCGACCTGGGCATCGACATCTGGCAGGGCGTCATGACCTGCAACAATATCCCCGAGCTGATCAAGCAGTACGGCGGCAAGATCAGCTTTATGGGCGGCATCGACTCCGCTACCATCGACTTCCCCGGCTGGACGGTGGCTGACGTTGAGCGTGAAGTTGACCGGGCCTGCCGTGAGTGCGGCAAGCTGTACTTCATTCCCGGCGCCTCTCAGGGCCTGGCTGTGTCCACCTTCCCCGGCGTTTACGAGGAGACCACCCGTCAGATCGATCTGGCCAGCAAGAAGTACTTCTAATTGCATACCAAAAGGCGGGCGCCAAGCGTCCGCCTTTTTTCATGTCAGTCGTTATACAGGAAACAGCCGGTGTAGGAAATGGTGCATTTTCCGTAATAGTAGGGCAGATTGTTGGCCTTGCAGGCCTCTAGCACCACCAGTCCGTAGGCCTCCATGGAGGAAATCTGCCGGTCGGGGAAGCGGCAGGGGGTGTCCGGGTATGTACAGGTCTTGCACAATGTGCAGCAGCCCGCCCCCAGCGCCAGTACATCGGCGTGATCCTGCCGCAGAAGCTTGTTCATTTTCAGGAAGTTTTCCTTGTGCTGGTGCTCCGCGTCCATCATGCCCTCGCCGTCCAGCTCATCCTCCAGCTCCCCCACCGTCTGAACCAGAATGCCGTGGCTGTAGCGGCTGACCCGCTCTGCGCAATCTTCCAGAGCACCGCAGCCCGGGGGACAGCTCCATCGCTTGCCGTACATGCCGCAGGAATTCGCCTGGCACATCTGCCGGACTTCCGGCTTTAATTGCAGGGTCTTGGGGTCCAGCGGGGCCACATGGGTAAAGCCCGCCTCCTGGGCCATTTTCTCAATCATCGCGTAGTCCATTTTTACTCCTCCTCAAAGCACAGACAGTCCACATAGCAGTCATTGAATTCCGGCATGGAGGCCAGCTCCAGAAACTCTGTTCCCTGCGCCAGCCGTTTGCTGTATTCGTATTCCTCCACGTTGAGCACCGCCATTTTCGCGCCCTCACCGGCGGCGTTGCCGATGGGAATGATGCGCTCCCGGAGTACCGGGGGGATCATGCCGATGGCGCAGGCGGATCTGGGGTCCAGATAGTTGCCGAAGGCGCCCGCCAGCAGCACTTGACGGATATCCGCTGCCTTCACACCCATGCGTTTGCACATTAGTTCGATGCCCGCGCGGATGGCGGCTTTGGCCAGCTGCACCTCCCGCACATCCTTCTGGGTTAAGTAGACCTTCGTCCCTTCCAATTGATAGGTAGCTCCGCTCTCCATTCGCCCGCTTTCACTTATTTCTTCGGTTTCCAGCAGAGCGGCGATGAGGTCGAGAAGGCCGGAACCGCACAGTCCCACTGCCTCGCCCTCACCGATGACGTGGAAACGCAGCGTTCCATCCTCCACGGTGACATGATCCACCGCGCCGGGCGCGCCACGCATGCCGCATTCAATTTTCGCGCCCTCGAAGGCCGGGCCCGCGGCGGTGGAGCAGGCAATTCTCCGATGTTTATTGCCCAGCACCATTTCACCGTTGGTGCCGATGTCGATCATCAGGGTCAGGTCATCCAGCGTGTCCAGCTTCGTTGCCAGCAGACAGCCCACGGTGTCCGCGCCCACAAAGCCCGCGATATTCGGCAGAATCCGCACCGTGCCTGCCGGATTGATGGGCAGAAGCCCCGCCGGGGACAGGGTCAGCCCTTCGGAGACGTTGGGCATATAGGGGGGCACCGTCAGGGGCTTGGGGTCAATTTCCAGCAGCAGATGGTGCATGGCGGTGTTGCCCACGATGCTGGCGGCGGTGATATCCGTCGGGGAGATCCCTGCCTGCTTCGCCGCGCTTTCGGTCAGCTCCCCCAGGGCCTGCCGGATGCAGCCGGACAGCTCCGCAGCGTGTCCTTCCATGGCGTATTCGATTCTGGAGATCACATCCGCGCCGAACTGGGCCTGAGGATTCATGCAGCTGGTTTTGCTCAGCGTCTGCCCTGTGATGCCGTCCATCAGATAGGCCACCACGGTGGTGGTACCAAGGTCAAAGGCGATGCAGTAGCGGTTGGCTCCGTCGGGCTTCACGCTGGCGGTGCGGGCATCTGTCAGAATCTGGGCGCTGTCCAGATGGGGAAGCACCAGCGACAGATCCCTGTCCACGCTTGTTTGGCAGGCCAACTGCTCCACGCCATCCACCAGCACCTTGCACTTGCCGCATTTTCCCTTGCCGCCGCAGGGGGCATCCGGGTGCAGACCGTTTTCCCGGAGCACTTCCAGCAGATTCGCGCCGGCAGGGGCGTCGATGACCCGGTCGAGCTCCTGAATTTTCAGCTTCATTGTTTGGCTTCCTCCATTTCACGAATGATATCCCGGGCGGCGTTTGCCGCCTGAAAAGCGGTTTCGGTATAGACGTCCGCACCCATTGCCGTGGCCTTTTCCTGGGTGACGGGGGCACCGCCCACAAGGATTCGGATGCGTTTTGACGCGGAACTGCGTTTCAGCAGGGAGACGGTTTTGCGCATGGCGGGGAGGGTGGTGGTCAGCAATGCGGAGACGGCAACCAACGCTACGTCGGGGTCGGCAGCCACCGCCCCCACAAACTGCTGGGGCGGCACGTCCACGCCCAGATCCACCACTTCCAGGCCCACGGAGCGCATGGCCATGGCAACGAGATTTTTTCCGATGTCGTGCAGATCACCCTGAACGGTTCCGATGACGACCTTGTATTTGCACACCGGCAGGGCAGTGCCCAGCCAGTCCTGAATGACGGCATAGCCCAGTTTCATGGCCCGGGCCGCCATCAGCATATCGGTGATGAAGTATTGCTGCCGGTCGAATTTCATGCCCACCTCGTACATGCCGGGCATAAAACCCTCAGCGACAATGGTTTCAGGGGAGACCCCCTCGCTGAGCAGCCCCCGGGTGTAGGCTTCTACCTCATGGCTCCGGCCGCTTTCGACCAGCTCCGCCAGCTGTTTCAAATCAGACATGTTTCATCCCCCTTGTTCTCGGCGACCTCCCGAAAAATGCGCAGATGCAGCTCATCCAGCGCGGCGCTGTAGAGCTGATTCCTTTCCGAGGTTCGGGAATAGGCCTTGTAAAGCGTCCATGGCGGCGTGTCCACAATGGGAATCCACTTGGTTGTGACAGGGATCAGCGGCGTGAAGCACCGGGGCAGAATCAGTGCGCACAGCCCCTGCTCCACCAGACGGAACAGCCGCTGAAAGTCATAGCCCTGATACTGCACCCGCAGATTCGTACCCTGATACAGATCCTTGGGGAAATGGTCGGAGTGAACAGCCAGCGGAATCCACTGGAGGTCTGACGGTTCGATCTCCGTCAATTCACTCAGCGCGTGGTTCCATTGAATGAGGACGCCCAGCGGGGAGTCCATCAGCCGATCACAGATCACCATGGGATCCTTCAGCAGCATGGGTGTAACAATCATATCCACCTTGTGCTCCTGCAGCAGCTGAAGACACAGCTCCTTGGGGCTTTCCTGATAGTGAATGTCCAGATTGGCCTGGGAACTCTTGTATTCCAGCAGCTTCGGCTCGAACAGGGACATGACGCTGATGGAGAAGGCCAGGCGGATGTGCTGGTGAAAGCGGGTGCCGTAGTTTTTCATGTCGGCGCCCAGGTTGTCAAGCTCCATGACCAGGGTGCGCACCCGCTCGTAGAACATGACGCCGGCGGGGGTGAGGAAGGCGCCGTTGGAGTCCCGCATGAACAGCTCCACGTTCAATTCGCTTTCCAGCTGGGAGATGGCCTTGCTGATGGCCTGCCGGGAAATGAACAGCTTGCTGGCGGCGCTGACAAAACTGCGTGTGTCCGCCACTGAGAGAAAATATCGCAGCTGCCGTAGCTCCATGAAACACACCCCCCCCTTCTGTGACTACATCATAACACACAAAAACTGGAAATTCAATCATTTGTTGCAGGGATGCAACTTATTGTTGCAATCTCGGCAAATTCTATTTGCTTTCCTTATCGCAAAACGTATGATATAGTACGATTGTAGCAAATAAACAACTGGAGGTTGGTTAACGATGATTCTGATTGGTGAAAAGATCAACGGCTCGATTCCCTCTGTTGCAAAGGCAATCGCGGAGCGGAACGAGGACTGGATCCGTAATCTGGCGAAGATCCAGACCGAAGCTGGCGCTGACTTTATCGATGTGTGTGCGTCCGTCAAGGACAACGAGGTGGAGACCCTCCACTGGATGATCGACCTGGTTCAGGAGGTCACCGACACTCCCATCTGTATCGACAGCCCCGACGCGAACGTCTGCGTTGAGGCCATGAAGTTCTGCAAGAAGCCCGGCCTGATTAACTCCGTCTCCATGGAAGGCAACAAGGTTGATGTTATCTTCCCCGCCATTGCAAACACCACCTGGCAGTGCATCGCTCTGCTGTGCGCCAAGGGCATTCCTCAGTCCGCAGAGGAGCGGCTGACCGTGTTTGACCAGCTGATGGCCAAGGCCAAGGAGTACAACATCGCTCCCAGCCGCCTGCACATCGATCCTCTGGTTGAGATGCTCTGCACCTCCGAGGACGGCATCGCCATGGTCGAGGAAGTCATCCACACCGTCAAGGAGAAGTACCCCAGCATCCATGTCACCGGCGCTGTGAGCAACATCTCCTTCAACCTGCCCGTCCGCAAGCTGCTGAATCAGGCCTTCCTGGTTCTGGCTATGAAGGCTGGTATGGATTCCGCCGTGCTGGATCCCACCAACCGGGATATGATGGGTATGATGTACGCCACCGAGGCCATGCTGGGCCTGGACGAGTATTGCATGGAGTACATCAGCGCATACCGTGATGGAAAATTTGGCCCCGTCAAGGCCAATTAATAACCATAAAAGAACATTTATAGGGGGAAACTAAAATGTCTAAAATTGAAGAACTGGCCCATGCCGTAGAAATCGGTAAGTCGAAACTGGTACCCGGTCTGGTTCAGGAAGCATTGGACGAGGGCAACGCTCCGATCGACATCCTGAACAAAGGCATGATTGACGCCATGGCAATCGTCGGCGACAAGTTCAAGAGAAACGAGATCTTCGTTCCCGAGATGCTGATTGCTGCCAAGGCCATGAAGAAGGGCGTTGAGGTTCTGAAGCCCTACCTGGCTGGCGACAACGCTTCCAAGGTTGGCAAGATGGCCATGGGCACCGTTGCCGGTGACCTGCACGACATCGGCAAGAACCTGGTTATCATGATGATCGAGTCCACCGGCTACGAGGTCGTCGACCTGGGCATCGATGTCCCCGTTGAGAAGTTCCTGGAAGCTGCCAACGATCCCGAGATCACCGTCATTGGCGTTTCCGCTCTGCTGACCACCACCATGCCTGCCATGCAGGAGACCGTGGCTGCTCTGAACAAGCATCCTCGCCGTAGTGAGTTCAAGATCATGGTCGGCGGCGCTCCCATCACCCAGGCCTTCGCCAACGAGATCGGCGCTGATGTCTACACCGAGGACGCTGCTTCCGCCGGACAGGCTGCCAAGGCCCTGGCTGCCAAGTAATCCGTTTCACGTCTAACAGAAAACAGCCATTGATATCCTGACAATTTGGATAGGACATCAGTGGCTGTTTTGTTTTATTAAAAACAATCGAATGATACAGAGATTTCATCGATTCTGCTAAATATCCAAGGAGGAATGCAACATGATTCAGAAATACCCCAATCTGTGCAAGCCCATCACTCTGGGCCGGGTGACCTTCCGCAACCGCATGTTCTCCGCACCCATGGGCGGCACGGATATCACCGCCGACTGCTGTGTCGGACCCAGAACCCCCGGCTTCTATGAGCTGCGGGCCAAGGGTGGCGCCGCTGCCGTCACCGCCAGCGAGCTGGTGGTGCATCCCGAGACCGACGCTTCCCATATGTTCCACCTGAACCTGACCACCCCCGGGTGCCTTGCCAGCTGGACATGGACGGCCGACGCAATCTCCCGTCACGGCGCGGTGGCCAGCGTGGAGCTGAGCCATTCCGGCCAGTACGCCGGCACTTATCTGGTGGACAAGGACAAGAAGAAGGGCCTGAGCCAGTTCGGCCCCAGTGACTGGGTGCGTCCCGACGGCATCCCTGTCAAGGCCCTGACCCGTGAGCAGATTCAGGATATCGTCAAGGCCTACGGCGACACCGCCGGTCTTGCCAAGCGGGCGGGCTTCCAGATGGTCATGGTCCACGGCGGTCACGGGTGGCTGCTAAACCAGTTCCTGTCTCCCGCCTTCAACCATCGTACCGATGAGTACGGCGGCTGCCTTGAGAACCGGCTGCGTCTTACGCGGGAAGTGCTGACCAGCGTCCGCAACGCCGTCGGCCCCGGCTTCCCCATCGAGTTCCGTATGAGCGGCTCCGAGCTGTTTGACGGCGGCTACACTCTGGAGGACGGTGTGGAGATTGCCAAGGGCGTGGAGGATTTGGTGGACATGATCCACGTCTCCGCCGGTTCCTATCAGTTCGGCTTCTTCAATACCCATCTGCCCATGTTTGCTCCCCACGGTGCCAACGTGCATCTGGCCGCCGAGATCAAGAAGCACGTCAAGGTTCCTGTGGCCACTCTGGGCGCGCTGAACGATCCTGCCCAGATGGAGGAGATCATCGCCTCCGGCAAGGCGGACGTGGTGGAAATGGCCCGTGCCCTGCTTGCCGATCCCGAGCTTCCCAACAAGGTCATGGCGGGCCGGGACGACGAGATTGTCCGCTGCCTGCGCTGCTTCACCTGCATGGCGGAGCGTCCCACCACCGGCACCCGTCGCTGCGCCGTCAATCCCCTGATCGGCCGTGAATGCGAGGGTATGGACATTACGCCCGCTGCCGTGCGCAAGCGCGTGGTGGTGGTCGGCGGCGGCGTGGCCGGTATGAAGGCTGCCCTGACCGCTGCCCAGCGGGGCCATCAGGTTACATTGCTGGAAAAGAGCGACAAGCTGGGCGGTATCCTCAAGAGCGAGCAGGCGCTGCCCTTTAAGTACGAGATGTATCAGCTGGGTGTGACCCTGGAGCGGCAGATGGAGCTGGCAGGCGTGGAGGTTCGTCTGAATACCCCCGCCACCGAGGAGCTGCTGAACGAGCTGAAGCCCGAGGCTCTGATTCTGGCCGTGGGCAGCAAGCCCATCGTTCCGCCTCTGCCCGGCATGAATGGCGACAACGTGGTGGTTGTGAACAACTACTATCTGGAAAAGGACAAGGTCGGCGACAGCGTTGTGGTGCTGGGCGGCGGTCTGGCAGGCTGTGAGTGCGCCGTGCATCTGGGCATGGAGGGCAAGAAGGTACACATCGTTGAGATGCGTGACGCCTTGGCAGTGGACTGCAACATCCGTCATCGTCCCATTCTGATGCAGCAGGTGGACAAGTACACCACCGTGCACCTGAACCACACCGGCCTGCAGGTGACCAAGGAGGGCCTGCTGGCTAAGAATGCCGAGGGCGAGGAAGTCCTGATTCCCGGCACCACTGTGATCTGCGCCGTGGGTCAGCGCTCCAACCGGGACGATGTGCTGCTGCTGCGGGGCTGCGCGCCCTGGGTTCGTGAGATCGGCGACTGTGTCAGAGTCTCCAACATCACCAACGCAATGTACACGGCTTACCACGCGGGCCTCGACATCTGATACGATTTGGGGCTGATAAGAAAGGCTGTTATTGCGAACCAGCGCGCACGCAGGTGTGGCAATCTTTTACAGCCCCAAGGCGTTGCCGTATCCAGGGTTTTCCTGTGAAGTGCTCCCTTCTGCCGAATGAAGCATTTTCATGGAATATCCGTATGACAATCAAAGGAACCCGGCAGGACACCGCCCTGCCGGGTTTTTGTGTACCCCTCTGCGAAGGAAGTGGTTTTGTCCGACAGTCACGCACTGCCTGTCATAGAAATCCGTAGTGATCGTTTGCAGGGCAACGCTGGGAGAAATAGGGTTCAGAAAAAAACAGTTGACAAAATGCACAATGAGGTGTATACTGTTTTGTATAAATTTAACACACAAAGCAATGAAAAGCAAAGGCGTTTTTCTTCCCTTTTTGGGGCGAAAGACGCCTTTTTTGATTATTCAGCTGTTTGGGGATGAGGACAATGATAAAACTGGAGCATGTTGAGAAATATTTTGGCGACCTTCACGTTCTGAAGGACGTGAATCTGGAGGTCAAGGAGGGCGAGAAGCTGGTTATCATCGGCCCCTCCGGCTCTGGCAAGTCCACCACCGTGCGGTGCATGAACTTCCTGGAGACCCCCACCAGCGGTCATGTGTACATCGATGGCGAGGAGCTGACGGCGAAGAACAAGACAAAGCTTGTCCGCCGCACCACCTCCATGGTGTTCCAGCAGTTTAACCTGTACCCCCACATGACGGTGCTCCACAACCTGACGCTGGCGCCCATGAAGCTGCACCACAAGAGCCGCAAGGAGGCCGAGGAACTGGCTTATCATTATCTGGATGTGGTTGGCCTGCGGGACAAGGCCCATGTGTACCCCACCACCCTGTCCGGCGGCCAGCAGCAGAGGATTGCCATCGCCCGTGCCCTGTGCGCCCAGACGAAAATCATCCTGTTTGACGAGCCTACCTCCGCTCTTGACCCAGAGACCATTCAGGAGGTTCTGGACGTGATGATCAAGTTGGCGAAGGAAAACATCACCATGGTGGTGGTGACCCACGAAATGGGCTTTGCCCGTCAGGTGGCTGACCGTATCGTCTTCATGGCCGACGGCATGATTCTGGAGGAGGGCACCCCGGACGAATTCTTCGAGAACCCCACCAACGAACGGCTCAAGCAGTTCCTTGGCAAAATCATACGCAAATAAGCCGGCAGGGCCGGCAGCCAATGCGTTACAAACCCCTGCAGTCATCCGACATCCTTTGGGCCCCTCGACCGGCGGCGAGTCGCCGCTGACAGTGCGTTACGGACGCTGGGCAGTCATCCGACATCCTCTGGGCCCCTCGACCGTAAACGCTCAAAGAGTTGGTATTTCGAAAAACACCCCATCCGTTTCTTCCTGCCGGGCTGACCTCCGGCGGTTGAAATAAAATTGTTTATTTGGAGGAAAAGACTATGAAAATGAAGCGCTTTGTATCCGTTGTCCTGTGCGCCCTGATGCTGCTGCCCATTCTGGCAGGCTGCGGCGCCAAGACCGAGGCACCTGTAGCTACCGCCGCCCCCGCTCCCGCAGCTACTGAGGCTGCCACCGCTGCGCCCGCTGCCGCTGAGACCACGGCTCCCGCAGTTCTAGCTGAGGACGTACAGAAGATCGTTGACCGGGGCGTTCTGCGTGTGGGTGTCAAGAACGCCGTTCTGGGCTTCGGCTTCCAGGATGAGCTGACCGGCGAGTATTCCGGCATGGAGATTTCTCTGGCTCAGAAGATCGCCGAGTACCTTGGCGTGGACGTGGAGTTCACCGCCGTCACCGCTGCCACCCGTACCGAGCTGCTAGATTCCGGCGACATTGACTGCGTGCTGGCTACCTTCACCATCACCGAGGAGCGCAAGAAGAGCTGGGACTTCACCACTCCCTACTACACCGACTACGTCACCGTGCTGGTTGAGGATGCTTCCGGCATCAAGACTCTGGCTGACCTGAAGGATAAGAAGGTTGGCGTTTCCTCCGGCTCTACCTCCGGCAAGGCGCTGGTGAAGGCCATGATCGAGGCGGGCGTTCTGTCCGGCGACGGCTTTGATGCCGATTCCTTCGATCCCGCTACCTGGACTGATGGCGTGAGCTTCGCCCAGTACGACGATTATCCCACCATTTCCACCGCTCTGAGCGCCGGTGAAGTGGATGCCTTCTGCGTGGATAAGTCCATCCTGGCTGTCTACCACACCGATGGCCGCTCCTACATTGAAGACAAGTTCGCTCCCCAGGAGTACGGCATTGCCACCGTCAAGGGCTCCGGCATGAGCGAGCTGTGCGAGACGCTGGTCACCGGCTGGCTGGCTGACGGCACCATTGATGCCCTGATCGCCGAGAACGGCATCGCCTAAGTTCATTCACGTATTACTGAAAGGCGGGGGCTTGCCCCCGCCCCAGTATACCAAAAGGGAGTCCGTTCTCTAAATGGGATGGTATGAAATAATAGCATAGTATTTGGAGAACGGATTGCTGCGCCAGTGACACCGGTCACAGGCTCGCAACGATATAGCGTTTCTAAAGACAAAGGAGGCAATTTATGGCTGGACTGTTTTCCGCCGATGCGTGGAGTAAAATTTGGACCTACCGCGGTACCTTTCTGCTGGGCCTCGAAAATACGGCGGTGACGGCGCTGTTTGCGCTGGCGCTGGCATTGGTGCTGGGCATTCTCTTCGGCCTGTTCGCCACCAGCGGAAAGCGGGCACTGGCCTTCCTCGCCCGGGTGTATGTGGAAGTCATCCAGAATACCCCGGTTTTGCTGCAAATGTGTTTTCTTTACTACGCGCTGGCCTTTTCCGATCACAGCATCGGCATCATCAACACCGGCATTCTGACGCTGGGGATCTACCATGGGGCCTATATGGCGGAGGTGGTGCGCTCCGGCATCGAGGCCATTCCCCGGGGCCAGTTTGAGGCCGCCATGGCCCAGGGCTTTGGGTATTTGCAGCGGATGTACTATATCATCCTGCCCCAGAGCATCAAGATTATCCTGCCGCCCATGGTCAATCAGGTGGTGAACCTGATTAAAAACACCTCCTGCCTGTACATTGTCGGCGGCGCGGATCTGATCTCTGTAACCTACAGCTTTGTCACCGGCGAGAATACCGGCGGCGCCTACGCCCCGGCATACTTAGTCAGCGGCCTGCTGTTCTTCATCGTCTGCTGTCCGCTGTCTTCTTTAGCAAGTATGTGGGAAATATCGCTTAAAAAGCGGGATGTCCGCACGGGCAGACCGGCAAAAAGTCTGGAAGGGGTGCGGTAAATGGAAGCGTTCAAAGGCAGTCTCACCATGATTACGAACCCAGCCGTATTCGCCTACGTTATGAAGGGCGTGGCCTTCACCATCGTCATTTCCGTGGTGGCGGTGCTCTGCGGCATCCTGTTTGGCTCCATCCTCGCCATGGTCAGAAACTACTGTACCAGCAAAAAAACCAGGGTTTTCCAGTGGCTTTCTGTGATTTACATTGAAATTTTCCGCAATACCCCATTGCTTTTGTGGATTTTCATCTGCCTTGTGTTCTGCCCCTGCCCCAAGGCGCTGGAGCACAAGATGTGGGGCCTGTCCTCCGCTGAGGTCAAGCTCCTGTTCAAAACGGCGGTGGCGCTGATTCTGTTTACCTCCTCCGTCATCGCGGAGATTGTCCGGGGCGGCCTGAACTCCGTTGCCCACGGACAGTTTGAGGCGGGGCATTCTCAGGGCTTTTCCACGGTGCAGATCATGCTCTACATCGTGCTGCCCCAGGCCTTCCGCAACATCGTGCCCACCCTATTAAGTCAGGTCATTACCACCATCAAGGATTCTTCCTATCTTGCCAACGTGGCGACCATTGAGCTGATGAGCCGGGTGAAGAAGCTCCTCAGCTCTGCCCATCGGTATAACGGCCTGAACACCGTGAACGTATCCGATGTGTTTGTCCTGTTCGGCTTTGCGTGCCTGATTTATTTTATCATCAATTTCACCCTGTCCTGCGTGGTCAGAAGGATGCAGAAGCGTAAAAAAGCGGTGCCCGCCCGGCGGCAGGAGGTAATGCCATGAAGCAGTATGTGGTCACCATTTCCCGGCAGTTCGGCTCCATGGGCCGGATGATTGCCCAGCAGCTCTCCCGGGAGCTGGGGGTGGACTTCTACGACCGGGACATTGTGGAGGAGACCGCCAGCCGCATGGGCCTGCCGGTGTCCGTTATCAGCAATACGGAAGAAAATTCCAAGTCCATCTATTTTAAGCAGCAGTACCCTCTGGGCATGGGCATTGCCAGTATGCGGGATGAAATCTTCCTGATTCAGAAAAATATCATCCGGGATCTTGCCCAGAAGGAGTCCTGCATCATCGTGGGCCGCTGCGCCGACAGCATTCTCATGGACATGGAGAACCGCCTGAACGTGTATATCTACGCGCCTATGGATGCCCGGCTCCGCAATGCCGTGGAGCTGGCGAAGCTGGACGAGAAGACCGCGAAGAAGATGATCCGGGAAATCGACCGATCCCGGGAGCTGTACCACCGGCGGTACTGCCCGGAGTATGTGGACGCTTCCACCAACAAGGACATCATGATTGATTCCAGCCGCTTCGGCGCGGAGGGAACCGTAAAAATACTGGCGGGTTTGGTCAGAGAGATGTTTGCGTGAAAAGACGGCGCTGTAAATCCAGCGCCGCTTTTTCCGTGATCGCAGGGCGGGGTCGTGACTCCGCCGCAGATTGTTAAAAACCATGTCATTGCGAGCCAGTGCGCACACTGGCGTGGCAATCCGTTCTCCAGATGCTGCGGCTTTATCGATCATTTCGCTTAAGCTTTTAGGAAACGGATTCCCACGGTCGCTCCGCTCCCTCGGAATGACATACGCTTCATTCGACACGATGCGGCGGAGGCAAGCCCCCGCCTTACATTGGATTGCACAAGTGTTAGGAAAGAAGGAGAAGCCATGAAAAAGCCTCTGCCCCCCATCGGCGCGCGGATCATGAAGTCCTCTTTGGGTTCCCTGATCTGCGTGGGAATCTACTTTCTCCGGGAGCTGCTGCCCATCGGCAGCGGCATTCCCTTTTACAGCATTCTGGCGGTGCTCTGGTGCATCCAGCCCTACACCACCTCCACCCTCGCCATGGCAAAGCAGCGCACCATTGGCACCTTTCTGGGGGCGGCCTATGGGCTGGCGTTCCTTCTGGTGTTCCGGGCGCTGGGCGGTGGAAACAAAACGACAGTTTACATAACGTCCTGCCTGATGTTGATTCCCGTCCTCTATACCACGGTGCTGCTGGAAAAGCGCAACGCCTCCTATTTTTCCTGCGTGGTGTTTCTCACCATCGCCTTCAATCACAGCTTTGACGAAAACCCCTATTTGTTCGCCTTCAACCGTGTCCTCGATACCCTCATCGGCATCGGCGTGGGGGTACTGCTGAATTCTGCCCACCGGCCGGTGAAACAGAAGGAGAACGTCCTCTACGTCAGCGGCATCGACTCCGTTCTGGTGTCCAGCCGGGAGGTTATGATTCCGTATAATAAGGTGGAGCTGAACCGGCTCATTGCCCAGGGGGTCAATTTCACCATTTCCACCATCCGAACCCCGGCATCTATGATGGATCCCTTAAGCGGTATCAACCTGAAGCTGCCGGTGATTGCCATGGATGGGGCGGTGCTCTACGACATCCGGGAGAACCGCTATTTGGATGTATTCGCCCTTGAACGGTCAGCGGCGGCGCGGGTGGAGGCCATGATTGAATCGGAAGGAGCACACGCCTTTGTGAACGTCCTCAGGGACAACACCCTCCTGATCTATTACGGGGAATTCAAAAACGACGCGGAAAAAGATATGTTTGACCGTCTGCGTCGCTCACCCTACCGAAACTATACCGGCAAGGCCTACCGCAGTGACGAAGGGCGGGAGCAGGTGCTCTACATCATGACTCTGACCCGGACAGACCACGCCCAGAAGATTGCGGGGCGGATTCGGGAAGTCCTTGGCACTACGGTGCGGGTCATGCTGTACCCGGCGTCGGAATACGACGGCTACACCTACCTGAAGGTCTATGCCGCAGATGCCTGTAAGGCAAATATGCTGAAAATTCTGCAAAAACGCATCGGCGCGGATAGGGTCGTTACCTTCGGCAGCATTCCGGGGCAGTATGATGTGTACGTTCACGATGACGGGGGAAATTCCGCTGTAAAAATGCTGAAAAGACTCTATGAGGGAAAGCGGTGGTAACGGAAGGAGAAAGAAGGATGATTGATACGAAAAAGGGGCTCCCAAGACTGCGGTCAATGGGAACCCCTTTCGTTCTTTTTGCGTTATTTTCTGCGTACATTTCGGGAAATGGCCTTTACCACCTCGTCTATGACGATGGGCTTTGACAAATGTCCGTTCATGCCCGCGTCCAGAGATGCCTGTACATCCTCCGCGAAGGCGTTGGCGGTCATGGCAATGATGGGGATAAGCAAAGCGTCGGGACGGTTCGGCAGACTGCGGATTGCGGCTGTGGCTTCATAGCCGTTCATCTCCGGCATCATAATATCCATCAGGATAATGTCAAAGGTTCCCGATGGGTTCTCCGCGAAGATAGAGACAGCCTGCTTTCCATCAGCGGCTCTGGTGATCTGGATGCCCAGCTCTTCCAGCTGGATGGTCGCGATTTCCGCGTTGAGGTCATTATCCTCTGCCATCAGAACGGACACATCGGAAATATCGTGGATGCAGTCGCTGATGTCCCGCTTCTGAATTGCGCTCTCATCCGTCCGCTCCATGGGAAGCGCCACTGTCGTTGGTGAATTTCACCGCGTTGCCCAGAATGTTTACCAGAACCTCCCGAATCCGCACGGCATCCGCCAATACATAGGGCTCCTTCAGCGCCTCCTGATGGAAGCTGAAATGGATATTTCGGTTGGAGAGGAAGCCATAGGTAATGCTGACAACCGTATCCGCAACCTCTGTAATATCAACAGGGGCAGGCATGAACTGGATTTTGCCGCTCTCAATTCGGCTGATATCCAGCACATCATTGATAAGGGTCAGCAGGTGCTCGGAGCTGTCGCTGATCTTATCCAGACAGGTTTTGATCTCGGGCTTGGGATTGAGCTTCAGCGCAATGTTGGTAAAGCCGATGATGGCATTCATGGGTGTCCGAATGTCGTGGGACATATTGTTCAGGAAGGTGCTTTTCGCGGCGTTGGCTGACTCTGCTACCATGCGCAGCCGATTCAGCTCCTTGTTCGTCTCCTGCTCCAGCTTCACCATCTGGCTGCTGCGCTGTACTTTAATCCAACTGAAGAACGCCAGCAGCATCAGCAGTGCCATAGCGGAAATGAAGAGCGTCTGTGTCCGAATGGTAGCGATCTCCCTGTTTGGTTTCTTTCCATCGCGCATCTGAATCTGCCCCGGATGAAGTCGGAAAGAGCCGCGCTTTTTTGGACGATAGCCCAATAAACCGGCGCGGCCTCGATGCAGAAATCCAGAATCACATTTATGATATCATTTCTTGAACGGTTACACAAGTCATTTTTTTACAAAAAAAGTAATTTTTCTACGAAAAATACTGTTCAGCCCCCGTTCAACCTGCCCGTTATCCCAAAAAACGCGGAAATTGCATTCCCGCCTGTTCCTGACAGAGAAAGCTTTCGGATGCCGCGGGAGCAAAACAAAAAAGAGGGCTGCCCGCATGATTCTTACAATCATGTTGAGACAGCCCCCTTGCGCCCCTGCGGGCAAAGAAACCTGTGAATTACTCGTTTGCTACTGTCCCGCCTTGGACATTGTCGGGCGGGATCAGCCGGACAAACTGTTCAGAAGCATCCCAAGCACGACGATACCGATTCCCAGAAAACCGGCTTTTGTGGGCAGGGAATCGTGAAGAAACAGGATTCCGCCCAGCAGGGTGAACAGAACCTCACCTGCCTGCGTGGCTTCAATGATAGCCAGCTGCTTTGGATTGTGCCTGACCAGATTCGTAGCTTCGAAGAACAGCAGGGTTGCTACGACACCAGAAAACAGTGCCACACTCACAGACTGAACGACTTGACCGAAGGAAGGAAGTCCGTGGGTAAACAACGCGTAAACGGAGCACAGCAGCCAGAAGGGCATACTGCACAGGGTCATTCCAAAGACGCGCTGGGTCGTGGAGAACCCGGCAGGGCAGTGGGCCATCATCTTTCGGTTCCCAAGAGGATAGCATACGCCCGCAATGAGGATCAGTGCCAGCGCCTTCAGCGAGCCGGAGGATTCCATGTTTTCCAGACGGGGCAACTGGAGCATAAAGATTCCGGCCAGGATGACCGCGGAAAACAGGAGGTTTTTGACAGGAATTCTGCTGCCGAACAGGGGCGTCAGCAGCACGCCGGCCACAATGGTTATCTGCCAGGTGGCGGCAACGAACCAGGATTCCCCATAGCAGGAGGCCATGGAAAGCGGCGCGTAGAACAGACCGAAGCCGACAGTGCTCCAGAGCAGCCAGACCACCGGGCGGCAGCGGATCTGTTTCACAACGGCGGCAGCTGCCTTTTGCCGGCGCAGCAGAAGCCAGAGCATTGGCAGCATGAACAGATACTGCAGGGAAGCACTCCACAGCCAGTAGCCGCCTCCCAGATTCATGCTGCGGTTCAGAATGAAGGTCAAAGCAAAAAACATGGAAGCCAGAAGGCCGTAAAGCAGTGCATTTTTTATGGTGGTTCCTCATTTCCGGCGGGATCGCCTTTCCTTGCCGTTATACCATGAAAACAAAAGAAATGCAAGAATGAAGTGAATAGATTTCATGCGCTAAGCAATCAAAAAGGTACGAAGCGATAAAACAGGCCTGTGCTTGGCTATAATGTACATACAGAATCGTATAATTTAGTGCAAACGCACAAACAAATGAAAAGAAATTTGTAAAATAGTTATCATACCTACAAAATGATGAATTTATAGAAAATAGCACTTGCAAAGTCGGAACTGCGTGCTATAATGAAGCCAATAAAAACAACGAACGGGGCAATGGAGTCACCTGCGTATGAAGGCGCAGTGTGGCTCTGTTTTTTTGTTCCGATTTTTTTGTCTGAGGGCCCGAATTCATGACAAGGCAGAGTGAGATTTGTTTTGATGAATCCTGTAAAGTGAGGGTTTATTATGGAAAAGGTAAGAAAGGTTGTTTCTCTGCTTCTGACCGCGCTCATGTTGACCAGCATGATGGCCGGTTGTTCCTCCAGCGCCCAGACTGCCGCGGCTGGTTCCGCTGCTCCCGCCGCGGACAGCGCCGCCGCGCCTGCTGCCACCGCTGCCGCCAGTGCCGCCGGTGCCGAGGATAAGGTAATCCGCGTGGGCGTGATTTGCGCCATGACCGGCGGCTCCGCCATCTACGGCGAGGGCGCCCAGAATGCCGTGGATATGGCGGTTGAGGAAATCAACGCCAGCGACTCCGAATATAAGATTGAAATTGTCAACGGCGGTAAGATCGCCGATGATGCCAAGGATGCCAACTATGACCTGTGCCTCGATACAGCGGCCCTTGGGCTTGATAACTGCGTGGAAATCATCAAAAAAGTCGTGGAACTGAAATTCGGCGTGAAAGCGCCTAAATAAATCGACGCCCGCGGCGGCAAGACCGCGCCCGTCCTGAAATCAGGAGTGTAGAAAAATGGAAGCACTGGCATATTATGACGGAAAAATCGGAACTCCCTCGGAAGTAATGGTACCTTTCAATGACCGGGTTCATTTCTTTGGCGACGGCTGCTATGACGCCACCGTAGGCGCCAACGGGAAGGTGTACCTTTTGCAGGATCACCTTGACCGCTTCTACACCAGCGCAAAGCTGCTGGACATCCGCATTCCCATGGAAAAGGAAGCGCTGGGGAAGCTTTTGACGGAGCTTTTACAGAAGGTAGACAGCAAGATCAATTTCGTCTACTGGCAGGTGACCCGGGGCGTGGAGGAGCGCAATCACGTCTACGCGCCGGACACTCCCGGAAAGCTCTGGGTGCTGATTCGTCCCCAGAAGCTGAACGACCCGGATGTGCCCATCGCCATCAACGATGAAGAAGATACCCGGTTCTACCACTGCAACATTAAGACCCTGAACCTGCTGCCCAGCGTCATGACCGCCCAGCGGGCCAAGTGCAAGGGCTTCCACGAAACGGTGTTCCATCGTGGTGAGATTGTGACGGAATGCGCCCACTCCAACGTCTCCGTGCTGAAGGACGGCGTGTTCTACTCCCACCCCAATGACGAGTTCATCCTCCGGGGCATTGCCAAGACCCATATGATTCAGGCCTGCTACCGGCTGGGCATTCCCGTGCTGGAAAAGCCCTACACCTTTGAATTCCTGAAGAACGCGGATGAGATCATCGTGTCCTCCTCCTCCAACTTCTGCCTCCACGCAAGCTCTCTGAACGGTCAGCCGGTGGGCGGCAAAGATCCCGCCACTTTGAAGGCCATTCAGGACGAGGTTCTGCGGGAATTCTACGATTACACCGGCTGTACCACGCTGCAAGGATGAATCATCGACACATCAATTTCATATCATCGGATGACTGGCTCAGGAGAGTTCCGAACACGGATTGGAAACCGTATAAAATTTCAGCCATTGTTTTCCGCGTTGGAAGACAATGGCTGATTTTTTGAAGGGATATCCATTTTCTTACAGGGGCTGGATGGCGATTCCCTCCGCTTCCAGCGCGGTGCGGATCTTTTTTACGAACAGCAGGGCTTTCGGGCTGTCGCCGTGGACACATACAGAGTCGGGACAAATCTCAATTTCCTTCCCATGGATGGAAGTAACCTTGTGCTCGAGAATCATTCGGATGACCCGGGCGACGGCCTCATCCTCATCGGTAATCATGGCCCCGGGCTTTGACCTTGCCACCAGGGTGCCGTCATCCTCATAGGCCCGGTCGGCAAAGACCTCCGCCGCGCCGGGAAGGCCGATTTCCTTTGCCTGCTTCAGCATTTCACTGCCGGACAGACCCAGCAGAATCAGGCTGGGGTCAAAGGAATAGATGCCCTGACAGATGGCTTTTGCCAGTGCCGGATCCTTTGCCGCCATGTTGTACAGCGCCCCGTGGGGCTTGACGTGGCGCAGCCGCACTCCGGCGCTGCGGCAGAAGGCGGACAGCGCCCCCACCTGATAGGTGATCAGATTGCGCACCTCCACCGGGGACAGGCTCATGTTTCTGCGCCCGAAGCCCTGTAAATCCGGGAAGCCGGGGTGGGCGCCCATGGAGACTCCGTTTTCCGCACAGAGCCTGGCGGTTTTTGCCATGGTGTTGAAATCTCCCGCGTGAAAGCCGCAGGCAACATTGGCCGAGGAAATCAGGGGGATGATTTCTTCATCCATGCCCAGACGGTAGGCGCCGTAGCTTTCGCCAAGATCGCAGTTCAGATCGATCGTATACATAACATCAGTCCTTCAGCAGAGAATTTTTCACGTCCGTGATGAACATATGCCCCGGCGCGTGGGAAATGGCAATGGGGGGCTTTGCACTCATAACCACGGACTGGGGGGTCACGCCGCAGCACCAGAACACGGGGATTTCCCCATCATGAATGGTCACCGCGTCGCCAAAATCAGGCTTGTTGATGTCGGCAATTCCAATTTTGCCGGGGTCGCCGATGTGGATGGGGGCACCGTGGACTCTCGGCATGGAGGCGGTGATGCTCACCGCCCGGATCACCTGATCCGCCGGCATGGGCCGCATGGAAACCACCAGCTTACCATGGAAGATACCGGCGGGCTCACAATCAATGTTGGTCAGGTACATGGGCACGTTTTTTCTCTCCTCAATATGCCGTACCGGCACACCGGCGCTCAAAAGCTCGCCCTCAAAGGAGAAGGAGCAGCCGATGAGAAAATACACAAAGTCCTCCTGCCAAAGCTGGGAGATATCCGTGCGTTCCTCGACCAGCTCGCCGTTTTTCCACACACGGTATTTGGGGATGTCTGTGGTGATATCGGCACCCGCTGCCATTCTTTTCACCAGGGGGCTGCCGGTGTCGCCCACCTCCAGAATGGGGCAGGACTTGGGATTTCGCTGGGTAAACAGCAGAAAATCGTAAGCCTGTGCACGGGGCAGAATCAGGAGATTGCCTTGCGCATAGCCGTCGCACATGCCGGAGGTCTGGGAGGTGATCTTGCCCTGCCGGATCAGGGAACGCACCTGGCTGGGCTTCATGGTGGAATAGTCCATTGTCTTCAACCCTTTCTGTTTTTGGTTAATCGTGGTGGTTGATCTTTAGCGGGGAGCCAGCGCGGGCAATGCGTTACAAACGCTGGCAATCGTCCAACATCCTCTGGGCCCCTCGACAGGGACTGCCCAGCTAAATTGTGATTTTGCCGAGTAACCCAGAGCCCTATTCTCCGTACAGCAGCTCGTATTCCAGCTGCTTTTGCTTTTTCTCCGCTTCCCGGCGGAGACGAACGGCTTCCGCTTCCGTCACCCGAACAAAGCGAATCCGGGTACCGGGCCGGGCCTGGGCCGCGCGGCTTAAGTCCGCTGAGATCACCGTGGCAATCTTCGCGTAGCCGCCGGTGGTTTGCCGGTCAGCCATCATGATGATTGGTTCACCTGAAGCGGGAATCTGCACGGATCCGGCGGCAATGCCGTCGGAGAGAATATCCACGCCGTGTTTGCTCTCGATTTTGTCCCCGGACAGCCGAAGACCCATGCGGTCAGCTTTGTCCGTCACCGTGTACGCACTGCCCAGAAAGGTATCGATGCCCTGTTTCGTAAAAGCATCGTCCTGAGGCCCCAGCAGAACCCGAAGGGAAATGCTGTCTGGATCGTTCCCGGGAGGAGAAATCCGGCGGGAGCGGTATGCGGCACCGCTCTGGTTCAGGGGCAGCTCGTCACCCGCTTGCAGCTTTCTTCCCTGAAAGCCGCCCAGCCCGCATTTCAGATTGGTGGATACGCTGCCCATGACCACCGGCAGGTCAAAGCCCCCGGCTACTGCCAGATAAGCTCGCATCCCGGTCTTTGCCGCCTTCATGGACAGTACATCGCCGGGATGAACGGCTATGGAACCATACCGCTCAACGGGGCATTCATTCAGCCGGGCGGACATATCGGCGCCCGTCAGGGCAATCACGCAGTCACAGTCGAACCGGGCGGTGATTCCCAGCATGGTCATTTCAATCACGCCCACCCCCGGGGCATTGCCTACCAGCAGATTGGCCAGGGCCATGGCTTCTGTATCCATAGCGCCGCCTGGGGAAAAGCCCTTGCCCAGTACGCCGAAGCGTCCCGCGTCCTGAATGGTGGACAGAGGGCCGGGGGAGAGAATCGTCAGCTTCATAGGGTTGCCTCCCGGATATCGGTCTGTCCGCTTGTCTGAAGATCGTAGTATTCTTCCGTGGAAATGGGACAGAAGCGAATATAGTCCCCGGCTTCATAGACGATGGGCTTTTCCCGGCTTGGGTCATAGATTGCGGCGGGGGTTCTGCCGATGAGCCGCCAGCCCCCGGGAGAGGCCAGGGGATAGATGCCGGTCTGCTTGCCGCCGATACCCACGGCGCCCGGCGGAATCCGGGTTCTGGGGCTGTCCAGCCGTGGGCATTCCAGCCGGGAATCCATGCCGCCCAGGTAGGGAAAGCCCGGCAGAAAGCCCAGCATATAGATGAGATAATCGGTTCCGCTGTGCAGAGCGATCACCTGCTCCCGGCTCAGCCCCGTCAGGCGGCAAACATCCGCCATATCCGGCGCGAATTCTTCTTCGTAGCAGACGGGAATCTCAAAGACCCGCTTTTTTTCGGCGCAATCCGCCCGGTAGGAGGAGAGCTGGTGAAGAATCAGGCGTTCCAGCTTTCTTCTGGGAAGAACCAGCGGCTCATAATACACCGTCAGACTGCAATAGGTGGGCACTGTTTCCAGAAGACCGTGAATGCCGGAGTTTTGCAGCTTTTGCGCCAGATACCGTATTTTTCGGTTGGTGTCCTCCCGGATTTCCTGCCGAAAGGCCACGGTCACGGCGCAGTCGCCGCAGGTTAAAAATCTTACTTCTTCCATAGCGCTTTCAATGCTCGTCAAAATAGTGAAGCGCTTCCACCTTTTCAAACCATGTGGCACAGGCGGTTTTCAGCTTCAGGGCGCTGATGACCAGATTGCGCATCAGAGCAACAATGGGCAGGTTGATCTCCTCGCCGAAGCCGTCGATGGCGGGAATCAGCCAGCCGTACATATCGATCATGCCGCTGCGGCAGGCGGTCTCCATGGCCTGCTTTTCCAGCTCCGGCGTGTGCATGATGTCCGGGTTTTCTTTCAGATAGGCAAGCGCCGCGATCATGGCGTAGCAGCCCCAGTCGGAAACGGTGGCGGTGATGATATTGTCGGCTTTCGTGCGCACGGCGATGCCGCCGCCGCAGCCGCACCGGCAGGTGCCCTTCGCCGCGTAGGGAATGTAGGCTTCCAGCGTATCATGGATGGCTCCCATGCCGATCTCATTACCCAGATCGCCGATTGCAATGTTCAGAACGCCCTTACGTTGCAGTTTTTCAAACAGGATATCCTGCTTTGCTTCCAGCTCTGTCACGTCCAGACCCGTTGCGTTGTGGTAAACGCCGTTTTCATTTGCGCCGGGACATTCCACGCTGATGACAGCGGAAGGATGGTCTCTGTCAATGATTTCCTCCGCCTGCTTCGGCGCAAGGGCGGCATCATCCGTAAAAACGATGACCCCCATAGAAATCGGAATTTCCCGAAGCTCCTGCATATCCTCCCGCAGGTGCAGCCCCACGCAGGGGGCAAGCTGGCGGACGGCCTCATAGTTGGCCTTGGGGCAGACGATAACGGGCTTGACCCCAAACGCCAGAACCAGCGCACGGCACAGCAGGGCCGCACTGACGATGCCGTCCATCTCTGCCTTCTTAAAGGGGCGGAGCACAAAGCCGGTCATGATGTATACAATGTCGCCATCCTTCACCGTCTGGGTCAGTTTGCGGGCGGCGTTCATGGAGGTAGGCCCTCCTGTATATTTCCGGGAAGCGTCGTAAAGAATTTTGCAGACACCGTAGCCTCGGGGATCCAGATTCGCCAGATCGTCCAGACTTTGTCCCAAATTTCGAAGCGTCAATTCCTGCTGTGTCATATGGATTCCTTCTTTACAAAACAAATAACGGCAAGGGCAGCCTCTGGGGACGGCACCCTTGCCGTTGCGACTACTTTAGCGCATTATTGCCAAAAAGTCAATGCCATTTTTGGATTACTTCACAACTACCTGTGTCAAGAGATGGAAGCTTTGTGCCAGCAGGGGCTGCTGCGTGATTTGCAAGGACAAAAGATAAGAAAAAGACCTTATGCAGCACACCGAAATGTACTGCACAAGGTCTTAAATTCTTAGGTTTTCTTGGGTTTTCTCAGGCTGCGGAAAATTGCCCTTTTGGGGGCCGTTAGGGGATGCCGAGATTTCCCAATTACAAAAATCACTTAATTCCTGCCATCCTTGATTGCGGCCTGGGCGGCGGCCAGGCGGGCGATGGGGACACGGAAGGGGGAGCAGGAGACGTAGTTCAGGCCAATCTTATGGCAGAACTCCACGCTCATGGGGTCGCCGCCGTGCTCACCGCAGATACCGCAGTGCAGGGAAGGCCGGACGGCCTTGCCCTTGGTGACGGCCATTTCCATCAGCATGCCCACGCCGGTCTGATCCAGCTTGGCGAAGGGATCGTTCTCGAAGATCTTGTGCTCATAGTAGGCATCCAGGAACTTGCCCGCGTCGTCACGGCTGAAGCCGTAGGTCATCTGGGTCAGGTCGTTGGTGCCGAAGCAGAAGAACTCGGCTTCCTTGGCCATCTCGTCGGCGGTCAGGCAGGCACGGGGAATCTCGATCATGGTGCCGACCTCGTACTTGAGCTCCACACCGGCAGCGGCGATCTCCGCGTCAGCGGCCTTGACCACCACGTCCTTGACGTATTTCAGCTCCTTGACGTCGCCGGTCAGGGGGATCATGATCTCGGGAACCAGGTTCCAGTCGGGATGACGGCCCTTGACTGCCAGCGCGGCCTTGATGACGGCACGGGTCTGCATGGCGGCGATTTCGGGATAGGTGACCGCCAGACGGCAGCCACGGTGACCCATCATGGGGTTGAACTCATGCAGGGAGGCGATGATGTCCTTGATGTCCTGCACGGACTTGTGCTGGGTCTCGGCCAGAGCGGCGATCTCTTCCTCGGTGGTGGGCACGAACTCGTGCAGCGGGGGATCCAGGAAGCGGATGGTGACAGGGTAGGACTCCATGGCCTCGTACAGAGCCTCAAAGTCAGCCTGCTGCATAGGCTCGATCTTGGCCAGAGCGGCCTCCCGCTCCTCCACGGTGTCGGAGCAGATCATCTCCCGGAAGGAGGCGATACGGCCTTCCTCGAAGAACATGTGCTCGGTACGGCACAGGCCGATGCCTTCGGCGCCCAGAGAGCGGGCCTTGATGGCATCCCGGGGGGTATCGGCGTTGGTGCGAACCTTCAGGGTGCGGTACTGGTCGGCCCAGGCCATGATGCGGCCGAACTCACCGGCGATCTCGGCATCCACGGTGGGAATCTGACCGTCGTAGATGTTGCCGGTGGAGCCGTCGAGAGACAGCCAATCGCCCTCGTGGTAGGTCTTGCCAGCCAGGACGAAGGTCTTGTTCTCCTCGTCCATCTTGATCTCGGTGCAGCCGGAGACGCAGCAGCGGCCCATGCCACGGGCCACGACAGCAGCGTGGGAGGTCATACCGCCACGAACGGTCAGGATGCCCTGAGCGCTCATCATGCCCTCGATGTCCTCGGGAGAGGTCTCCAGACGAACCAGAACCACCTTCTCGCCCCGGTCAGCCCAGGCCTTGGCGTCCTCGGCGGTGAAGACGATCTTACCGCAGGCGGCGCCGGGAGAGGCAGCCAGCGCCCGGCCCACGGGCTGGGCGTTCTTCAGGGCCTTGGCATCGAACTGGGGATGCAGCAGGGTGTCGAGGGTTCTTGGCTCGATCATGGCTACGGCCTGCTTTTCGTCGATCATGCCCTCGTCCACCAGGTCGCAGGCGATCTTCAGCGCGGCGGGGGCGGTACGCTTGCCGTTACGGGTTTGCAGCATGTAGAGCTTGCCGTTCTCCACGGTGAACTCCATGTCCTGCATATCGTGATAGTGGTTCTCCAGAATCTGGCAGACCTTGGTGAACTGGGCGAAGGCCTCGGGGAACTTCTCGGCCATTTCGGAAATGGGCATGGGAGTCCGAACGCCGGCCACCACGTCCTCGCCCTGGGCGTTGGTCAGGAACTCGCCGAACAGCTTCTTCTCGCCGGTGGCGGGGTTCCGGGTGAAGGCAACGCCGGTGCCGCAGTCGTCGCCCATGTTGCCGAAGGCCATGGACTGGACGTTGACGGCGGTGCCCCAGGAATAGGGAATGTCGTTTTCACGACGGTAAATGTTGGCGCGGGGGTTGTCCCAGGAGCGGAACACGGCCTTGATGGCGCCCATCAGCTGCTCCTTGGGGTCGGTGGGGAAGTCCACGCCCAGCTTGGAGCGATACTCCGCCTTGAACTGGAAGGCCAGTTCCTTCAGATCGTCGGCGTCCAGCTCCACGTCCTGGGTGACGCCCTTTTTCTCCTTCATCTGGTCGATGAGGGCCTCGAAGTACTTCTTGCCCACTTCCATAACCACGTCGGAGTACATCTGGATAAAGCGGCGGTAGCAGTCCCAGGCCCAGCGGGGATTGCCGGACTTGGCGGCCATAACGCCCACCACGTCTTCGTTCAGGCCCAGGTTCAGGATGGTGTCCATCATGCCGGGCATGGAGGCCCGGGCGCCGGAACGGACGGAGACCAGCAGCGGGTTCTCAAGGTCGCCGAACTTCTTGCCGGTGATGGCTTCCAGCTTGTCCACATACTGCATGATTTCCGCCTGGATTTCGTCATTGATCCGGCGGCCATCCTCATAATACTTGGTGCAGGCCTCGGTGGAGATGGTGAAGCCCTGGGGGACAGGCAGACCGATGTTGGTCATTTCGGCCAGGTTCGCGCCCTTGCCGCCCAGGAGCTCGCGCATTTTGCCGTTGCCTTCGGTGAACAGATAAACGTACTTGTGAGACATTCGTAAAATACCCCTTTCCTATCTTCAGGCGTGCCAAAACCGCCTGTATGGTTATATATTTCGACTGTCTGAGTTTGACTGAAACAGTATAACATATCCGTCAAAAAATTGCAAATAAATTCTTGCAAATTTTTGCACATTTTCCAAAAAACAGCCTATGGGCGTTGATGGAGCGTGTTCCTGTTTGTACGGCCCGCGGTCTGACCAAAGGAATCAGACATCCAGACAGACAAGACGGGCATTTTCAGTCCAGAGCGCAACGCAATCGACAATAACCGACAGGCGGCGAGTCGCCGCGGACAATGCGTTACGAACCCCGGCGAGCATCCAACATCCTTTGGGCCCCTCGACCAGGAATGCTTCGTTAGATAAAGGAGAACATTGTTCATTAACACTTCATCCCTTGCCTCTCCCTATGGGAGAGGTGGCAGCCGTCAGGCTGACGGAGAGGGCCCTCTCAGTCAGCTTCGCTGACAGCTCCCCCAAAGGGGGAGCCAAGCGTGCTTCGTCAGATAAAGATCAATTTATCTTACCAGAGAACGATACCGAGCCTGTACCCAATGGTGTAACGATTACAGAAATCTTGCGCACGCATTGCCCGCGGGGGCATCCCCGCTAATATACGCACCGAATTCCCTTATACCCTCTGGCGTATCGGCCGTTGCCGATGGGGATGTTGTTGCTGTAGGTCAGGCCCAGAGCGGCCTGATTCTGGCTCAGGTACTGGGAGAAGCTGGTGCTGCTCATGGCGGTCATGGCGTTGTCCTCGCACCAGTCCTTATAGACCCGGTACAGCGCCCGGGAGGTGGCGGCGCCCTCTGAATCAAAGCGGAAGTACCCCTTCGATTTCATAAAGTCCACGGCGTTGTTGCCCTCCCGGATGGCATCGTTCAGATTCTCCTGGGCCTGGGGGGTGATGGTGAACTGGAAGTCGTTGAGGAACAGCCGGAGCAGCCCTTCCAGACACCACATTAGAATTCCCTCCCGTTCCCCA
>JALFUW010000090.1 GCA_022786995.1 Clostridiales bacterium
CGCCCTGTGCGCCCAGGACGGAAACCAGATCGGCTCCTTTCCCATGGCTTACGAACAAACCGTGGGTCCCTACGAATACTGGACCGGCTCCTTTACCCTTTCGGAGCGGGGCCTTTACTTCTATTTCTTCCGGATCACGGACCCCCACGGCACCTTCCGGCTCCTGAAGGAAGGGGACGACACCAACATGGAAGCGGGGGACCTGTGGCAGGTGAGCGTCATTCCCGAGGACTTCTATACCCCCCAGTGGGCCAGGGGCGCCGTAATCTACCAGGTGTTTCCGGACCGGTTCCGCAAAAGCGGAGAGGTGGATCTGTGGGGAAAGCTGCGGCCCTATACTGTCCACGATGACTGGTACGAGGAGGTCCACTGGCAGCCGGACAGTCAGGGCCGGGTGCTGAACAACGACTTCTACGGCGGCAATTTCAAGGGCATCACCGAGAAAATGGACTATATCGCCTCCCTGGGCGCCACCATTCTCTACCTGAATCCCATCAGCAAAAGCTTTTCCTCCCACCGGTACGATACCGGCGACTACAAGACCCCGGACCCCATGCTGGGTACGGAAAGCGACTTCCAGGCCATGTGCCGGGCTGCCCACAGCCACGGCATCCGGGTAATCCTGGACGGTGTTTACTCCCACACCGGCTCCGACAGCCTGTACTTCGACCGGGAGAAAACCTTCGGCGGCAACGGCGCCTACAACCGGCAGGACAGCCCCTACTACAGCTGGTACACCTTCTACAACTGGCCCAACTCCTACAATTCCTGGTGGGGCTTTGATACCCTGCCCACCGTCAACAAAATGGATGAATCCTTCCTGGACTACATCATCCGGGATGAGGACAGCGTGGTGGCCCACTGGCTGAAGCTGGGGGCCGACGGCTTCCGGCTGGATGTGGCCGACGAGCTGCCGGATGCCTTTATCTCCCTGCTGCGCAAACGCATCCGGGAGGTGAAGCCCGACGCCCTGCTCATGGGCGAGGTGTGGGAGGATGCCTCCAACAAGGTGGCCTATGATGTGCGCCGCCGGTACTTTGTGGACGGGGAGCTGGACAGCGTGATGAACTACCCCTTCCGCACGGCCATCCTCAACTTCATGCGGGGCCGGGACAGCGGCAAGGGGCTCAAGGACGCGGTGATGACCATTGTGGAAAACTACCCCCCGCAGGTGGTGGCCTGCAATATGAACCTGCTGAGCACCCACGATACCCCCCGGATTCTCACCGCCCTGGTGGATGATTTTGACGGCAGCCGGGAGGAAAAGGCCGCCCGCCGCCTGACCAAAAATCAGCGGGAGGTGGCCCGGGACCGGCTGCAAATGGCGGCCTTCCTCCAGTACACCCTGCCGGGAAGCCCAAGCCTCTACTACGGCGACGAGGCGCTGATGGAGGGCTACAAGGATCCCTTCAACCGCCGGACCTACCCATGGGGCAGGGAGGACCAGGAGATTCTCTCCTTCTTCCGCCACCTGGGACGGCTCAGGAAGGAGCGGGAAGAGCTGCGGCTGGGCGACATCCGCTTCTTCGCCGCGGGTGACAAGCACATTGGCTTTACCCGGAGCTTTGAGGGAAAGACGTGCAAAGTTTATGTAAACCGCAGCGGCGACCCCTGGGAAGTGGAAACCGGCCATGTGCTCATGGGCAAGCTCATGGACACGGTGGCCTACGACCGGCTGGTGCTGGCCCCCAGAGGCTTCTGCATTGTGGAGGAATGAGATGGAATATTTTCTCTCCGGCTACTGCCGGAACATCGATGCCAGCCGCCGGGTGCTGCTGGAAACGGATGAAGCGGGGTTTGAAGCCGACTGCAATTACGGCTGCTGCCCCTACGAAAGCGAGTGCATGATCGCCGCCGCCATCCGGGAAAAACTGGAAGAAAACACATAATTTTTCCCCCGGCCTAGCCAAGGCCGGGGGTTCTGCTATACAAACAGCTCCTCAAGGGTGCCGAACCGGTAGCCCAGGTTTTCCCACTGGGTCAGAAGATCGTCCAGAATCTCCGCGTTGGTTTTGGAGGTGGAGTGCAGCAGCACCACGGCTCCATTGTGGGTGCGGGGCAGGAGCTTCTGGAAGGCTTCCTCCTTGCTCGGCTGGGAATCGTTCCTCCAGTCCACATAGGCAAGACTCCAGAAGACGGTCTTATAACCCAGTTCCTGCGCCATTTTTAAGTTCTCCTCACTGTAGATCCCCTGGGGCGGGCGGTAGAATTTTGGCATGTCCGCGCCCACGGTATCCCGGTAGAGCGTCTCCAAATCGGTCAGCTCCTTGGAAAAGGATGCCTTGTCGCTGAGCTTGCTCATGTCATAGTGGTGCATGGTGTGGTTGCCTACGGTGTGGCCCTCCGCCACCATCCGCTTTACCAGATCGGGATTTTTCTCGATGTAATTTCCCACCAGAAAAAAGGCGGCGGGCACCTGGTTAGCCTTTAGCACATCCAGAATCTGGGCGGTGCAGCCGTTTTCATAGCCCGCGTCAAAGGTCAGATACAGAACCTTTTCCTCGGTGTTTCCGATGTACGCCGCGTTATATCGGGCCAGTTGATCCCGTCCGGCATTGCCGATGGGCGGCAGCCCCTCCTGCCGGAAGCTTAAGCCCCAGGAGCCGGTCTCTATCGCGCTGGCGGCAAATACGCTGATGCTCACCGTCACCGCCGCGGCCAGCGCCAGCAGCAGGATAATCAAATCCCGTTTCCGCATACCATTCCCCCTCTGCCACAGGCTATGCCCGTCCAACCGAAATATTCCGGCTTCCCCTTTGGAGCTGGGTGTGATAAAATAAAAACGTGACGTTCCCAGGGTCACTGACCTCCCGTTTGCTGGCGGCAGAGCCGACGGGCGGGTCGATGACCCGCCCCTACAGTGAGGCAGGAGGATAACTGGATGAAAGAATGTGTGATTTTCTGCGCGGCGGAATGCGACGGGCTGGCCCGACCTATTGGGCAGGACGCTTTTGTAATCGCCGCCGACGGCGGCCTGCGGCATACGCAAAGCTTAAATATTACCCCAAACGCGGTGCTGGGGGATTTTGACTCCCTGGGCTTTTGCCCCGAGGGGGCCAACGTGTTCCCGGTGGAGAAGGACGACACCGACGCCATGCTGGCGGTGCGGCTGGGCCTTCGGCGGGGCTGTGACGAATTTCTGCTCTATGGCAGTCTGGACGGCCCCCGCCTGGATCACACCGTGGCGAATTTTCAGACTCTGCAATATCTGGCGGATCACGGTGCGGTTGGGTATCTGATTGGAAATACCACCATGGTAACCGTGGTAAAAAATGGAAAAATCACTTTCCCGGCGGGGTGCTCCGGCACGATTTCCGTATTCTGCATGGGGCCGGATGCCGTGGGCGTCACGGAAACAGGCCTGTTTTATGGCATAGAAGACGGAGTTTTCACCAGCGGCTTCCCACTGGGGGTCAGCAACCACTTTACTGGGGAAAAAGCGGAGATTTCCGTGAAAAACGGCAGCCTGCTGGTGCTGTGGGAGAAACAGAACGGCTTTCCCGGCAGGTAACGGGGGATGTTATGGTAACCTACGAACTGAAAAAGGCCCCCGGTGTGCCTCTTTACGAGGCCCTTTACCGCTGCATTCGGGGGGATATCCTCTCCGGCAAGCTGAAGCCGGGAGAGAAGCTGCCCTCCAAGCGGGCGCTGGCTCAGAATCTGGAGGTCAGCAAGATCACCGTGGAGACGGCCTACAACCAGCTTTTATCCGAGGGCTATCTGCGCTCCGAGGAAAAGGTGGGCTACTTTGTGGAGGCGGTGGAGCGTCCGGCGGCCCCGGAACGGGAAAGCAAAAACCTCCCCGCCGCCGAGGAACAGAAGTGGATTCTTGACCTGACCGCCAACGGCACGGAGCAGTTTCCCTTCTCCGTGTGGATGAAATTGCAGCGGGAGGTCATGCTGGACTACGGGCAGGCCCTGCTGCTGCCGCTGCCCAACCGGGGGGTAACTGAGCTGCGGCAGGCCATTGCGGATCACCTGTCGGATTTTCGGGGGATGCGGGTGGAGCCGGAAAACATCCTCATCGGCGCGGGAACGGACTTTTTGTATAACCTTCTCATGCAGCTTTTGGGCCGGGAGAAAATCTACGCCGTGGAGGAGCCGGGCTACGGCAAAATCCGCAGGATTTACGCCGCCGGCGGGGTCAGCTGTGTCAGCGCTCCCATGGATGCGCAGGGCGTGATTCCCGAGGGGCTTCAGAGCGCCGATGTCCTCCATTGTTCCCCTTCCCACCACTTTCCCACAGGACTGGTGACCCCGGTGAGCCGCCGCATGGAGCTTCTGAGTTGGGCGGGGGACAGCCGCTGGATCATCGAGGACGACTACGACTCCGAGTTTCGCTTCGATGCCCATCCCATGCCCGCCATGCAGGCGCTGGACGGCAAAGGCCGGGTGATTTACATGAACACCTTTTCCAAGAGCATCGCCCCCTCCATTCGTATCAGCTACATGGTGCTGCCCCCCGACCTGATGCGGCAGTTTCAGAGCCGTCTGGGCTTCTACAGCTGCACCGTGCCCTCCTTCGAGCAGTACACCCTGGCTCGTTTTTTAAGCCGGGGCTATTTCGAAAAGCACATCAATCGCATGCGAAAGCTCTACAAAAACCGCCGGAATCTGGTGATCTCCTTCTTAAACCGCTGTCCCTTCGCGGATCGGCTGACGATTCTGGAGCAGGACGCGGGCCTGCATTTCCTTTTGAAGGTGGACACGGTCTTGACCGACGGGGAGCTGACAGAGCGTCTTTCCCGGGCGGGCATCCGGGTGCAGGCCCTGAGCGAATTCTACCACGACTCCGGGGAAGACCAGAAATGTCTCGTCATCAACTATTCCGGCATTCGGGAGGACGAGTTGGAACAGGCTATGGACGCGATCAAAGGAATTATGTAAACCAAGAATGCCCTTGCGTTTTGGAGAAGGTAAGGGTATAATAGAATGCAGAATTATAAATGCAGCGCAAAGCCCTGCCTTCCCCTCTGGGGAAGGTGCCCCAGTGCGCACACTGGGGCGGATGAGGTGTCCTATCGTAGGTGGGGACACCCCCTCAGTCAGCTGGCGCTGACAGCTCCCCCAGAGGGGGAGCCAAGAGGGGGGTGACACAATGGCAAGCCGGCAATCGCTGTACCGGGGCTGCCTGCTGGGAATGGCAGTGGGCGACGCCATGGGCTACACAGTGGACAACAAAAGCTGGCAGGAGATCCGAGAGGACTACGGCCCCAACGGCCTTTTGGGCTACGATCTGGTGAACGGCTACGCCGACGTGACCTCCTACACCCAGCTGGCGGCCTTTACCTGCAATGGTCTGCTTTTCGGCATGACCCGGGGGCAGCTTACGGGAAAAATGGCTCCTTACATTAAATACATTGAGCTGAGCAGCCGGGAGTGGGCGGCATCCCAGCGCTCCTGGGGCCGTCCGGGCAAGTGCTACTGCTGGCTGCTGCGCCGCCCGGAGCTGTGCCGACGGCACTGCATGGACACCCGGATGCTGGACACCTTGGGACGGGAGAGCTTTTCCACGCTGGAAAGCCCCGCCAACAGCTACGCCGACCCTGCCGGACTGTCCCCCGCCATCGGCGTGGGCCTGTTCTTCCACAAGGATCGGATGGACTGGCGGGAAATGGCCCGGCTGGGGGCGGAAGCGGTGGCTCTGACCCACGGAAGTCCCACGGCGTTCCTGTCGGGGGCCATGCTGACCCACGTCATCAGCTTACTTTTGCGCCGCCCCGATGCGCCGTTGAAGAAAATTTTCCTCGCGGCAGCGGAAGCGGTGAAGGAGCAGTTCGGACACCAGTATTCTCAGGCCTTCGACCTGGCGACCCTGGTGCGCCATGCGGTGACCTACGCGGAAGCCCCGGATGCCCGCCCGGTGGAAATCATGGAGCGGCTCCAATGCGGGAACGCGGCTCAGGTCATGGCGGGAGCGGTGTACACCTGCCTGGTCTGTCAGGATGATTTTGACCGGGCCATGATCGTTTCGGTGAACCACTCCGGCCGCAGCGCGGCGGTGGGAGCCATTGTGGGCGCGGTGCTGGGCCTGCGGATGGGGGAGGAGGCTCTGCCGGAATTCTACATCGAGTGCTTAGAGCCTGCGGAAACCCTGCGGGAGCTGGCGGACGATCTGTACACCGGCTGCCCCATGGAGCAGGGCAATAAGCTGTTCGATCTGGATTGGGATTACAAATATAATCACGGGGGACAGTGAGCGGCAAATGCGGTGTCTTCGTAGGGCTTATGTCATGACCCCGCCCTACGATATGGTAAATCTAAACAGCGCCGAACCGGGATGGTTCGGCGCTGTTTCTGTATTAACCGGCCTGATTTTCGAAAGCAGTGACTTCGCTGGCGGCGTCCATTTCGTAGTAGGTCAGCAAAATCTGCTCCGCCACGGGGGCCAGCCAGGCGCCGTGGGCCACCTTTTCGCCGTAGAGGGCCACGGCGATGTCGGGCTGGGTCTCGTCCTTGCGATGAGAGAAGCAGATGAACGCGCCGTGGTCGGAACCAAGGGAGGCGTGTTCGGCGGTGCCGGTCTTGGCGTAGACAATGACCTCGTCCTTCAGGGGCCACACGCCGTCGCCTTCGCCGTATAGATCCTTGGGGCCGCCGAAGTAGGAGGTGGCGGTGCCGCCCATCTGGGTGATGACCTTGCGCATACCCGTCCAGTAGCTCTCGATAGTGGTGGGAGCCATTTCCAGCTGGCCCGCGATTTCGGGCTGGTTTTCCTTAATCAGGGTACGGTAGTCCGAGGACACCACCCGGCTCAGGAAGGTGGCTTTCATCCGGGTGCCCTTGTTGGCAAGGGTGGAGGCGTAGACGCACAGCTGCAGGGGGGTGAAGCGGTTTTCACCCTGACCGATGGCGCCCAGAACACGGTCACCTACGGCGAACTTGGCGTTGACGCCGTTGCCGTAGACTTCTTTTTTGGTATCGGGGGTGTTGATGCGCCCGGTTTTCTCCACCAGTTCGATGCCGGTAGGCACGCCCAGGCCAAGCGCCTGGCAGGTCTTCTCCATATTTTGCCAGTTGTTTCTGTCACCCAGCACGTAGAAGAAGTAGTTGCAGGAATAGCACAGGGCGTCGGTGGCGTCGATGCCGCCGGGGGAGCCATCGAAGGCGGTGTGGACAAAGTGACCGGAGGTCCAGGCCAGGCACGTGGGAGCGAAGCCTTCGTACTTGGTGAACACGCCCTTATCCTCGATCTTTTCACCGTATAACAGACAGTTTCTTCCCAGATCGTTACTGTAGTTTTCCATGGCGGAGATCAGGGTGCACATCTTGAAGGAGGAGCCGGGGGGATATTCCGCGCCGAAGGCCCGGTTGAAGAAGGGCTTCAGGGGATCGTTCATGATGTCGTTCCAGTCCTCGTACATGGTGGCGAGGTTAAAGGTGGGGTAGCTGGCGCAGGCGAGAATTTTGCCGGTCTGACATTCCATGACCACCACGGCGGCGCCTTGGGCGTCAAGGCCGGCGGTGTCATCAGCATTTTTACGCTGCTCGGGGTCCACAATTTTGTGCATGACCTGATCCAGCGCCTTTTCCGCCACCTCCTGAATCTTGATGTCGATGGTGGTTTCCACGCTGTTGCCGGCGATGGGGTCTTTGGTATAATAGGACTTGGTAGTCGCGCCGTCCTTGTTAACTTCATCGTAGCGGGTGCCGTCGATGCCGTGGAGGTATTCCTCAAAGGCCAGCTCGAAGCCGGTCTGGCCCACCTTGGCGTCCATGGAGTAGCCCTGCTTCTTGTATTCCTCCCACTGCGCGTCGTTCATACCGCCAAGGTAGCCCAGAATGTGGGCGGCGTATTTGGTGTGGTATTCCCGGACGGTGGAGGCTTCCACGTTGAGGCCGGGGGTGTTCAGCTCCAGAATGGCGGACAGCTGCTGGTCGGTGACGTCCTCCAGGAAGGTATAGGTGGGCAGGTTGGTGATACCGCGCAGGTCAAATTCGTATCGGAAGCCGATGACGGCCCGGGCATCCTCGTCCGACCATTCGTCGGGAATCTTATAGCGGGTACGCATCTTCTCCACCAGCAGCGGGGCGGTGATGTCCGAGTCCAGACCTCGATCCACCATGAACAGCTGGAAGTTGTTCTGCCAGGAGGTGTTCAGCTCGGTGAGGGTGTAGGTAAAGGGGCGGGTGGCGGACACCGGGAAGTGGTCGGAGTAGGTGATGCCCAGCTCCCGGCACTTCTGCACCAGATCGAAGAGCGCCTGGTTGCAGTTGGGGTTGGATTTGGTGACGTAGTGGTTGAACACCAGGTTGTAGGAAGCCCGGTTGCCCACTAAGACATTACCGTTGCGATCCAGAATATCGCCCCGGGACGCGCGGACGGTGGTAATGGTACTGTAGACCTGGGTATTATCGGTGTCGCCCTTGGTGTCGATGATCTGCAGCTTGAAAAGCCGGAAGGAATACAGAAGCAATATAAAGGCGAACAGGCCCAGAAACACACCCGCGCGAACGCGGCTTACTCTTTCCATGTGTTACCTCCAATCAGGCCGGTCTTATAGACCAGAGAGTAAAGCGGAATCATGACAAGACAGGTATAAACGCTTGTCAGCAGGAAGGAAGGGAGTCTTCCCCAGTAGGTCAGGCCCTGCATCAGGCCCGTAACAAACAGTCCCAGCTCGTAGGCCGTCAGGGCAAGGCAGGCGCACAGCGTCAGGGTGCCCCGGCTGCGGTGCCAGAACATCTGCCGGAACATGGTGGCCCCGATGCCCAGGGCGGTGAGCAGAATGATGGACACAGGTGTGGGGGAGGAGCCGGAGAACCAGTACAGGATGGACGCAATGAAGACAAACAGACTGCCTACATCGGTTCCCTCGATGACGGTGATCAGCAGAATGGCGCCCACCGCCAGATCGGTGGTGGCACCGAAGAGCCGCAGCTGGCTCATGATGACATCCTGAATGACCAGACTCATGATCACGATCAGGGCGTACATCAGCCATTTGAACAGCCGCAGCCGCTGCTGGCGGGTCAGCTTCCGGGTTTTGAGCCAGGTAGAGGTGGCGGGGTCGGGGCGGAATTCATTCTGACGGTTTCGTTTATTTCTGCGCAGCAGCTCCGCTAGGCTTCGCTCCTTTGCCCGGGGACGGGGGGAGCGGCGTTTCTTCTTTTCAGCCATGGCACACGCTCCTTAGCCGAAGCCGCCCACAGGCTCGGTGGTCTCCTCCGTGGCAGGCTCTGTGGCTTCGCCGGTGGGGGTGGTGGCGACGGGGGTCAGGGATTCGGTGGTGTATTCGGTGATGATGAAGATCTGCTCCAGAGAGTTAATTTCCGCGGCGGGATCCAGCAGGGCGAATTTGGCGATGCCGGTCTCCTCAAAGCCGGCGTCCACCACGTTGCCCATGATCAGGCCCCGGGGATACACGGTGGAGCCGGAGGTCACCACCTGCTCCTTGTTACGGATAATGGCGGCGGAGGGCAGATAGTTCATCTGCAACAGGGTCTGATGGCCGTCGATATAGCCGCCGCGAACCATGCCGTTGTAGCCGGAGGAGGCAATGGTGCCGGAGATTTCCAGGGTAGAGTCCAGAATGGTGGTGACCTCGGCGTAGTTGATGCCAACGTCGGTGACCAGACCCACAACTTCACCGTTTTCGGTCACGGCACACATGTTCCTCTGGATGCCGGAATTGGTGCCCCGGTTGATGGTCAGGGTGTTTTCCCAGTCGCTGGAGTTCCAGCCGATGATGTAGGCATCCACCAGCTTATAGTCCTCGTGGGTTTCCAGCAGGTTCATGCCCTTGCGCAGACGCTGATTTTCACGGGAGACGGATTCCGCCTGACGGGCGGTGTCCTCCATTTGGGCGATCTGCTTTTTCAGCACTTCGTTTTCCGCCGCCAGGGCTTCATAGCGGAACATATAGCCGTAGTATTTTTCCGCCATGGTGGTCAGGGCGGTGGCGGCGGCCCGGAAGGGGGTCAGAGCGCCCTGTACCGCCAGATCCAGGGGATTTTTGTTGGAAATTCCGCCGAAAATGGAAAGCACGATGGCCAGAATCAGCGCCACCACAAGAATAATGGCGATTTTGCTGGTAAACAGGTTTCTCATTGGGTATCCTCCATGATTTCCGGGGCGAATTTTCGAAGCACCTGTCCCAGACGGCACACAGGAAGCCCCATGACGTTATAGTAATCGCCCACGATTTTCTCGCAGAACAGCGCCGCGCCGCCCTGAATGCCGTAGGCCCCGGCCTTGTCCATAGGCTCGCCGGAGTCCACATACCGGGCAATTTCGGTGTCCGTCAGCGGCCGGAAGTGCAGGTCGGTAACCTCGGTGAAGGTTTCGGCCTTCCCACCCCGCACCACGGTGCAGCCGGTCATCACCTGATGATCCCGCCCGGACAGAGCGGTGAGCATTCTCACCGCTTCTTCCCGGCTGTGGGGCTTGCCCAGCACCCGGCCTTCGCAGACCACAATGGTATCCGCCGCGATGACGATATCGTCCTGCTCCCGGGGCACCGCCAGGGCCTTCAGCCGACTGACCCGGGCCACCTCGTCAAAGGGCGCCTGACCCGGATCCATGGTCTCGTCGATATCCGCTGCCCGAATGACAAAGGGGATGCCAAACAGGCCTAACAGTTCTTTTCTCCGGGGCGACCCGGAGGCTAAAATCAGGTTCATAAAAGTCCTTTCTCAAAAGCCTTCCCCTGGGGGAAGGTGGCACGGCAAAGCCGTGACGGATGAGGGTCAGCACATTCGCTCACGAACTGCCAGGTCAATATTCTGGCATACCCCATCAAAATTTTTCATCACATCCAAATTGGAAATGCGAAGGATATACAGCCCTTTCTGCCGCAAAAACTGCGTGCGTTTCTGATCATAGGAAATCGCTTCCGGTTCACAGTGCTGAGAACCGTCCAATTCCACTACCAGCCTTGCCTTGTAGCAGTAAAAGTCCACAATATAGTTCCCGATAGGATACTGACGTTTGAACTGGATCGGATATGCTTTCAGAAAGTCATACCACAGATGCCGTTCCTCTTTCGTCATATTCTTTCGCAGAGTTTGGGCCCTTTGGCGTATGATACCATCGCTTCGCATTCAGATATCCTCCCGTTTTTCGGCTTCGCCGACCCTCATCCGCCCCCTGCGGGGGCACCTTCCCCGGAGGGGAAGGCTTTTTATTCCACTCCTCTGAGGTACAACCCTCTGGTACACGCTCCTGGGTCGAAGGGAGTGGGGCTCAGATAATCTTCCAGAATGCGGTCAACTTCTCTGGCGTTTTCCGTAGTGAAGGACAGTCGGATGGCCCAGACGCCCAGCTTGGCGAGGTCGTCCTGACGATCCAGCCAGCTCAGCTTCTTGCCGTTGAGCAGGACGCTGCGGCAGCTGTCGCCGTCACGGATGATGGGAAATTCCGCGCCGGTCTTGTCCGTCAGCTTGGTGATGCCGCCAAGATGGCAGGTACACTCGCCGGTGCGGTTCTGAATCAGGCAGTGCTCCGTGACCATCAGCGGCAGCCGCCCGTAGGCGATGATTTCGGCATTTACCGCCTTGCTCAGGTCGCGAATTTGAGGCAGGGTCATTTCAAAGCTCACCGTGGCGGAAGCCACTTCCAGGGAGCGCAGCACGTTCATGGACGCGGAATTGTAGATGTTCAGACCAAAATCCCCGTGGATTTTCATGCCCGCTTCCCGCACGGGGCCGAGAAGGCCCAGATTGCCCACCAGCGCGTGGCGGAGGCCAAGGCTCTGCAAAAGCGCCAGATCCTTTTTGAGCTTGGGCATTTCCCCGTCGTGGACGATCCGGGGCAGGGCCACAGCCAGCCGTCCCCGCTGGACAAGACGGGCGGTCATATCCGGGTCGGCAGCCAGAATGTGCAGGGGCACATAGAGCATGGCGGTTTCGGAGTTGAGAAGGTTCGGGGTCAGCTGCTCCCGGGTGGTGACCTGAACGGTCAGGCCGGGCAGCTCCTTTGGCCCCTTATAGAAGGGCACCGACTTGGGCTGGTTAATTGGGTGGTTCTCCCGCCGGGCCCGCAGAGCGGTGAGCTGATTCAGCACGTCCCGGCGCATGGCGTTGACGGCGGCGGCGGAGATGATGAGGCCCGGATCCACCCGGGTGCGCACCTCGGCGCAGCGGTAGGGCGTGCCGCCGGTCTTGGCCACCCGCTGGGCCAGCATTTCCCCGGTGAGGGCCATGTTGATGGCCCGCTCGGGACGGGGGCCGGGCACGGTGCAGGTGCGGCCCTCCGGGTCGGTGGCGGAGAGGGAGCTGCCGTCTACGGTGACCACGGCCCGGAATTTAAGATCAACCAGCTGGGTTTCCCCCGCTTCAAAGGACTGCCGCGCGGCCTGAAGCCACTGGGGATCGTCCCGGGTATCCTGACGGACGCCGAACATCTTTCTGTCCACCCGGCTGGTATAGTAGCCGTCGGTGAAGCCCTGCCGGTTGAAGGCGGTCATCAGGGCGTCCATCATAGGCCGGGTGACATTTTTTTCGTCCATGGCCTTGCGGTAGACCGCGGTGACGGTGGCAACGTACTCCGGTTTTTTCATCCGGCCTTCCAGCTTCACGGACACCACGCCCATGGCTTCCAGCTCCTGCAAATAGTGGACAAGGCAGTTGTCCTTCAGACTCAGGGGGTATTTTTCCTCCCAGTGCCCATAGCCGTAGCTCTGGCGGCAGGGCTGGGCGCAGCGGCCCCGGTTGCCGGAGCGGCCGCCGATGGCAGACGACAGGTAGCACTGTCCGCTGTAGCACATGCACAGAGCACCGTGGACGAAGACTTCGATTTCAATGGGGGAATTTGCGCAGATGTAGCGGATTTCCTCCCGGCTCAGCTCCCGGCTGAGCACCACCCGCTTTAAGCCCATGGCGGCGCACAGCTGCACACCGGGCAGGGAGTGGACGGTCATCTGGGTGGAGCCGTGGATGGGAATGTGGGGAGCGATCTGACGGCACAGCTGCACCACGCCCAAGTCCTGCACGATGAAGGCATCAATATTGTTCTGGGCGGCGTGGCGGATCAGCTCCGCGGCCTCCTTCATCTCCCGGTCGGAGACAAGGGTGTTCAGGGTCAGATGCACCTCCACGCCCCGGACGTGGCAGTACTTCACCGCGTCCACCAGGGTCTGGGGGGTAAAGTTTTTCGCGCTCTGGCGGGCGTTCAGACTGCCCACGCCCAGATACACCGCGTTGGCGCCGTTCTGCACCGCGGCCCGCAGGGCTTCCATTGAACCGGCGGGAGCCAATAATTCCAGCATAGTCTTCTCTCCATAGCGTAATTTACCAGATTACTGAGCGCTGCCGGTGGAGCAGACCCAATGGTGTAACGACGACCGCCAGCGTCCGTAACGCATTGGCTGGCCGCCCTGCGGCCTTCGCATACTCTGGCATTATATACTTACGCACAGTATACCATAATCCCGGGAAAAGTTCCAGTCCCTACGGCTTTAATTCAAGAAAAATTCAAGGGCTGTTAAGAATTGCTATCGTGAGATGTGGTAAAAAAATGTCATTCCGAGCCAGTGCGCACACTGGCGTGGGAATCCGTTCTCCCCCAAATGTCGGTTGACCAACATCTTATAGGGATGCGGATTGCCACACCAGTCTGCGGACTGGTTCGCAATGACACATTCAAACCCTTATTTCATAAACTTATCAATTGCCTGACACAGATCATCGATGGCTTCCGTATCTCCCGCCGCCACCGCGTCCACCATGCAGTGGCGCATGTGATCCTTCAATATCACCTTGCCGGTGTTGTCCAACGCGGAGCGGACGGCGGCCAGCTGAATGAGCACCTCGGAGCAGTCGTGGCCCTCCTCCACCATCCGCTTGACCTTTTCCAGATGCCCAATGGCCCGGGACAGACGGTTGATGACGGCCTTCTGGTTCTCGTGGACATGGCCGTGGGTGTGGGCAATGCCGTGGGCGTGGAGGTAGGCGTGGTCGTGCTCGTGGTCATGCTCATGGTCGTGAAATTCGGACATACGCTGCCCTCCTTTACTATGGTAAAGTGTATTATACTACGGCTGTCAATGGGGCGCAACCCCCGGAGGGGGATATTTTGACGGAAATAAATGTTTTGACACAGGGTTGATTTGGTACTATAATATAGAAAAACCAAAAGGAGGATATATCCTATGCACGTTGACCACGAGCACACCGGCCTGCCTCATGAGCATTCTCATGAGCACGCCCACACCCACGAGCACACCCACGACGGTGTGACCCACACCCATGAGCACGTCCACGCTCATACCCACGACCACGAGCACCCCCATACCCACGACCACATTCACGCAGAGGGCGAGACCCACAACCACAGCCACGGCTGCGCCGGAGCCTGCGGAAGCTGCCAGACCCAGTGCGAGCACACCCCTAAGGAAGAGCTGATGGCTCTGATGAAGTACATGGTGGGCCACAATGCCGCCCATGCCAAGGAGCTGGCGGATCTGGCCGCAAAGCTGGACGAGACCGGCGATCACACTGCCTACGAGCAGGTCATGGCTGCCGTGTCCGATTTTGAGAAGGGCAATATGCGTCTGAGCGTGGTGCTTGCCAGCATGGAGCACGAATAAGGAGCGAATACAATGTGCCTGTCTACCGTATATAAGAACAAGCTGACCCCCGAGTCGGTGATGATGAAGAACGTCATGCGCATCGAGTGCAAGGACGGCATGGTGATCCTCACCGATCTGATGGAGCGCCAGATGGCTGTGGAAGGAACGCTGGAAATGGCAAACCTCGTGGACGGCGTAGCCGTCATTAAGGAAGCGGCGGTGTAACGTGCCTCCCCTTTCAGGGGAGGTGGCTCGCCCCAGGCGAGACGAAGGGGTACGCTGCGTGACAGATCACACCCCTCAGTCAGCTGCGCTGACAGCTCCCCTGATAGGGGAGTCAGCCTGTTCAAAATTTATTTGCAAATCATTCTCATTTATTTATTGACAAGCGACATTTGCCGTGTTATACTCAATTCGTAAATAAGAATTATTTACAAATAGAAACAGGAGGTGTCTATGGAAGCCGCTGTGAAGCAATTCCGTAAGCGCAACGCCATCCTCGCCTGCCTGCAGGGAACCACCAGCCATCCGTCGGCGGAAATGGTGTACGAGATGCTGCAAAAGGAGCATCCCGACATCTCTCTGGCCACGGTATACCGCAATCTGGCCCGTTTTAAGAGCCAGGGGCTGGTCTCCAGCGTTGCCACCGTCCGCGGCGTCGAGCGGTTCGATGCCATGACCCATCCCCATGCGCACTTCATCTGCTGCGGCTGTGACGCCGTCATGGATCTGCCCCGGATGGAGATTCCCGAAAGCCTGAGCCAGGAAGCGGAAAGCATCTCCGGCTGCCGTGTTCAGGACTGCCACCTGACCTTTACCGGTCTGTGCGAAAAATGTGCAAGTAAGTAAACCCGAAAAATTATTAAAATGGAGGAAATTATTATGAAGAAGTTTATCTGCCCCGTCTGTGGTTACGTCTACGAAGGCGAGTCCATCCCCGAAGGCTTCAAGTGCCCCGTCTGCAAGGTTGACGGCTCCAAGTTCAAGGTCATGGAGGAGGGCAAGCTGGCCGCTGAGCACGAGTACGGCATCTACGCCAAGACCGTGAAGAACAACCCCGACATTTCCGACGAGGACAAGAAGTTCATCTTTGAACAGCTGATGGCCAACTTCAACGGCGAGTGCAGCGAGGTCGGTATGTACCTGTGCATGGCCCGGATTGCCCATCGCGAGGGCTACCCCGAGATCGGCCTGTACTGGGAGAAGGCTGCCTACGAGGAGGCCGAGCACGCCGCCAAGTTCGCCGAGCTGCTGGGCGAGGATCTGGAGCCCAACATGAAGGCTACCACCAAGGACAACCTGGCATGGCGTGTTGACTGCGAGTTCGGCGCCACCGCCGGCAAGTTCGATCTGGCCAAGTGCGCCAAGAAGAACGGCCTGGATGCTATCCACGACACCGTCCACGAGATGGCCCGCGACGAGGCCCGTCACGGCAAGGCTCTGAAGGGCCTGCTGGAGAGATATTTTAAGTAATGAACTGTAGGGGCGCCCATTGGGCGCCCGCCAGTTTCACGAACAGTGTCCCAGAACCAACGTTGCGGGCGGCCAATGGCCGCCCGCAACGTGAAATAATCAAAAAAGGAGAATACCCCTATGAAGTACGTTTGCAATGTGTGCGGCTGGGTCTATGACGAGGACGAGGCCGGCGTGAAGTGGGAAGATCTGCCCGAGGATTTCGCCTGCGAGCTGTGCGGCGTGGGCAAGGACGAATTCAGCCCTGAGGAGTAAGCGCCATGAAGATACGGATTAATAAAGATGTTGTGGAGTTCACTCCCGAGCACGCTGCCGAAGCTGCCGAACTGGAAGCCCTGTGGGTGAAGATGGGCAACTGCGTCGGCGGGAACAAGACCCTGTCCCCCATCGGCGTGTATGTCCCCAGCCAGAACAAGACTGCCGTGTTCCATATCGACGGCCTGTCCGAGCAGGAAGCCAAGGAAGTGCCCGTGATCCGCGCTCCCTATGACACCGACGTTTACTGCGTCACCTGCAACAAGACCCTGCACGTCAAGGCGGGCGAGCCCATCCCCTTCTGCTGCGGCAGACTGATGGAGATTCTGGACTAAGCGAATAGGATAAAGAGGAAGCGGCAAGTTCCGCTTCCTCTTTTTTCGCGCCGCGGTTGCGTTTTGCAGAGGCAGCCGCTATAATGAGAAAAAACACAGGAGGGAACAGTATGGAACTGAAGGTTGGACGCATGGAGCGAGGCCCCCGGAACGCCATTACGGATGTGGCCGGGGTGCGGGTAGGGCACTGCACGGTGGACACCGACCGGCACAAAACCGGCGTGACGGTGATTCTGCCCTGCGAGGATGACATTTTCCGCAGCAAAATGGTGGCGGCTTACCATGTTCTCAACGGCTTTGGAAAAACCGCCGGGCTGATGCAGATCGGGGAGCTGGGCACCCTGGAGACCCCCATCGCGCTGACCAATACCCTGAATGTAGGCCTGGTTCACGACGCCATGGTGGAATATATGTGCCGTCAGGCGGAGCAGCGGGGCTACCGCATCACCTCCGTGAATCCTGTGGTCTGTGAGTGCAACGACGCCTCCCTCAACGACATCCGCCACCGGGCGGTGGGGCAGGCGGAGGTCTTCGCCGCCATTGACAGCGCATCCCAGGACTTCGCCTTGGGCGACGTGGGCGCGGGCAAAGGCATGACCTGCCACGACCTGAAAGGCGGCATCGGCACTTCCTCCCGGATCGTGGAGGTGGAGGGGGAACGCTTCACCCTTGGCGTGCTGGTGCTGACCAACCACGGCTGTCTGCGGGATCTGACCATTGGCGGGAAGAACGTGGGCGCGGAAATTGAAGGCGTCATCCGGGAGGATTCCCCGGACGAGGGCAGCTGCATCATGATCGTGGGCACCGACCTGCCGGTGACGGCCCGGCAGCTGGGGCGGATCCTCCGCCGGTGCAGTGTGGGACTGGCCCGGCTGGGGAGCTTTATCGGCCACGGCAGCGGCGAGGTGATGGTGGGCTTCTCCACGGCGAACCGCATCCCGGCGGAGGGCGGATGCCTGAATTTCCGCTGCATCCACGAATCCCATATGGACGATGCCTTCCGGGCGGCGGCGGAAGCCACGGAGGAAGCGGTGCTCCGCTCCATGCTGGAGGCGGGCTCCGTTACGGGCTATACCGGCAAAGTGCGCCGGAGCCTGCGCCAGTTCTGGCCGTAAAACAGGGTTGCCGACAGGTTAAGCGCACAAATAAGAGAACTGTCATTTCAAACCAGTGCCCAATGCGGCTGGCTTGGAATGACAGTTTTTGCTTTCCGAACGAAATGATTATTTTGAGGGACGGCCCCTTTGCCTATTCTGCTGCTGCCGTGGGCGTTCCCCCGTCTTCTGTTTGCTCCCACGGGAAGGGCTTCCCGGTAAGAACTTCTTCTTTTAAGCAGCGGAAGGTCTCTTTTTCCCCTTTTTCCGCCAGCATGGTCAGAATATAGCCCAGCTCCCGGCAGGTCTGGGGGTGCATCAGCTCCCGCTCCCGGCTTTTCTGGAAATAGTTGAGGGCGGAGTCGTCCCGGTAGTCTTTCCCCTGATAGGTCATGCAGGCCGCCCGGCGATCCATGACCATCTCCACCAGATATTTCCGGGGCATGGGGATTGGCTCATAGCGCTTCGTTTCCCTGTTCATGTCCGTCCAGTATTCGTAGTGATGGCGGTTGCGGCCCTTGTGGTGCATCCATGCCTCGCTGTAGCCCTTGTCCTCCCGCTCGGCGGCGTTGGGGCTGCGGGTACCCTGATAGTACCGGGCGCCAATCCAGAATTCCGTGGGGGAATACTTGGACAGATCGTGGGTAAGACCCTGCCAATAAAGCCCCACCCGGAAGCAGCCCTTCAGCACAAGCCAGCGGTGCTTTGTGATGGTTTTCAAATGCTGCCATGTCTTCATGGGCATACCTCCGATTCAACGCAATATCATGCCTCCTCTGTCAGGGGAGGTGGGCCGCCGTCAGGCGGCTCGGAGGGGTGCACCCCTCAGCTTCGCACGCTTTTTTGTATTATACTCCCTGCGGCGGCAGAAAGCAAGGGTTGACAAATGAGGTTTAATATGTTAAACTTCAATCACAAGGTTTAACATGTTAAACTTACAAGGAGGATGCTTTTATGGAAACCCCAAAAATTTTTGAAAGTGAATACCGCTTTTGCCTGATTCTGTGGGAGCACGAGCCGGTGCCTTCCGGCAAGCTGGTGGAGCTGTGTAAGGAACACTTAGGCTGGAGCAAAGCCACCACCTACACCGTCATCCGCCGCTTAAGCGAGCGGGGCGTTCTGAAAAATGAAAATACCATTGTTTCTTCCCTGATTTCCAAGGAGGAAGCCCAGAAATCCCGTCTGGACGAGATGGTGGAAGAAACCTTCGAAGGCTCCATGCCCGCCTTCATCGCCGCCTTTTCCAAGAGCAAGCGGCTGAGTAAGGACGAGGTGGAGCAGCTGCGGCAGCTCATTGACAGCTATGAACAATAATATGTCATTCCGAGCCAGTGCGCACACTGGCGTGGGAATCCGTTCTCCTAAAATGCCATAATGGAATATTTTGTAGGGGAAACGGATTGCCACACCAGTGACATCGGTCACTGGTTCGCAATGACAGAAAAAAGAGGAGGATATCACATGGAATCCCTGTTTTCAAATATCCTGACCGCCAGCTTTCATGGCAGCATTGTAATTCTGGTGGTGATTTTGCTGCGGGTTCTGCTGAAAAAAGCGCCCCGGAAGTTCATCTGCTTTCTGTGGGTGCTGGCGGGGCTGCGGCTGCTGATGCCTTTTGAGATTCAGAGCAGCCTGAGCTTACAGCCCATGCCGGAGGTTGCCCAGGTACAGCAGTGGCAGGCTCCCGCTGAATCTGAACCGGCTCCCCGGGAAACCTTCCCGGTGCCGCCGGCCCAGCGTCAGGAGGCCCAGCTTCCCCAGACATCGGAAAATCCCATCAGTCTGGTGACCACGGCAAAGACCACCGCAGAGCGTTCCAAGCCTGTCCTGAACTGGAAGGGGCTGCTTCCCTATGTGTGGCTGGGGGTTGCCGCCTGCTTTGGTTTTTACACCATTTACGCCTACCTGAGTCTCAAATACAAGGTGCGGGAGGCGGTGAAAATCCGGGGCGGCTGGGAGTGCGACCGCATCGAAACAGCCTTCATTTTAGGCTTCATCCGTCCGAAAATCTACATTCCCATGGGCTTAAGCCCCACGGTGCGCAAACACATCCTTGCCCACGAGCGCACCCATCTGGAAAAGGGCGACCACTGGTTCAAGATGATTGGCTTCCTGGCGCTGGCGCTGCACTGGTTTAACCCCTTGGTGTGGATTGCCTACATCCTGCTGTGCAAGGACATTGAGCTTGCCTGTGACGAGCGGGTGGTGCAGTTCATGGAGCTGGAGGAACGCAAGAGCTACTCCGCCGCACTGCTTAGCTGTTCTGCCAACCGCGCCCACTTTGCCGCCTGCCCGGTGGCCTTTGGGGAGGTCAGCGTGAAGGACAGGATCAAAACAGTTCTCAACTATCGCCGCCCCAGCTTCTGGGTGAGTTTGCTGGCGGTAGCGGCAATCCTGTTCGTGGCGGTGTGTCTGCTGACGAATCCAACGAAGGAAGAACCTTCTGATGATGCAGCGGACACACTTCCGGTGCAGACCGAAACACAGTCAGAGAGTGAACTAACCGCGAAGCGGATTTCCGACGGACTGGAAGCCCTTGTGTCCGCAGATAATTACCACCTGTTCCTCCACGATGATACCAACGAGGGCAGCGTCGGCTGGCAGATTCATTTTGTGAAGGATGGGGAAAACACCCTCTGGTGGAGCACGGATCATCGGACGCAGGAGGGTCATATGGTGGTTGGTCAGCAAAATTACACCTACGTTGAGAAAGATGGGGGTGTATGGGTCGCAACGGACGCGACCGATAATTCTCTGGAACCCCTTCTTGAACAGTTTTCCTTCAGGGATAAGGAACTGTTCAACATCAAATCCGAGGTAAAAACCAACGACTATGGAATTACCTACGAAGAGCTGACCTTCACTGCCCAATCTGCCGGAGAAAACGGGCAGCAGATCGCCCAGCCCGTTACCGTGATTTTTGATGAAAACGGCGGCTTGACCAGTATCCGCATTTTCAATTCCGGGCGAAAGGGCGGCGATATTTTCTCGTTCTCCACCTTCGATATGGAAGAACCCAGCAAAACCATCGCGGACGCGGCAGCGCGCGTTGTGTCCGCCGAAGAGGTTGGCCCCATTGAGGAAGAGACAGAGGACGAAAGGCTGATGAAGGAATGGGGTATCCAGTTCCGGGTGGACGATGACCGGCTTACCGGCTCCGGCTCAGAGGTGTGGTTTGCCCTGGCCGATGGCTATGACGATGTGATCTGCACCGACGAACGCTACTGGCTTGAAAAGAAAACGGAAAACGGCTGGGAAGTGCTTTCCACACTGACCGAGGATGTTTCGTGGAAGGAAACCAACTATGTACTGTCCCACGGAATGTACACCGTGGTTTACACCCAGTGGAGTGACCTCTATGGGACATTGCCCGGCGGTGTGTACCGTCTGGGCAAGACCTTCACCAACCAGACCGTCCACAAAACCTGTACTGGCTATAGTGAATTCCAGATTTTCGAGAATCCCGCATCCACAGCAGAGCAGAAAGCCGCGGTTGAGAAGTGCTACGCCGCTGTAGAGGAGCTGAAAAACCGGGCGGCCATTCACTATAAGGTATACACCACGCAGAATGATGCCGAGGAAATCTGGTGGAACGATGGGGACTATACCTATACCCGCTCCTGGCGGAGATCCATCGTGGCGGAGGATGGAGAGGGCGGAATAACAGGTTTTGCGCTTACCCATGCCATCGGCGCCCGGGTTGACGGGGTTGGCTACGGTGTTGTCAAAGAGAATATGGACGATCCCGGAAGCGCCACCATCGGCATCAAGCCTGTTGACCTGAACGCCACCACCAATGGCTGGGAGCTGTACAGCGTAAAGGATAACCTGTACCTCTACGCCTTTGAACGAGGCAATGAGAGTATCGATTTCTCCGCCAGTGAATGCGGTATTTCTCAGGAAGCCATTGTGTTCCACAAATACTATGCGGACCCCAAGGATTACAGCACCATGAAGTTCTACTTCGACAGTGCGGGCAGAATCACGAAAATGGTATCGGAAAGCCACTATGATGATATGGGCGGCTTTGCCACCACCTTTGAGGTATTCTCCGACACCGCCGAGGAAATTGATGCCAAAATCCAGTCCAGCATTCAAGATCTCTATGTCTCCACCTTCTCCTGGAAGGATGCCAAGGCAAAATACGCAACCGATGCATTCAACCACCGGGAAAGCGGCTTTGTGAACAACGACATGGTGTCCATCACAGGCCCCGTGGAGGCCGCCCGCCGGGCCTTGAAGGAATACCCCAATCTGGGGGACTACCTGAGTCTGGACGTTTCCCACGATGACGAGAGCCATATGTGGCGCGTCACCGTCAAGAGCTACCACGACTACCAGTCCACCGACGAATACCGGGATATCTACCTTGACGATAACGGCGTAACCCAGCTTCTCGTCTACGAAGGCCCCATCGAATACGACCAGACCCGGAAATGATCCCAATATGGGAGGGGCAATGCCCCTCCCGTAAGCCTTCCCCAGAGGGCAATGTCATCAACTTAAGCATAGACCACCGCTGCGTAGGGGGCGATGCCCACATCGCCCCGCGGTGAATGCTACATTTTTTCACCAGTTTGCGGCGAATTCGGAACATTGTGCACGGGCCGATGTGGGCATCGGCCCCTACAGAACGTCCTTAAGTTGATGACATTGCCCCAGAGGGGAAGGCTTTTGTTTGTGAAACCTGTTCAAAACCATCTTCCAAATACCGCCGAAATGCACAAAGAATCCGCCCCATCCGGCGAAACTTTGGCGGGAATGCGCCTTGCCAGCGGCGCGGGGCGGTGCTATGATAAGCACGCTGAAAAAGTAAGTTTTTGGATAGAAACGAGGTTTTGAACGTGGAAACATATCTGATTTCTCTTGCCGTCGCGTTGGTGGGCGGCCTGATGCTTTCCCGTGTGACCAAGCTGGTCAAGCTCCCCGCCGTCACCGCCTATCTGGTGGCCGGACTGCTTCTGGGGCCCTTCTGCATCGGCGCGCTGAAAATTCCCGGACTGGGCTTCAATACCGCCGCGCAGGTGGACAGCCTGAAGATCGTCACCCAGACCGCTCTGGGCTTCATCGCCTTCACCATCGGCAATGAGTTCCGCTTAAGCCAGCTGAAGGCCACCGGCGCGAAAGCCATCACCATCGGTATTTTGCAGGCCGTCATCGCAACGATTTTCGTGGACATCACCCTGATCGTTCTGCACCTGCTGTTCCCCAGCCTGATCTCCATTCCCTGCGCCATTACCCTTGGCGCCATCGCCTCCGCCACCGCCCCTGCCGCCACCCTGATGGTAGTTCGGCAGTACAAGGCCGACGGCCCCCTGACCCGGCTCCTCATGCTGGTGGTTGCCATCGACGACGCTGTGGGTCTGGTGCTGTTCAGCGTGTCCTTCGGCATCGCCACCGCCCTGTCCGCCGGTCACGTCAGTGTAATTGCCGTGGTAGTGGAGCCGATTGTGGAGGTTGTGCTGTCTCTGGGACTGGGCGCGGTCATGGGCTGGCTTCTCAACTGGGTGGAGCAGTTCTTCCACTCCCGTTCCAAGCGTATGAGCATCTCCGTGGCCTTCGTCATGCTGACCGTGGGCCTGAGCATGATCGAGTTTGACGTGGGCGGCATCCACTGCGGCTTCTCCCTGCTTCTGGTGTGCATGATGACCGGCACCATTTTCTGCAACATTTGCTCCACCTCCGAGGAGCTGATGAGCCGTATCGAGGGCTGGACAACCCCCGTCAACGTGCTGTTTTTCGTGATTTCCGGCGCAGAGCTGGACTTAAACGTGCTGGCCCAGCCGGTGACGCTGCTGGTGGGCGTACTTTACATCATTGCCCGCAGCGCAGGCAAGTATTGCGGTGCCGCTTTCAGCTGCCGCCTCACCGGCCAGCCCAAGCCCATCACCGACCATCTGGGCATCACGCTGCTGCCCCAGGCCGGTGTTGCTCTGGGCATGGCCATTACCGCCGCCACCCTGCCCGACGGTGCGCTGGCCCGGAACGTGGTGCTGTTCAGCGTGCTGGTGTACGAGCTGGTAGGCCCCGCGCTGACCAAGCGTTCTCTGCTGGCTGTGGGCGAAATCAAGCCCGAGGGCCGCACCAGCGCCCGGCAGGAAAACAAGCCGAAGCCGTAAAAGCTACGGGGTAAAATGTAAAGGCGAAACTGAGCAGTCCGTTATCCTGAGCGAGCAAAGCGAGTCGAAGGAGCTGTGCACTGATTTGACCCTACAGGGAAAGGTCAGTGCACAGCTCCTTCGACTCGCTTTGCTCGCAACTTGCTTTTCAAAGAACGCAAAAAGGAGGGTCAATGACCCTCCCTTAAGACTGTCGAAAAACCTGCGTTTTCCTCAGCGTAGGGGCCGATACCCACATCGGCCCGGGGTAAAACGTACAATTATTTCAAAATCTACGGCGAATTCGGAACATCTACATAGGGGACGATGTGGGTATCGCCCCCTACGGAGTGTTATTTAACACGCTGAAAGGGAGGGTCAATGACCCTCCCTTGTTGTACAATGGAACGATACCGAGCAATGCCCAATGGTGTTACGATTACAAACCAGTTGGGCACGCGTTGTCAGCGGCGACTCGCCGCTTAGAAGTCGCACTTCTTGGCGATGTAGTCTTTCAGCTCAGCAATGGGGATACGAACCTGCTCCATGGTATCCCGGTCACGGACGGTGACGCAGTTGTCGGCAGGGGTATTCTCGTCGCCCACGGTCTGGAAGTCCACGGTGATGCACAGAGGCGTGCCGATCTCGTCCTCCCGGCGGTAGCGCTTGCCGATGGAACCGGCATCGTCGAAGTCCACCATGAAGTCCTTCTTGAGCATTTTGTAAATCTCCTCGGCCTTGGGGCTGAGCTTCTTGGAAAGGGGCAGCACAGCCGCCTTGAAGGGAGCCAGGTACGGATGCAGGTGCAGCACGGTGCGGATATCGGGCTTGCCATTTTTGTCAACGCCCACCTGCTCCTCGTCGTAGGCCTCGCACAGGAAGGCCAGCGCCACACGGTCGCAGCCCAGAGAAGGCTCAATGACGTAGGGAATGTAGTGCTCACCCTTCTCCTGATCGAAGTACTCAAGGCTCTTGCCGGAAGCCTCCTGATGGCGGCCCAGGTCATAGTTGGTACGGTCGGCAATGCCCCACAGCTCACCCCAGCCGGAGCCGAAGGGGAACTGGTACTCGATGTCGGTGGTAGCCCGGGAGTAGAAGGCCAGCTCGGCAGGCTCATGATCCCGCAGCCGCAGGGAGTCTTCCTTGATGCCCAGGGAAAGCAGCCAGTTCTTGCAGAAGTCCTTCCAGTAGGCGAACCATTCCAGGTCGGTGCCGGGCTGGCAGAAGAACTCGCACTCCATCTGCTCAAATTCCCGGGTACGGAAGGTGAAGTTGCCCGGGGTGATCTCGTTACGGAAGGCCTTGCCCACCTGGCACACGCCGAAGGGCAGCTTCTTGCGGGTGGTGCGCTGAATGTTGGCGAAGTTCACGAAGATGCCCTGAGCGGTCTCGGGCCGCAGGTAGCAGGTGGAAGCGGTGTCCTCGGTGACGCCGATCTGGGTCTTGAACATCAGGTTAAACTTGCGGATGGCGGTGAAGTGGTGCTTGCCGCACTGGGGGCAGACCACGTCCTCGTGCTCGGCGATGAAGGCGTCCATCTCGTCAAAGTTCATGGCGTCCACGTTGACGCCCTTGCCGGAGGGGGAGGCCTCAATCAGCTTGTCCGCCCGCTCCCGGGAGCCGCAGCCCTTGCAGTCAACCAGGGGGTCAGAGAAGGAGCCGACGTGGCCGGTGGTGACCCAGGTGGTGGGGTTCATCAGAATGGCGGCGTCTAACCCTACGTTGTAGTCGGATTCCTGCACGAATTTCTTCAGCCACGCCTTCTTGACGTTGTTCTTGAACTCTACGCCCAGGGGGCCGTAGTCCCAGGAGTTGGCCAGGCCGCCGTAGATTTCGGAGCCGGCGTAGACGTAGCCCCGGTTCTTGCAGAGGTTCACGATCATATCCAGAGTTTTTTCGCTGTTTTTCATGGTATTTCCTCCAAATTCTATTTGGTAATACGCGGTATGAAACCCCATTATACAGGGTATTTCCCCGTAAATCAAGAGGGAAGGCGGGATTATTCCGAATAGCGGAAATCTTCCCCCAGATCGGCGATCATTTTTTCATACACCATGTTGCTTAAGGCCACGGTGTTCAATCCCGCGTAGGTTTCCGGCGGGATGATGTCCACCAGATGCAGCTCCACATCGGTATGGCGCAGGTGCCGGAGATTCTTAAAAATCTCCCGGGTGTTCTGAATGGTGCACACCACGATGGGCACATTTGTTTTCTGGGCGATTTTGAATACACCGGGGCGGAAGGGATGCACTTTGCCGTCCTTGCTGGTGTAGCCCTCCGGGAAGGCACAGACGGAAACCTTGTCCTCTTTGATCAGCTGAATACATTTGATAATGGATTTCAGGGCCTGCCGGTCGTTCTCCCGGTCGATGGGCTGGCAGAGGATCTTGTGCATGAAGGCGCCGATGAAGGGCAGCTTGTAGTTTTCCTTCTTGGTCAGGAAAGCGAGCTGGCTTTTTCGGAAGCAGTGGAGCACGATGCCCGGATCGGCGATGAACAGGTGGTTGCACACCAGCAGGAACCGGCCCTCCTTGGGGGTATTCTCCAGCCCCTTGGTGTGCAGCCGCACCCGCACCAGCTGGATCAGGGCCTCAATGTAGACGTGCATCACGGCGCGGTAGAAGGGGCTATCCTCCTCCTGAGGCTTGTGAATGTCCACCAGGGCGCAGACTGCCCACAAAAAGAGCAGTGCCAGCAAAAACAGCGCCGCATAGATTCCCACGAATAGCACCGGCAGGGTCCAAAGCGCCCAGCCCATGCAGGCGAAAAGCACACAGGAACTCAGCAGCGACAGACCGGCAATGGTTTTCAGAAGCATAAAATTTCTCCTTTTTCTTCGGTTACGGGTATTATACTCCGTTTAATTCCGTAAAACAAGTAACCAAAGAGTTTTTTGCCCCGGGACTGGAAATTGGGACAATCAACTGCTATAATGCATCTATCAAGAAAATGGAGGAATGGGCCGTGAAACAAAGGAAGCTGTTACCTCTGGCTGCCCTGGTGATGGGTCTGGCCTGTCAAATTGGACGGTGGACGCTGTACCGCACCGCTGTGGATGCCACGGGGCTTTTGACGGCGGGAACACCGCTGGAATGGGGCAGCTATGCCCTGAGCCTTCTTGCCATCGGCCTGTTTGCCGTGGCTGCGGGGAATCTGCGGGAATCGGACGCATTCGCCTGTCCCATCCTTGCCGGGCTGGGGCAGCTCATCGGCGGATTGGGCCTTGGCTGGACGGCCCTGCGGTATCCGGGGGAAATGCCCGGTTTGTTTGGAATTGCGTGGAAAATCCTGGGGATTGCCGCCGCAATCTGCCTGATTTTGTCGGCGTTCCAAAGCTTTCAGAAGAAAACGCCCCACTTTTTGGCGCTGCTGGCACCTTGCCTGTTCTGGTTGGTGCACCTGATCGACAACTACCGGGGCTGGAGCGGACAGCCCCAGCTGCAGAGCTACCTGTTCGCCCTGCTCTCCACCATGGCCATGGCGCTGTTTACCTACTACACCGCCGCTGAAGTCGTGGGAATGGGGAAGCCCCGGCTGCGGGTGTTTGCCGGGCTGAGCGCCGGCTTCCTGTGCCTTGCCGCCATGCTCCCCGGCCCGGAAAAGACCCGGATTCTGTTTTTCACCAGCGCCTTGTGGGCGCTATCCGACCTTTAAGTAAGTAAATTGATCTTTAATTGACAATTGACAGTTGACAGTTGACAATTAAGGAGTCCCTGCGGGACAATTAAAAAATGTCCTATATGGCAGGATCCTTCGAAAATCTGCGGGTATTTCACGGCTGTGGTTTGTTTTTAATCATCCCGAAGGGATACCACAATTGTCAATTGTTCATTGTCAATTGTCAATTAAATTCTCCTTTATCTGATTTTCCCCTGAGTCCCACCAACATCGTCCAAATAAGGTTGTGAACCATGTTTTTACCCGAAAATATACAAAACTGCATCGATTTATTGGAAAATGCCGGCTTTGCCGCCTACGCTGTGGGGGGCTGTGTTCGGGATGCCTGTCTGGGGCTGACTCCCCACGACTATGACCTGTGCACCAGCGCCCTGCCGGAGCAGACGGAAGCAGTTTTCCGGGATTACCGGCTGGTGCTGGCAGGGGAGAAGCACGGCACCGTCACCGTCATCACGGAGGACGGCCCGGTGGAGATCACCACCTTCCGCACGGAAGGCGGCTACCGGGACAACCGCCACCCGGACTGGGTGAAATTCGTGCCGGATATCGAGGGCGACCTGGCCCGCCGGGACTTTACCATCAACGCCATGGCCTACTCGCCAAAGCGGGGCTTTGCCGACCCCTTCGGCGGGCGGGGGGACTTGGAAAACCAAATTTTGCGGGCCGTGGGCGACCCGGTTTCCCGCTTTCAGGAGGACTCCCTGCGGATTCTGCGGGGGGTGCGGTTTGCCGCCCGGTTTGGGCTGACCCCGGAGGAAAATACCCTCAACGCCATGCTCTCCCAGCGGCACCTGATGGAGCATCTGGCCCGGGAGCGGGTATTCGAAGAATTATGTAAACTCCTCCTTGCTGCCAAGGCGGAGGACATTACCCGCTTTGCCAGAATTCTCGCGGCGGTGATTTCCGAACTTGGCCCCATGATTGGCTTTGACCAGCACAGCCCCCACCACGCCTACGACCTGATCACCCACACTGCCTATGTGGTGGAGGGGGTTCCCGCCACGCTGCCCCTTCGCTGGGCCGCCCTGCTCCACGACACGGGCAAGGTGACCACCTTCACCCGTGACGCCACGGGCCGGGGTCATTTCTACGGTCATGCCAAAGAAAGCGCTGCCATTGCGGGCGGCATTCTGCTCCGGCTGAAAGCCCCCACCGCCCTGCGGGAGGAAGTGGTGACCCTCATCGGCAGGCACATGACCCGGCTCCAGCCGGAGCGGAAATGGCTCCGCCGGCAGGTGTCCAAATTCGGCTTTTCCATGGTGGAATCGCAGCTTGCCTTGCAGGAAGCGGATATGGGCAGCAAGGGCACCGGGGAGGACGACGGAAGCGCCGTCTTTTCTGCGGTTCGCGGGCTTCTTGCGGAATTGAAAGCCGAGGATGCCTGTCTGTGCCTGAAAGATCTGGCAGTCAACGGAAACGACCTGATGGCGCTGGGCTATCGGGGGAAAGCAATCGGTATCTGTCTGAACGCCCTGCTGGAACAGGTGGTGGATGAAAGGCTCCCCAACGAAAGGAAAGCGCTGCTGGACTGGGCGGCGGAGACTCAGAAAGATTGGTGAAATGATGAAAATAGATAAGAAAAAACTGATTGCCGGAATTCTCGCACTGGTCATCGCGGCGTGCAGCTATGTGGTCACGCAATACCTGCGGGAGGAGCCTGCGGTATCCGGCGAAGGCCTCACCGTCCAGTATATCGACGTGGGACAGGCGGACTGTGCCCTTCTGGAGTGCGACGGGGAGTTTTTGCTCATTGACGGCGGCAACCGGGACGACAGCCAGCTGGTGGTGTCGTTTCTGGAGCAGCAGGGGGTGAAGGAGCTTGCCGCCGTGGTGTGCTCCCATGCCCACGAGGATCATGTGGGTGGTCTGCCCGCCGTGCTGGCGGTGTACCCCACCAAAGCGGTCTACGCCCCCACAAAGACCTATTCTTCCAGCGTTTTCGACAAATTCGTCTACTATACCGACCAGCAGGGTCTGGAAATCACCATCCCCGCCCCCGGCGACCGATTTTCGCTGGGACAGGCGGAGATTGCGGTGCTGGGGCCGGTAAAGTCCTACGCCGAAACCAACAATACCTCCATCGTCCTGCGGGTTACCTACGGGCAGACCAATTTCCTGTTCACCGGCGACATGGAGACGGAGGCGGAAAATGACATGCTGGACTACTGGGGAGAATCCTTCGACTGGCAGTCTGACGTTCTGAAGGTGGGCCACCACTGCTCCAACACCTCCACCGGCTACCGCTTTCTGAATGAAGTGGATCCCCAATACGGCGTCATCAGTCTGGGCAAGGACAATTCCTACGGGCATCCCCACAAGGAGCCTATGTCCCGTCTCCGGCAGGCCGGGGTGACCATCCTGCGTACCGACGAGCTGGGCACCATTCAGGCCGTTTCCAATGGGCAGGAAATCACCTTCACCTGGGCCAACCAGAATGCTGTCCCGGAAAACGCGGAAGCGGCGGCTCAGGTGTTCATCGGCAACAAAAACTCCAAAGTATTCCACGCCCCGGACTGCAAGAATCTGCCGTCGGAAAAGAATGCCGTCCAGTTTGCTTCTTATCAGGAAGCCGCTGACGCCGGGTTCAGCCCCTGCGGAAGCTGCCTGGGATAAACCTGTCTGTAGGGCGGCTTGATGAATCATGGTGTGATTGCCGCTGGCAATCAATATCATTTGGATTCGCTGCGCGGAGCACCACCCTCAAGCCGCCGCCTATGCAGAAGAAAGCCCGGTATCATGCGGCGGGCTGAGGGCAGCCCGCCCTACGCTGCCTGCGAAAAACGCCGCCCAGTGAAAACCGGGCGGCGTAGATTTTAATGGGGCATGTATACATTGATATCCACATTCCCCTGAATGCCGGGCACTTTTCCGCTGCTGGTCCACTGCCACATTTCCACCTTCCAGGGGTAGGTCATGCGATCCTGATACAGAGCCAGCCAGAAGGGGTAGTCCTCCAGCTCACTGAGGTAGTACAGCTTCTCCGACTGGTGCCAGTTGAAATACACCATGGGCTGAAAGCCCATTTTTTTCATCTGTCCGCAGAAGTGGAGCTGAATGTCCGTCAGGGTGCGGGCGTCCATGTCCTTTGTCCGGGCATCCTCGACGGGAATCTCCCAGTCCAGCACGATGGGCATGTCCAGGTTTACGTCCGCCAGCATATTCAGAATGAACTGAATTTCCTCGTCGGTTTCCTTGATATCCAAGGCCTGGGAGAAGAAGTAGGCGCCGATTTTCAGGCCCGCTTCCTTTGCTTCCTTCAGATTCTTCTTCGCGTACTCATCCTCTACCAGCTTGCCGCTGCCGTAGCCCCGGTAGCCCAGCCGGATGATGGCAAACTCGATGCCGGATTTTTTCACAGCCTGCCAGTCGATCTGCCCCTGATGGGCAGATACATCCACGCCGGGGTAGCTGGTGACATTCTGTAGCAGCAGGTAGTTATTTCGGTTATACTGAAAATCGTAGCGGTTATAGGGATTCCGATCCGGGGGGATGGTTGGATTCTCCGGCTCCGTCTCGGAAATGGTCGGCTCCAAAATCACTTCCTCCGCGGCTTCCGTCTGGTGGATATGCTGCATCTTCGCCGCCTCCGGGTCCTCGTCCCGGAACATATAGGGCATACTGAAAACGAAAACCACAGCCAGCAGCACCGCAGCCAGCGCCGCCACGATGCCCATGATGATCTCCGGGCGAATCCCGTGGGAGCGGGTACGCAGAGCGTCGATCACAACTTCCTCTCCGGGGTAGATGTCATCGTCTTCAAAATCGAAATCGGCCTGTTCCTTTTCCGGCAGCTCGAGAAAGCCCATGAGCACCGCCTCCTTTCAGAATGAGACTTCTTTCGACACAGTATACCATAGTTTTCCCCATTCGCCAAGGGGTTAAATAATTCTTAAACAATCCGTAAACTTTCCCTTTTCCTTGTTGCAATCTGTCTGCTTTGCAATATAATATGCTTAATCGTAACTTTCTTCTAGCTGGGTGATCTCTATGAATGGCATTGGCAGCTGGCTCCGTCAGTTTTCCGCGCGGCTTTCCGCGGGGCTTCGCAATTTCATGGCGGGGCGCTATGGCACGGACAAACTGAATATGGTGATTCTGAGCGTAGGCCTGGCGGTGAGCCTGCTGTCGGTGTTCTTCCGCTACCCGCCGGTGAACCTGCTGCTGGTGGTGCTGAGCTACGGACTGATGATCTGGGCCATCTGGCGCACCCTGTCCCGGAACACCTACCAGCGCTATCAGGAGAACCGTAAGTTTTTGCAGATGGTGGGCCGGGCGAAGGATCGGAACAATCGCTACTTTGACTGCCCCAAGTGCCGCCAGCTGGTGCGGGTGCCCAGAGGGAAGGGGAAAATCTCCATCACCTGCCCCCGGTGCAAGGAAAAATTCATCCGAAAAACGTAAAATATACCCCCGGTGTGGTGAACCACACCGGGGATTTCATTGTGTCAGAAAAGCCCCAGGATAGTGATGTCATTGCGAACCAGCCCGCAGGCTGGTGTGGCAATCCGTTCTCCAAAATGTTCTGTTTTTATACTCTTTCTTGATAATTCTATCAAGAAGACACCGCCTAACAGCGTTGTCGTTTCCGTGATTTTCGAAATAGAAAATCACGGAAACCCGTCTCATTATGATCTTCATATAGAAAACTTCAATTCTGACGAATTAAAGTTTTCTATTGAATATCAGTATTATCTATCTTCCAGGAGAATCAGGCTTTGTTATGGGAACGGATTCCCACGGTCGCTTCGCTCCCTCGGAAGGACATACACTTTTTTGACGCACTGAAGGGCGGGTCAATGACCCGCCCTTTTAGGATGTATGGGGTTCAGAGAACCATCAGCAAGGTTCCGGCGGTGATCAGCACCGCGCCGGCGATGGATTTCCAGGTAAACTTCTCGTGGAGGAAGGCAAAGGCCAGCACCAGGGTGATGACCACACTGAGCTTGTCCACCGGCACCACCTTGGAGGCTTCGCCGATTTGCAGCGCCCGGTAGTAGCACAGCCAGCTGGCCCCCGTGGCAAGGCCCGACAGGATCAGAAACAGCCAGCTTTTCCGGCTGATGGCCGCAAGACCGCCCTGAGCGTCCGTCAGGAACACCATGCCCCAGGCCATGATGAGCACCACGGCGGTGCGGATGGCGGTAGCCAGATTGGAATTGACTCCGTCAATGCCCACCTTGGCAAGAATGGAGGTCAGGGCCGCGAACACCGCGGAGCCCAGTGCTAGAACAAACCACATAAATGTCCATCTTCTTTCTTTTTAATCTTTTACTTCCACCATTTCCTCGTTCAGCTCGCTGCGGCGGACCAGATAACGGCGGATGGCAAACAGGCCGGCGATACAGGCGATGCAGGCCACGTTGCTCCAGGGGTCGTCATGAGAAAGCACCACATGCCGGGTGATGGCCACGGTGAGCACCTCCAGAATGTTGGTGGGGGTGGTATCGATGAGCATTCGCACAAATTCCAGACCCACCACAATGGTCAGAATGTGATGCAGCATGGTCTCCACATTCTCAAAATATCCGACCCCGGACAGAACCATGTGGTATAGCTCCAGCGCCAGAGCGCCCAGCAGGGCCAGAATCGTCACCACCGCGATAAACCGCTCGATGTAGTGCAGCACCCAGCGCAGGGTGTGATCCATCACGCTGTCCCGGTGCACGGCTTTGTCGATCTTCTCCTGAATCTTCGGATTGTCGGAATGGGGGATTTTGTTGCTACTCATAGGTAAGCCTCCTTAAAGGGGGTATTTCTTTTTATATTATAACGAAAAAAGGGTAAAAAAGCAACGGGGTTCGTACCACTTTTTCGCGGGGGCATGACATAAGCCCAACGTGGCAATCCACATCCACTTTGGCATTCCAATCATGAAGCTTTTCCAAAGGAGAACGGATTGTCACGCCAGTAAAGCGCACTAGCTCACAATGACATTTTAACGGCACTCTTCGTATTGCCCACTGGGGACACTTGCTTTTGCCAGGTAAACAGTTTTTTGCCTTTCTATGATATAAAAAATGCAATATCTTTTCGTTTCTAATGCAATCTGACTCTTTACTTAAGCCGCGTCTTGTGATAAACTATTTTCATTGTTACTGTCGCCGTCCCGTTTTTTGAATGAAGCTGTGCATGAAAATTCATTCTCCCCGGGCCGACAGCGCATTTCTCATCCTGTAATATGGCATCCGCCATTTTATGGGCTGCCTGCCGCATCCGTTTCGGAACCGCCGCCGTCTGGAAGAAACGACGCTCTGACCGGGCTCTACGCAGGCGCTCCTTCCGGGTTTCCCGGAACCTGCACCAGCAGAGAACAAGAAAGGAATGATCTGAATGAAAACAATGAAACGACTGCTCGCCGCCGCGCTGGCCCTGACCATGGCCCTCTCTCTGGCTGCCTGCGGCGGTTCCTCCGCCCCCGCTGCCACCCAGGCGCCCGCGGCCAACGCGGCTCCTGCCGAGACTGCCGCCGCCGTGACGGAGAACGCGGTGTACAGAACCCTGTACGCCTCCGAGGTCACCACCCTGAACTACCTGACCACCGGCACCACCAATGAGCTGACCGTGCTGGCCAACGTGGTGGACGGCCTGGTGGAGTATGATTCCCTGGGCAACGTTCAGCCCGCGCTGGCTACCGATTGGGAATCCAACGAGGACGCCACCGTCTGGACCTTCCACATCCGTGAGGGTGTGAACTGGGTCGACAAGGATGGCAAGGTCGTCGCCCCCGTCACCGCCAACGACTGGGTTTCTTCCGCTCAGTACGCCTGTGACGCCGTCAACGATTCCGACACCTTCTACACCATGAGCGGCGTCATCGCCGGCGCGGATGCCTACTACGACTGGACCGCCTATCAGATGGCTCTGGCCAACGCGGTGGACGGCACCGACGAGAACGGCAACCCCGTGAAGCTCATCACCAACGAGGACGGCGAGCAGGAGGTGCTGGAGGAGGTTCCCGAGTTTGCCGCTGCTGATATCGGCGTCAAGGCTGTGGACGACTACACCCTGGAGTTCACTCTGGAGTCCCCCCGTCCCTACTTCCTGTCCATGGTTTCCTTCGGACCCTACATGCCCGTCTACGGCCCCTTCCTGACCGAGTGCGGCAGCAAGTTCGGCACCGACAACAGTACCCTTTTGTACAACGGCGCCTTCATTCTTTCCACCTATGAGCCCCAGCAGCAGCGGATTCTGACCAAGAACCCCGAATACTGGGATCTGGACAACGTGTTCCTGGATGCCATCCAGATGACCTACAACGCCGAGGCCTCCTCCATCTCCACCACCATGTACCAGTCCGGCGACGTGGATCAGGCTGACGTTCCGTCCAACCTGCTGTCCGCCATGATGGCTGACCCCGCCACCGCCGCCCTGATCCATCCCACCCGCGCCGATACCTCCTACGCTTATTGGTATCTGTTCAACTTCGATCCCAACTTCGATGCGGAGTACGAGCCCGACAACTGGAGCATCGCCGTGAACAACGAGAACTTCCGGAAATCCGTTGTCCATGCCTTTAACCGGATGCCCGCTCTGGCCACCAATGACCGGGTGGATCCCGAGTCCCTGAAGAACAACACCATCACCCCCGCCACCTTCGCCACCGCCTCCAAGGACTTTGCCTACTACGGCGATCTGGCCAAGTACACCGAGGGCGACAACTTCGATCAGGATCTGGCGCTGCAGTATAGGGACAAGGCCGTTTCTGAGCTGACCGCCGCCGGTGCCAAGTTCCCCGTGAAGATGCTCATGTGCTACAACCCCACCACCCCCAACTGGGCGGAAGAGTGCCAGGTTGTTGAGCAGACCATCGAGAACATTCTGGGCGCCGACTACATCGACATCATCGTGCAGGCCGGCCCCGAGACCGGCTTCCTGGGCGCCATCCGCCGTACCGGCAAGTACGCCTTTATGAAGTGCAACTGGGGCGCCGACTACGCCGACCCCGAGACCTGGACCGATCCCTTCGCCGATGACTCCAACTACAGCTTCATCTTCAACAGCACCGATGCCGGCACCCTGGCTCTGTACGACGAGTACCTGAAGCTGGTTGCCGATGCCAAGGCCATCACCGACGACATGGATGCCCGGTACGAGGCCTTCGCCAAGGCCGAGGCCTTCCTGCTGGATCACGCCTTCGCCGTGCCCTTCTCCATCAGCAGCCGCAGCTACCAGATGTGCAACCTGAGCGACTTCGACGGTCAGTACGCCTCCTTCGGCATGGCCAACCTGCGCTACAAGGGCAAGCACCTGTACAGCTCCTCCATGGGTCTGGAGGAGTACCAGAAGGCCTATGCCGACTGGAAGGCCCAGCTGGCCGGTTGATCCGTCCCCAAGTTCACAGCAACACTACGGGAGAAGCCCCTTATTTCCGGGGGCTTCTCCCGACCCCGCAATTTACGCAAGCAATCGGAGCCTGTACCGGTACCGTCCCAAATTGGTGGGCGGCAGCGGTATTGGCTCTGAAACCGCCCATTCAGGAGGATACATTATGGCGAAATACATCACAAAGCGGGTCCTTCGGTCCATCATCACCATGTTCATCATCATCACCGTTCTGTTTGCCCTGCTGCGGCTCATGCCCGTGGAAGGCTACTTCGAGAACTACGACAAAATGAGCAGCACCCAGATTCAGGTGAAGCTCCAGTCCCTGGGCCTGACCGACCCGCTGCCCAAGCAGCTGCTGCGGTTTTACAATCAGGTGCTCCACGGCGATCTGGGCGAGTCCAACGTCTACCGCAAGGGCGTTGCCATTACCGAGATCATCGGCGAAAAAATTGCCGTCTCCCTGAAGCTGGGCCTGATTTCTCTGGCCATCGCCCTGTCCGTGGGCCTTCCGCTGGGTGTCATCATGGCCCGCAGCACCCGCACCCGATTCAAGATCGGTGACCGGCTGGGCACGGTGTTCATCGTGCTGGTGCAGGCCATGCCCTCGGCGGTGTATCACATCCTCATTCAGTTTGCCGGTTCCCAGACCCACATCGGCAAGGACATTCTGGGCCTTCCCATGCTGTTCGATGCTGCCAATCCCAGAAGCTACATCCTCCCCGTGATTTCTCTGGCCATCGGCAACATCGCCTACTACGCCATGTGGCTGCGGCGGTACATGGTGGACGAGGCCAACAAGGACTACATCCGTCTGGCCCGGGCCAAGGGCGTGCCCAGCGCGAAAATCTCCTTCGGTCACGTCTTCCGCAACGCCTTCGTGCCCCTGGTGCAGTACATTCCCAATTCCATTCTGTTCACCCTGATGGGCTCGCTGTACGTTGAGTCCCTGTATTCCGTGCCCGGCATGGGCGGCCTGCTGGTCACCGCCATTAAGCGTCAGGACAACACCCTGGTGCAGGCGCTGGTGCTGATTTACGCCGTGATTTCCATTCTGGGCCTGCTGTTCGGCGATATCCTAATGGGCATCGTCGATCCGCGCATCAGTTTCTCGAAAAAGGAGGGCGCCCGCTGATGAAAACCAATTCCTTCAAACCCATCCGCCATCAGATGGCTGACGCCCTGTCGGACAAGCTCACCGAGAAGCTCCAGCAGGACGTAAGCCAGATGTCCGACGAGGAAGCCTTCTCCTTCGCGGAATTTGACGCCGAGAACGCGGAGCGGGGCGGCTACTCCGACTATTCCTACTGGAAGTCCACCTTCCGGGCGTTTTTCAAGAACAAAGTCGCCGTGTTCTTCCTGTTTGTCATGGTGGTGGTGCTGCTGTTCACCTTCATCCAGCCCTTCCTGCCCAATCAGAAGGATCCCCTGCTGATCCACAACGACCAATGGGGCCTGCCGCTCAACAACGTTCCGCCCAGCGAGGAATTCTGGTTCGGCACCAACGCCATCGGTCAGGATCTCTGGGCCAGAATCTGGGCCGGTACCCGCACGTCTTTATTCATCGGCTTTGCCGTTGCCATGGTGGAGGCTGTGGTGGGCATTTTGGTTGGCGTGCTGTGGGGCTATGTCCGCAAGCTGGACTTCTTCTTTACCGAGCTTTATAACGTGCTGGACAACATCCCCCAGACCCTGCTTTTGATCCTCATTTCCTATGTGCTCAATCCCGGCGTTTCCACCATCATTTTTGCCCTGTCCCTGACGGGCTGGCTGGGCATGGCCCGGTTCATCCGCAACCAGATCATCATTATCCGGGACCGGGACTACAATCTGGCCTCCCGGTGCTTAGGCATTTCCACCGGGCGGATCATCATTAAGAATCTGCTTCCCTATCTGGTGTCCGTCATCACCATGCGCATGGCGCTGGCGATTCCTTCCGCCATCGGCAACGAGGTCTTCGTCACCTACATCGGCATCGGCCTGCCGGTGGACACGCCGTCTCTGGGCAATCTGATCCAGACCGGCCGCTCCCTGATGACGGTGGCCTCCCTGCGCTACCAGCTGTTCTTCCCCGTGGCGGTGCTGGTGGCCATCACCGTTTCCTTCTACATCATCGGCAACGCCTTCGCGGATGCCGCCGATCCCAAGAATCATGTGAACTAAGGAGGGGATTGCTGTGAACGAAAATAATGTGATTCTCTCCGTTCAGGACCTGAACGTAAAGTTTACCCTCCGGGGACAGGTGCTCCACGCCATCCGGGGCGTTTCTCTGGATGTTTATCAGGGCGAGAGTCTCGCCATCGTGGGCGAGTCCGGCTCCGGCAAATCCGTGTTCGTCAAGTGCGCCATGGGCCTGCTGGACGCCAACGGCTTTATCGACAGCGGCGCGATTACTTATAACGGTATGGATCTGACCAAATTCCGCACCGACAAGGACTGGCAGAAAATCCGGGGCCGGGAGATTGCCATGGTCTTTCAGGATCCCATGACCTCCCTGAATCCCCTGAAAACCATCGGCAAGCAGATTCAGGAGGCCGTGGAGCTGCATCAGGGTCTGAAGGGCAAGGCCGCCTATGAGGCGGTGCTGGAAGTGCTGACGGATGTGGGCATCGACGATCCCCAGCGGCGGTACAAGCAGTACCCCCACGAATTTTCCGGCGGCATGCGGCAGCGGGTGGTCATTGCCATCGCCGTGGCCTGCCGCCCCCGGATCCTCATCTGCGACGAGCCCACCACCGCCCTGGACGTGACCATACAGGCTCAGATTCTGGAGCTCATTAAGGCCATGCAGAAAAAGTACGACCTGACCACCATCTACATCACCCACGATCTGGGCGTGGTTGCCAATGTGGCCGACCGCATCGCCGTCATGTACGCGGGGGATATCATCGAACTGGGCAAATGCGACGAGGTGTTCTACGACCCCCGGCACCCCTACACCTGGGCGCTGCTGTCGTCCCTGCCCCAGCTGGGCGTGAAGAATGAGCCCCTGTACTCCATTCAGGGCACGCCCCCCAACCTGTTCCACGAGGTGAAGGGCGACGCCTTCGCCCCCAGAAACCCCAAGGCGCTGAAAATCGATTTTGTGGAGCGGCCTCCCTTCTTTGAGGTCACCCCCACCCATTTTGCCCGCACCTGGCTGATGGATCCCCGGGCTCCCAAGGTGGAGCCGCCGGAGCACGTCCGGGTGCTGCGCGAGAAAGGAGTGAACCGCGTTGGCTGAAGACAGAAAGAAGCTGGTTGAGGTTCAGGATCTCACCGTTCGGTTCGGCTCCCGCCGGAATCCCTTCACCGCGGTGGACAAGGTCTCCTTCCACATCTATCAGGGCGAGACCTTTGGCCTGGTTGGCGAGTCCGGCTCCGGCAAGACCACCATCGGCCGGGCCATCATCCGTATCCACCCCACCGCCGGGGGTAAGATCCTCTTCGACGGCAAGCAGATCAACGGACGGATCTCCCGGTCACTGGATCAGGAGGTCACCCGCCGGATTCAGATGATCTTTCAGGACCCCATGTCCTCCCTGAACGAACGGGCCAAGGTGGGTTATATCGTCAGCGAAGGACTTTACGCCGGCGGGCACCGGCTGTCCGAGGAGGAGCGGAAGGCCAAGGTTGCCAAGGCCCTGTCCGACGTGGGCCTTCTTCCCGAGTTTGCCAGCCGGTTCCCCCACGAATTTTCCGGCGGTCAGCGCCAGCGCATCGGCATTGCCCGGGCGCTGATCATGGAGCCGGACTTCATCATCGCCGACGAGCCCATTTCCGCCCTAGACGTTTCCATCCGGGCCCAGGTGCTGAATTTGCTGTCTCAGCTCCAAAAGGAGCGGAATCTGACCTACCTGTTCGTGGCCCACGACCTTTCCGTGGTTCGCTTCATCTGCGACCGCATTGCGGTCATCCACAAGGGCAAGATCGTGGAGCTGGCGGAGAGCGAGGAGCTGTTCGCCCACCCGCTGCACCCCTATACCCGGGCGCTGCTGTCCGCCATCCCCCAGCCGGACCCAATCGCGGAGCGGCAGAAGAAGCTCATTGTCTACGACCCTGCCTGCCACGGCTATAGCCGCACCAACCGGCCCGGCTGGCATGAAATTGTCCCCGGACATTTTGTCCTGGCCAGCGAGGAAGAGCTGGAAGCCTATCGGAAGCAGTTTTAAGGCAGCTCCCATTGTGCGGTGTTGCCGTAAGAGCATATTACAGTAGGGCGGTTTGCCCTCAAGCCGCCCTACCGCTGCGAGTACCATATGATTAGAGGTGTCTGTCATGATTGAACCCAAGCCTTTGTTCCCCGGCGCCCGGGTGGCGCTGGTGGCCCCTTCCTCCGCCGTGCCGGAGGAAAAGCTTCAGCCCGCGCTGGAACTGGTCCAGTCTCTTGGCATGGAGCCGGTGCCGTACCCTTCTTGTTATTATGTAAACCGGGATGGCTATTTTGCCGCAAAGGATGCCCAGCGGGCAGCGGATATTACCGATGCCTTTGCCGACGATACCATCGACGGCGTGTGGTGCATCCGGGGCGGCTACGGCGCCCACCGTCTGGTGCCGCTGTTGGAGCTGGACATTATTCGCGATAACCCCAAGTGGTTCGGTGGCTACTCCGACATCACCGCTCTGCACACTGCCTTTAACCAGCTGTGTGATCTGGAAACCTACCACTGCACCATGCCCTCCACGGAGCCACATCCCAACGAATACACCATGGGCTACCTGAAAAAGGCCCTGTTCGGCGGCCTGTCCGGCGCCCTTTCCAACCCGGAAGACCAGCCCCTTCGCACGCTGGTGCCCGGCAGCGCCGAGGGCATCCTCTGCGGCGGCAACCTTTCCCTGCTGGTCGATTCCATCGGCACCCCCTGGGAGATTGACTGCAAGGGCAAAATCCTGTTCCTGGAGGACATTGGCGAAAAGACCCACCGCATCGACGGCATGCTGACCCAGCTGCGCAACGCGGGAAAATTCGCCGACTGCGCCGGCATCATACTGGGCGCCTGGACGGACTGTCCCCCGGAAATTCCCGAGCGCACCCTGACGCTGACGGAAGTCTTCGATCAGCTCATCGTTCCCGCGGGCAAGCCCGCTGTCATGGATCTGGCCTGCGGACATTGCAGCACCACCATGGCCCTGCCTCTGGGCAGAATGTGCCGCCTGAATGCGGACAGCTGTGAAATTTCCGTGAAAGAAGGAGAATAATGGAAACGCTTACCCAGCGCCTGGAGGCAGTGATGGATGCCTTCCCCGCAAAAACCGCCCTGTACTGCGTCGACCTCACCAACGGCAGGCCCATCGCCGCCATCCGGGAGGATTCTCAGGTGGTCTCCGCTTCCACCATCAAGGTGGCGCTGCTGTGCTGCGCCCTGCAGGATGTGATGGAAGGAAAGCTGTCACTACAGCAGTTTGTCCCCATCTGCCACGGGGACTACTGCGACGACACGGAGGTGTTCGAGCCGACCTACCGGCAGGACGGCGCCAGCCTCTGGGAGATGCTGTACTGGATGATCGTGTCCAGCGACAACACCGCCACCAACAGTGTCATCTCCCTGCTGGGCTATGACCATGTGAACGATTACTGCCGCAAAATGGGCCTGTGCCAGACCTCCCTCCAGCGGAAAATGCTGGATTTTCAGGCCATCTGGGAGGGGCGCAACAACTACACCTCTGCCGCTGACCTGTACCGTTTGTTCTCCATGCTGTACCACGGGGAGATTCTGACCCAGCCCCTGCGGGAGGTGGCCCTCGACTTTCTGTCCCGCTGCCGTCACACCGACGCTTTGCAGCGCTACATCCCGGACCCGGTGGTGGTCGCCCACAAGCCCGGAGGGCTTGACCATCTGAACCACGACGCGGGTATTTTTCTGCTGGAAGACCGGCCCTTCTACTTAGGGATTTTTACTTGGGACGGCCCGGCTCTGGACGGAGAGCCTCAGCAGAACCGGCTCATCGGAAAGCTTTCCCGGATGGTCTATGACGCTGTCAAGGGAGGGGAAGTGTGATGAAAGCCATTGTCACCGCGCCGGTGTGCCCCCTGCTGGCAAAGCCCACCCGGCAGAGCACCGTGGTGGATGAAGCTCTGTACGGCATGGTGGTGGAGCTTCTGGAGGAGCCCGCCCCCGGCTGGTACCGGGTGCGCACCCACTACCGCTATGAGGGCATCGTCTGCGGAGACGACCTTCTGGTGGATGAAGACGCCGCTGCCGCCTGGGAGTGCCTGCCGAAAAAAGTCGTCCGCAACAAGAATTTCTGCGACGTTCTGTCCGAACCCAAGGTACAGGGCTGGATTTTAGCCACCCTTCCCCGGGGCGGTGTGCTCTATGCCGAGGGTCAGCCGGAAAACGGCTGGCAGCAGGTGCGCCTTGCCGACGGACGAACCGGCTTCGTGCCGGAGAGCATTCTTGCGGACGACCCCACCGAACCTGTATCTTCCGACGAGGACACATTGCGCCGGGCGCTGGTGGACGCCGCCATGCTCTACCGGGGCACCCACTACCGCTGGGGCGGTAAGTCCCCCATGGGCATTGACTGCTCAGGCCTTGTCTCCATGGCCTATATGCTCTGCGGCATCCTCATTTACCGGGACGCCGACATTCGGGAGGGCTTCCCCATTCACGAAATTCCCCTTGCGGAAGTGAAACCCGGCGACCTGCTGTTCTTCCCCGGTCATGTGGCCATGTACATCGGTCACGGCCGCTACTGCCACAGCACCGGCAAGGCCGGGGACAACGGTTTCACCGTCAATTCCCTGATTCCCAGCGACCCGGATTACCGGGACGACCTGCGGCACAATATCACCCAGGTCGGTACATTTTTTTGAAGAAAGGATGAATCTAAATGAAGGTTTTTCTGAGCGCCGATATGGAGGGCACCTGCGGCATTGTCTGCTGGCCGGAGACGGAGCGCACCACGGCCTTTGACTATACCCCTCTGCAAAAGCAGATGACCCGGGAGGTAGCCGCGGCCTGCCGGGGGGCTCTCGCCGCCGGTGCGGAGGAGGTGCTGGTGAAGGACTCCCACGATTCCGCCCGGAACATCGACCCTACCGTTCTGCCCCGGCACACCCGGATCCACCGGGGCTGGTCCGGCGACCCCTTAAGCATGATGACAGGCCTCAATCAGGAGCACTTTGATGCCGTATTCTTCACCGGCTACCACGCCTGGGTCAGCTGCCCCGGCAATCCTCTGAGCCACACCATGAATCTGCGCAACAACCGGGTCTGGCTGAACGGTATCCTGTGCAGTGAATTTCTGATGAATTCCTACACCGCCGGCTACTATGGCGTTCCCGTGGCGCTGGTCACCGGCGATCAGGCCCTGTGCGATTTTGCCAGGGAGCTGATTCCCGCCATCACCACCGTGCCTGTGAACGTGGGCCGGGGCAACGGCGCCACCTCCCTGCACCCGGAGGAAGCCCTGGAGCGCATCGAAGCGGCGGCAAAGGAAGCGGTGGCGAAGGCTTCCCAGTGCGCCGTGCCCATGCCGGAGCACTTCCACATGGAGATCGACTTCATCAAGCACCACATGGCCTACTCCAAGAGCTTCTACCCCGGCGCCGTGCTGAAGGACGACAAGATCGTCTGTTTCGACTCCGACGACTGGTACGAGGTTCTGCGGTTCTGCCACTTTGTCCTCAGCGACGGTTAGTATTCGTATGACATCCCCTGAGCCTGCTGTTTCAGGCTCAGGGGTGTTTCCTTTCGTTCCTTCCGTTTTTCGACATTTTATCGTCTTGATTTTTTTATCATGAAGGAATATAATGTAAAAAAATGGAAGGCAGGGAGGTATGCGCCATGAATGCCATGCTGGACAAGCAGCGGGAAAAGAAAGTCGATGAACTGTTCCGTGCCTTTGAAACCGTCACGGATGGCGCATACCTGTATGTCTGCGATGTAAAATATGACTATTCCCGGTGGTCAGCGGATGCAATTTCCCGCTTTGACCTCCCGGGAGAGTATATGTTCCACGCCGGTCAGCTCTGGGAGCGGCTCCTGCACCCCGATGACCGGGAGAGCTACTCGGAAAGCATCGCCGCCATTTTTTCCGGCACGGATCAGGGGCATGACATGCAGTACCGGGTCAAGGATCGTCAGGGACGGTATGTGGTATGCACCTGCCGGGGCACCATCCTGACCGACGACGAGGGCGCGCCGGACTACTTTGTGGGCACCATCCACAACAACGGCCTGGAAAGCTTTGTCGATCCGCTGACGGATCTGCAGAATCAATTCGGCCTGTTTGAACACCTGAAGGTGCTCTATGCCAAGCAGGCGAGAGCCAACATCATGATGATCGGCCTCGGACATTTTACCACGATCAACGAGATGTGGGGCTATGAATTTGGCAATCTGGTCATTCATAAGGTGGTTCAGATTCTGAAAAACGCCTTCCGCAATGAAGGCATTCTCTTCCGTGCCGACGGAATTCGCTTCGTCCTGCTGACCCGGACCCTGTCCATCGAAGAACTGCAAAGGCGGTATGAACTGCTGCGGGAAGCCATCTGTCATACGATGGAGATCGACGGCTATCACCCGAACCTGCAGGTGTGCGGCTGCGCGCTGGAAATCAAATCCTTTGATGTCAACCCCCAGGCCATGTTCTCCTGCCTTGTGTACACCTATAATCAGTCAAAGGTGCAGGAAAACGGCGAATTCCAGATCTTCAAGGACGAAGTTGACGAGAAACGGGGCAATCTGATGGTGCTGCTGAACACCGTCCGCATGTCCATTGAGAATGGCTTCGAAGGCTTCCAGCTCTATTACCAGCCCATCGTGGCCGCGGGCAGCCACCAACTCACCGGCGCGGAGGCACTGCTGCGGTGGAGCTCCCCGGAATACGGCATGGTTCCTCCGAACCGATTCATTCCCATCATCGAAAACGACCCCGCCTTCGTGCTGCTGGGTCAGTGGATTCTGCGAAGGGCCATGGAGGATACCAGGCCCCTGCTTCGGCAGTATCCTGATTTCGCACTGAATGTCAATCTGTCCTACAGCCAGCTCAAGCAGGACGATTTCGTGGAAATGGTCAGGCGGAATATGGAAATCACCGGCTTCCCGCCCCAGAATCTCTGCTTGGAGATCACCGAGCGGTGCCGCCTGATGAATCTGGAACGGCTTTCCAGCATCATCCGGGAGCTGCACGGTCTGGGCGTTCGGTTCGCCATCGACGATTTCGGCACCGGCTATTCCTCCGTGGACATTCTGCGATGCCTGAGCTTTGAAGTGGTAAAAATTGACAAGGTGTTCGTAGACGACATTGCCAAGGATCCGGAGGACGCCAGACTTTTGGGTGCTTTGCGCGCGCTGGCGGAAATCTGCGGCGCCAGGGTCTGCGCAGAGGGCGTCGAAACAGCGGAACAGTGCCGCATTGCGGAGGATCGGGGCATTGACAAAATTCAGGGCTACTACTTCTCAAAGCCCATTCCCATAGCAGCGTTTCTCGCCCAGTATCTGCTGGAGGAACCCGCGTGCCCGTAATGGAATACCTTTCCCGCAAAAAATAAAAAGACTCCCTGATACCGAAACCTGATTGAAAGTTTTTAATCGGGTTTCGGTATCAGGGAGTTTCGTTATTTTCTCAGGCGGGAAACGCCACGGAAATCGTGGTACCCTTGCCGGGGGTGCTTTCCAGATGGATATCCGCGTTGTGGCACTGGGCAGCATGCTTGACGATGGACAATCCCAGCCCGGTGCCGCCGGTGGCCTTAGAGTGGCTCTTGTCCACCCGATAGAACCGCTCGAACACCCGGCTCTGGTGCTCTGCCGGGATGCCAATGCCAGTATCCGCCACAGTGAGCACCACTGTGCCGTCCCGCTTTGCCACGGTTACGTCCACCCTGCCGCCTTCCACATTGTACTTGACGGCGTTGCCGCAAAGGTTCTGGACAATCTCAAACACCAGCCCCCGGATGCCGGGGAAGGTGCAGTGGTCGCCGGTCACCGCAATGGTGACCTTTTTTTCCTCCGCCGCCAAGCTCAGAGATTCGGCAATTTCCTCGGCAATATCCAGAATGTCCACATCCTCCTTCGGCATTTCCACGCCCTCGTCCAGATGGCTCAGGCGGATGACATCCTCAATCAGGTTCACCAGCCGGGTGGCCTCCTTGCGGATATTGCTGATAAACCGCTGGGTGTCCTCGGGCTTTACCAGCCCGTTTTCCAGCAGCTCCGCGCTGCCGATGATGGCCTGCAGGGGCGTTTTCAGCTCGTGGGACACATTGGCGGTGAATTCCCGCCGGCTGCGCTCCGCGTTCTGCACGTCGGTAATGTCCACAGCCAGAATCATCAGGCCGATGGCTTCGTCGTCGGAGGAGATGCGGCTAAGGAGGAACTGGAAGACTCTGCCCTGGCGCTCCGCCTTCAGCTCGCTGTGTCCCGTCTCAAAGGCCGCGTCCACGGCAGCGGTCATTTCCGGCTTTCGGTCAATGGCACAGAAGGGCCTGCCCACGCTGGCCTCTTTCGCGCCGAAGATCCGCCGGGCCGACGGATTCAGGCTCAGCACCGCGCCGCTTCCGTCCAGCAGCACCAGCCCCTCGTGCATATTCGCGGTAATCTGATTGAATTCGTTGTTTTTCCGCTGCATGCTTTGGAGCTGATTCTCGATTTTCTTATGCTGCTGATGGATACGAACCAGCAGCGGCGACAGTTCCTCGTAGGTATCGTTTTCCATTGGGTGCTCCAGATCCAGATGGTTGAGAGGCTCCACAATTTTGCAGGATACCCGGTGGGCCAGAATCGCAGACAGGATAATCGCCAACGCCGCCACGATACATACCGGGTGCAGCATCCCCGCCAGCAGCACCGCTAAGGTTTTCTGACTGGCGGAAATCCGAAGCACGCTGCCGTCGGAAAGCCGCACCGCCTCATACATCCACTTTTCCAGCAGGGTATTGGATTCCCGCACGGCGCTGCCGCTGCCGTAGCCCAGTGCCTGCTGGATTTCCTCCCGCTGCAGATGGTTTTCCATCTGCCCGGACTGGGCGTGGGTGTCAAAGAGCACCGTGCCGTCGGACTGAATCCAGGTGATGCGGAAGTTTTTTGCCTCCACGGATTTGAGGAATTCCAGCCCGCTTTGCTCCGTTCCCGCGGCGGCAATGCTCAGCTCGTCCTTGAGCTGAGCAGTCTGAATATCATTGGCATAGCCGTAGAGCGCGCCCATGATGAGCAGCAGCGAGCAGAACAGCACTGCCGCCGCCACCGTTACAATGGATTTAAAGATTCTGCTTGTCATATTGATTCTCCAATCGATACCCAACGCCGCGAATGGTTTCGATATAGCGACCGTACTGCCCCAGCTTCTGGCGCAGAGTGCGGATGTGCATATCCACCGTGCGGGTCTCTACCGCGTAATCCGTATTCCAGACGGTTTGCAGCAGCTGCTCCCGGCTGAAGGCCATGCCGGGGTGACTGAGGAACAGCCGCAGAAGCTCGTATTCCTTGTAGGTAAGCACAACCCGCTGACCGTCGATGGTGACGGTGTGCTGGTTTTCGTCCAGCAGCAAACTCTTGAGCTTCAAAAGGGCAGCGGACTGCTTCGGCTGGCTCCGGCGCAGGACTGCCTTCACCCGGGACACCATCTCCATCATGCCGAAGGGCTTGGTGATGTAGTCATCGGCCCCCAGATCAAGGCTCTGCACTTTGTCAAACTCCGTGCCCTTGGCTGTCGCCATGATGACAGGAACGTCCCGCCAGCGTTCGTCAGAGTGCAGTCGCTTTAATATCGCCACGCCGTCCTCGCCGGGAAGCATCACATCCAGCAGCACCAGCTCCGGCAATTCCGTTTCCAGGGCCTCCCAGAATTCCTCGCCATCGGCGAAGCCCCGGGCCTCCAGCCCGGTGGAATTCAGAGCATATACTTCGATTTCCCGAATGCTCGGGTCGTCTTCCACACACCAGATCATAGTGATTCCTCCCAAAGCCTTCCGCGGATGGAGGGCTTTTCGCGTTTTCTATATACTAACCTCTCGCGCGGCAAAATGCAAGCACCCGCTACTGGCATTCCTCCCGGATGCCGGTGAGGGAAAACACCACCCACTCGGCAATGTTGGTGCAGTGGTCGCCGATGCGCTCAAAGTACTTGGCGATCATCAGCAGGTCGAGGGCGTACTCTCCGTCTGTCGGATCCGACGCAATGATGGCAATGATGTCCGTTTTGATCTGATTGAAATAATCATCCACGATGTCATCGTCGCCCATGACCTTTTTCGCAAGGGTCAAATCCTGCTTGACGTAGGCATCCACCGCTTCCGTCACCATGGTCTGGGCGGCTTTCGCCATCTTCTGGAGAGGACCATCCTCCGCGCTTCTGGACATCTTGGGAATCAGATCCACGATATCCTCCGCCTGGTCGCCGATGCGCTCCATGTCGGTGATCATTTTCATGGCGGCGCTGATCTGCCGCAGGTCCCTGGCCACGGGCTGCTGGCGAAGAAGCAGTTTCAGGCAAATGTTCTCGACGGTACGCTCGCTCTCGTCGATGACGGCTCCTACATGATCCGTCTTTTCTTTCAGATCTTCCGTGTAGTCCGTCAGGGACTGCGCCGCCAGGGCGATGATCTCCTCGCAGGCGGCCCCCATCTGAATCAGCTCCTGATTCAGGTTCCACAGCTGTTCCTGATATAAATTTCTCATGGTATTCCCTCCGTTAGCCGAAGCGGCCTGTGATATAGTCCTCTGTCCGCTTGTCGCTGGGCGTGGAGAACAGAGTTTCTGTGCCACCATACTCCACCAGATCGCCCAGCAGGAAGAAGGCAGTCTGGTCGGAAATTCGCACGGCCTGCTGCATATTGTGGGTGACGATGACGATGGTGTATTTCTCCTTTAATTCCATTGCCAGATCTTCAATTCTGGATGTCGAAATGGGGTCAAGTGCTGAGGTCGGCTCGTCCATCAGCAGCACCTCCGGCTCCACAGCCAGCGCCCGGGCGATGCACAGCCGCTGCTGCTGACCGCCGGACATACCAAGAGCATTTTTCTTGAGCCGGTCCTTCACCTCGTCCCAGATAGCCGCGCCCTTCAGGGCTTTTTCCACAATTTCATCCAGCTGGGCCTTGTTTCGGATGCCATGGGTGCGGGGGCCGTAGGCGATGTTGTCGTAGATGCTCATAGGGAAGGGGTTGGGCTTCTGGAACACCATGCCAATCTCCTTGCGCAGGTTATTGACCTCTGTCTCGAAGATGTTCTCCCCGTGGTAAGCGACCTCTCCGGTGATTCTCACGCCGGGAATCAGATCGTTCATTCGGTTTAGGGTCTTGAGGAAGGTGGACTTGCCGCAGCCGGAAGGGCCGATGAGGGCGGTGATGGATTTTTCGGGAATATCCAGGCTGATATTTTTCAGAGCCTGGGTCTGACCGTACCAGAGGTTCAGGTCGTTGACGGTGATGATGGGATTGTTCATGTTGGTTCTCCTTGTATGGTAAAGCGGACTTTTGTCAATTTAGGCACACTGAGAAAAGTGTGTCATTGCGAACCAGTGACCGATGTCACTGGTGTGGCAATCCGTTCTCCTTCTTGACAGTTTCACCATTCTGCTGTGTAAAGAGATGCGGATTGCCACACCAGCGTGCGCGCTGGTTCGCAATGACAGCGCAAATTAAACTGCGTTCTTTTTTTGATAATACCTGGTGACTGCGCTGGCCGACAGGTTGATGCCGAAGGCCAGCACCAGCAGAATTGCCGCGATGCCGAAGGCCACGCCGAACTCGCCCTGCTCCTTGGCGTAGACGTAAAGGGCTACGGTCAGGGTCGCGCCGGCGCTGCCAAGTCCCTCGACGAAACCGTTGAGCGCGTGGGCAAAGCCCGCGGTAAACAGCAGCGCGGCGGATTCTCCCAAAATTCTGCCTACGGACAGGATGCAGCCGGTGATCACGCCGTCCACGCAGCCGGGGAGCACCACCGTGCGCACCACCCGCCATTTGCCTGCGCCCAGACCGAAGGCGCCCTCACGGTAGGACTGAGGTACGGTCTTCAGGCTCTCTTGGGTGTTTCTCAGGATGGTGGGCAGATTCATGATGACTAAGGTCAGTGCGCCGGCCATCAGACTGGTGCCGAAGGTGTTAGAGAACATCAGCATACCCACAAGGCCGTAGATGATGGAGGGAATGCCGCTGAGGGCCTCCGCCGCGTACTCGATGATACCCACCAATTTTTTATTGGAAGCGTACTCCGTCAGGTACACCGCCGCGCCCACGCCCAGAGGGATGACGATGATCAGGGTTGCAATGACGATGTATACAGTGTTCAGGATGTCCGGCAGGATGCCGATGTTGCCGCTTAAATAGCTGGGCTTGGTGCTGACGAACTCCCAGCTCAGGTTGGGGATGCCCTTAATGAGAACGTAGGCCACAATGAACAAGGTCAGCAGTGCCGTCATTGCCGTGGCGAGGTACATTCCAAACCGCACCAGCCGGATATACCACTTTCTGCTTTCACTCATGACCGCTTTTCTCCTTTCAGGAAGAAATTGAGGATGGCGTTGATGAGCATGATGAACAGGAACAGCACCAGCGCGATGGAGAACAGAGCCTGCCGCTGTAAGCCGCTGGAATAGGACATTTCCGAGGCAACTGCCGTGGTAAGGAACCGAACGGACTGGAACAGGGACGGCATATTCGCCGCGTTGCCTGCCACCATCATGACCGCCATGGCCTCGCCAATGGCCCGGCCCACGCCCAGCACCACTGCCGCCGCAATGCCGCTTTTCGCCGCCGGGACGGATACCCGGAACCAGGTTTCCTCCGGGGTGGCTCCCAGCGCGAGGGAGGCATCCTCATATTCCTTGGGCACCGCTTCCAGAGCGGTGACGGACATTTTGATGATGGAAGGAAGAATCATGATTGCCAGCACGATGATCGCCGCCAGCAGGCTCGCTCCGTCAGGCACATGGAACAGCTTCCGAATGCCGGGAACCAGCACCATCATGCCGACTAAGCCGTAGACCACGGAGGGGATGCCCGCCAGCATGGACACCGCCTGTCCCACGATCTCCTTGACGGACCTGGGGGCCATTTTTGCCAGATACACGGCGGTGAGGAAGCCTACCGGCACGCCCAGCAGGATCGCTCCCGCAGTACCATAGACGCTGGTGAGAATGAAGGGCAGAATGCCGTATTTCGGCTCCGCCGCCGTGGAAGCCCATTCCGGGCCAAAGAGGAATTTCACGATTCCAATTTCCCGGATGGCGGGAATGCCGGAAACCACAAGGTAGACCGTGATCAGCAGCACGCAGGCCACCGTCACGAGGCCCAGCAGCAGGAATATCCCGTGCACCACCATTTCCAGATAGTTTTGTTTCGTTTTCATATTGTCAGCCTTTCCATGGGGATGTCATTATGGTACCGCCGAAATGTAAAATGGGAAACCGCGGGATTGTAAAATCTGTGTCAAATAAAGGGGCGTGCCGCAGCACGCCCCATAATTTTTGTTTTGTTTAGTTTGCGGGAACCACATACGCACTGTATGTAAAATTGGAAAGGCAGGAACTGTAAAATGTCTGTCAAGTGCCGCCGTGTTTCCTACCGGTCAGCAGCAGACCGCTGGTAATGGCAGTCAGGGGTGCTACCGTTACCAGCCCAAAGGAGCCGACGATGGTGTGGACGATTTCCGCGGCTACATATTTATAGTTGAGCATCAGCGCCACCGGGGTGCCCTGGGCCATAAACACCATCAAAAGGGCAATATAGCTGCCGGAATACGCCAGCAGCAGGGTAGTGGTGGTAGAGCCGCAGGCCGCCCGGCCCACGGCAAAGCCGGAGGCAATGGCTTCCGTCGCGGAAATCCCCGGTTTCTTTTCCACCACCTCATAAACGGCGGAACAGATATCCACGGACAAGTCCATCACCGCGCCGGAGGAGCCGAGGAAGATGGAGGCCACGAAGATTTTTGTCAGGTCAAGGTGCTGATACCCGGCGTACAGCAGGCTTTCGCTGGATTCCATCACCGCGCCGTGAATCTGGAACAGGTCGGTAAAGAGATAGCCCAGCACCGCCGTCACCCCAATGCCCAGCGCCGCGCCTAAGGTCGCGGCAAGACACCTTCTGTCCCAGCCGTAAATCAGGCTCAGCACCAGAAAGGTCAGCAGCAGCACCAGCCCCATACTGACCCAGATGGGATTCCAGCCCTTCAGCAGACTGGGAACCAGCACCTTCCACAATAGCAGCACCGTGTCCACAAAGGACAAAATCGCCCGCAGCCCTGTCCCTCTTGCAAACAGCAGAAGCAGCAGGAGAAACGCTCCCGCAAGCCATGCTTCCTTGTCCAGCCGGAAGTGGTCGGTCATATACACTGTGGTGATGGCCCCGCCGGAATGGCTGACCACCACAAAGGCCCGATCCCCCGGGGCAAAGAGCTTGTCCTCTGCCAGAGAGCCGCTCAGCCGGTTGACGGCGGTGCATTCCGCGCCCTTGAACTGCCCCGCCAAAATCCGCACCTGGCACCGCTGCTCTCCGCTGCGCACCAGCCCGGTGTCCACGATGTCGCTTTCGTCAGTGGACAGCACCAGTGCGTCCACCCGGTCGGCGTTCTTGTAGGACAGGGCATTTTCGTAGCCTGTAGGCAGCGCCAGCAGCACCGCCAGCAGACATAGCCACAGCAAAACCGGGCCGAGGGTTTTGCTTGTTTTCCATTTTTTAAGCATTCTTGTTTTTCACTCCATACGCACAATACAGGGAGCGCGTTTCACGCCCCCTGTATCTTTTTGTTGACCTTCTTTACTTGACTTCCAGCAGGTCAGCCAGCTTGTTGTAGATATCGGTGTTGTCGTAGTAGCCGCCGAAATCCTCCGCGCCGGTGCCGTCAGCGAAGACCGCAACCGGCAGTCCCGTGTGGGAGTAGCTGGTGAAGTCCACACCGGCCTTGTTATTCAGAATGTGGGTGACGGTGACGGAGAAGGGGTTGTAGGTGCCGTAGAGCACATACTGCTCCTGGGTATAGTCAGCGGTATTGTACTCGCTCATGATCAGGTCATAGGCGGTGCGCAGGCGCTGGATTTCATACTCGGTCAGCACCAGCCGGTCGGTTTCCTCGCCGGTGAGCTTCAGGCCGAACAGGGCCTCCACATCCTTCATGGCGTCCTCGAAGGAGGTGCCGTTTTCCTTGTACTTGCTCACATACTGCTCATCGAACTGGGCGTAGGAGATGGTCTGGTTGGACAGGGTGTCCAGATAGGTGTCGTAGTCTGTTCCGGCGAAGCCGATGGTCAGACCGCCGGTCTCATGGTCGCCGGTGACCAGAATCAGGGTCTCGTCCGGGTGCTCCTTGGCGAAGTCCACAGCCACCTGCACCGCGTCTGCCAGAGCCAGGGTATCGGTGACGGTAGCGCCCGCATCATTGGCGTGGCAGGCCCAGTCGATCTTGCCGCCTTCGCACATCATAAAGAAGCCGGTGTCGTTGTTCAGAACCTCAATGCCCTTGGCGACGTAGTCAGCCAGTGCCCACTCGCCGTCGCCGCGATCCATGTCGTAGTCCATGGCGTCGGAGTCTGCCAGATGCTCATCGATGAGGATGACCTTCTGGTCGGCGGCGGTAATTGCCTCGGCCTCGGCCTGGGTGTAGGTCACCTTGTAGCCTGCGGCTTCCGCCAGATCGTACAGACTGGTCTTGTCCTTATCCGGCCCGGTGACCTTCTTCAGGCCGCCGCCGGCGAAGTACTCAAAGCCGGAGTTTACCAGCTCCTCGCCGATTTCGTAGTAGTTGTTCCGGCTGGCCTGATGGGCGTAGAAGGCGGCGGGGGTAGCGTGGTTCAGGTTGACGGAGCTGATGACGCCCACCTTCCAGCCCTTCTGGGCGTGGAGCTTTTCCGCGATGGTCTCATAGGGGGTGGCGCCGCTCTCATCCACGTTGATCATGCCGGAGTAGGTCTTCTTGCCGGTGGCGATGGAGGTGGCGGTGGAAGCGGAGTCAGGAGCGAAGGAGCAGGAGTCGTAGGTCACGGCAGAACCGGCGACCTCGAAGCCCATAAAGTTCAGTGCCACAGGGCCATCCAGTACCGCGCCTTCACGGGTGTCATATTTGGTGCTGGGCAGAGCCTTTTCGTAATCGTCGTCGGCAATGGCTCCCAGATAGTCGGCAGCAGCCTGGAACTGGGGATAGCTCATGCCGTCGCCGATGAACAGGAATACATACTTGGGTGCGGCGGGCGCTTCCTGTGCCGCTACGGTCGGGACAACTTCAGGTGCAGGCGCGGCGCTCTGGGCGGTGGTCTCCGGCGTCTGCGGCTGGGCGGCGCACCCGGCGAACATGGTCAGCACCATGCACAGGGCGAGCAAACCCGTAATCATTCTCTTCATTTTGGATTTCCTCCATTTTTTTGGTTTTTGTGTTTTCCACGAGGCCAAGTATACCCTCTGGATGTAAAATGCAAAATCGGCAGCCGGTAAAATCCTGTCGAAACTTGCGTAAAGAATGTATTGAAAATTTTACATTCTGATTGCTTCCGCTCCCCGATTGACCTTCTTTGCCTGCTGCATTGCCTGCACCCTTTGGTTCCATTCCCGCCCAGCGTCCTTTCTGATTTCCGCATCCGGCGATTCCGAAATGCTTGCCGGGCCTGTGAAACAATCGCCGGATCAAACCTTCCTTGACAAAATGCGCCCCAGATTTGTGATTTTGTTACTTTCGAAAAAGGCCGAAATGTGCTATACTTAAGAAAAAAGGAGGGTGTCACTATGACCTACGAGGAACTGAAAGCAAAAATGGATGACTGCCATTATATTTATGACGAGACCCTTGCCACGGTGCTGTTTGTTGCCTTACAGCTGGGACGGCCGCTGCTGATTGAGGGTGCGGCAGGCGTGGGCAAGACCGAGGTTGCCAAGGTCATGGCCGCCGCTTTGGGCCGGGATTTGGTGCGGCTGCAGTGCTATGAGGGGCTGGACGAGAGCAAGGCCCTCTACGAGTGGAACTACCAGAAGCAGCTATTGTCTATTCAGGTAAATATGAACAATCAGGACAAGGACAGTCTTACAAAGTCCCTGTTTAGTGACGAATACCTGCTGGAGCGGCCTTTGCTTCAGTCCATCCGCTCGGAAAAGCCGGTGGTGCTGCTCATCGACGAAATCGACAAGGCCGATGAGGAATTTGAGGCCTTCCTGCTGGAGCTGCTGTCCGAGATGCAGGTGACCATTCCCGAAATCGGCACGGTGAAGGCCAAGTCTATCCCCTTCGTGGTGCTGACCTCCAACCGGGCCCGGCCCCTGAGCGAGGCACTGCGCCGCCGCTGCGCCTATCTCTACATTGAATACCCCGACATGGAGAAGGAACTGGCCATTTTGCGGGCCAAGCTGCCCCATGTGGACGACCGGCTGTGTGCCCAGGTGGCCCTCGCGGTGCAGAAGCTCCGCGCCAACGACGTGATTTTGAAGAAACCCTCCATTGCGGAGACCTTGGACTGGGCGGCGGCGCTGGACGCCCTGGGCATCCGGGAGCTGACCCCCGACGCGCTGCGGCAGACCGCTGGCTTCGTTCTGAAAAACAACGAGGATTTGGATGCCATGGATCTGGATGGCGAGGAACCCCACCAGCACACCTGCACCTGCGGCGGCAGCTGCGGAGGACACCATCATGGGTGAGCCGGAGGTTTATCTTGAGAAACTCTCCGCCTTTTCCCGAATCTTACGCATGGAGGGCTTAAGCGTCAGCCCGAAAGAGACGGAGGACGCCAGCCGCCTGCTGATTTCCCTGGGCCTTGACGAACGGGAGCGGGTGAAAACCGCCCTGCGTACCGTCTACGCCAAATCACGGGAGGAGCAGCTTACCTTCGACCGGGCCTTCGACGGCTTTTTTATCTCCGAGGAGGCCATGCGCCGTCAGGCCAAGGAGCAGATGGAGCGGGAGAAGGAATTGCAGCAGCACCGGCAGGAAGCGGAAGAGGAACTGCAGCTGAACGGCAAGCCCATGGATTTGGACGAACGGCAGCGGGAGACCTACGCCGCCATGCCGGAAGAAGCCCGGGAGCGGCTGCGCAATTTCATGGAAAAATATCGGGGCACCGCCGAGCGCAATCCCCAGCTCTACAGCGAGTTTATCCATTCCGTCTTTGCCAAGACCCTGATGGAGCAGCAGATGCTCATGGAAAACGCGGGGCTGGGCGCCCAGGAGCTGGACCCGGAGATCGGCATTCTCTACCGGGATATTTCGGAGTTCAAGGATACGGAAATCCCCAAGGCCATCGAATTGATTCAGACTGTGGCCCGGCAGATTAACGGCGAATTGTCTGCTCGCCGCCGGGCAGGAGGCCACACGGGGAAGCTGGATTTTCGCAAGACCATCCGCAAGGGACTGGAGACCGGCGGCAGCTTCTACCGCCTGCGCTACAAGAAAAAGCGGGCCCACCGCAAGCATCTGGTGCTGCTGTGCGATGTGTCCGGCTCCATGGTGCAGTTTTCCGAGTTTGCCCTGCGGTTCATCCAGAGCCTGAATCAGGTGTCCGAAAATTCCCGCACCTACCTGTTTTCCGAAACGGTCACGGAGGCGGATGCCTTCCAGCTTCAGAATATGGATCAGTTCCGCTCTTTTGTCCGAGACTCCGGCATCTACGGCAAGGGCACGGACTTGGGCACGGCGCTGGCATTCCTGTGTACCCGCAAGCCGGCGGTGCTCAATTCTGCAACCACCCTGCTGATACTGTCGGATACCAAGACCATTGACCAGCCCCGGGCGCTGGCAGCCCTGGCGGAAGCCAAACGGCAAGCCGGGCGAGTGCTGTTCCTGAATCCCATCCCGGAAAACAAGTGGCAATACCTGCGCAGCGTTCAGAGCGTGGCGGCGGTATGCCCCATGGTGTCCTGCAGCACCCTTCGGGAGCTGGCGGCTGCCTGCCGCAGATTAACGGCGCTCTGAACCCGTGGTACTTTGCGTAAGATGTGTATCATAAATCACGTTACAGGCTGTTAGCGGACGCTTACTCTATTTTCGATAATTTTGTAGCAAAAGAACTGTCTTTCGGCAGTTCTTTTGCTTGTTTATATGACATTTGTACAAATTTTGCGGCAAATTTCTGGAAGATACATTCATGGAAAGTAATCGTTTTCTTTGCTATAATAATTTGGGTTATCCGAAAAGATCTTATCGGCTGGATAAGTATAAGGAGGTAAAACACACTATGCTGGATGCATCCTACTACCGCAAAACGGACGAGATCATTTCCCGTTACGTGCGGGATGCCAGATCCCTGATTCCCATTATGCAGGATATTCAGGCGGAATACCGCTACCTGCCGGCGGAGCTACTGAGCTACGTTGCCAAGGAAATCGGGATCACCGAAGCGAAGGCCTACTCTGTAGCCACCTTCTACGAGAACTTCTCCTTTGAAGCAAAGGGCAAGTACGTCATCAAAGTCTGCGACGGTACTGCCTGTCACGTTCGTCATTCCACCCCGGTTCTGGAAGCCCTGTGGAAGGAACTGGGCCTGAGCAAGAAGAAACACACCACCGACGACATGCTCTTTACGGTTGAAACGGTGTCCTGTCTGGGTGCCTGCGGTCTGGCTCCGACCATGATGGTCAACGATCAGGTGCATCCGTCCATGACCCCGGAGAAGGCATTGGCGCTCATCGAGGAATTGAGGGGGAAAGGCTAATGATTAAGACTGCTGAAGAACTGGCGCAGGCGCAGCTGACTGCCTGTGAAGAAATTAAGCTCTATGACTGCCGGATTCTTGTGTGCTCCGGCACCGGCTGTATCGCCACCGGCTCCAACAAGATTCATGAGATTTTCTCTGAACTGGTTAAGCAGACCCCGGGCGTGGAACTGGTGTTCTCCCCCTGCGGCGGTCACCACGACGACAAGGCCGTAGGTGTCAAGAAGACCGGCTGTCAGGGCTTCTGTGAGCTGGGCCCCCTGGTCCGCATCCAGAAGGGCGACAAGGTCACCCAGTATGTCAAGGTTCAGCCCGACGACTGCAAGGAGATTCTGGAAAAGAGCGTCATCGGTGACGAAATCATCGAGCGTCTGCTCTACAAGAAGGGCGATCAGGCCTATGTCCAGCCCGACGAGATTCCCTTCATCGCAAAGCAGACGAGAATCGTTCTGGAGAACTGCGGCAAGTTCGACGCCGAGTCTCTGGACGAATACCTGGCCGCCGGCGGCTTTGCCGCGCTGAAGAAGGCCATGTTCGAAATGACCCGGGACGACGTCATCAACGAAGTGGACGCCTCCGGCCTCCGGGGCCGCGGCGGCGGCGGCTTCCCCACCGGCAAGAAGTGGAAGCAGGTTGCCCGTCAGAAGGAAACCGAGCGCTATGTGGTCTGTAACGGTGACGAGGGCGACCCCGGCGCCTTCATGGACGGCTCCGTCATGGAAGGCGACCCCTTCAAGCTGATCGAAGGCATGATGATCGCCGGCTACGCCGTCCGTGCCGAGAACGGCTACATCTACGTCCGTGCCGAGTATCCCATGAGCGTTGCCCGCCTCAAGAACGCCATCACCCTTCTGGAGGAGCGGGGCCTGCTGGGCGACAACATCCTGGGCACCGACTTTAGCTTCCATATGCACATCAACAAGGGCGCCGGAGCCTTCGTCTGCGGCGAAGGCTCCGCCCTGACCGCCTCCATCGAGGGCAACCGCGGTATGCCCAGAACCAAGCCCCCCAGAACCGTTGAAAAGGGTCTGTGGGAAAAGCCCACGGTTCTGAACAACGTGGAAACCTACGCCAACGTGCCCAAGATTATCCTGCAGGGCGCGGATTGGTTCAAGTCCATCGGCACCCCCGGCAGCCCCGGCTGCAAGACCTTCTCCCTCACCGGCGCCATCGAGAACACCGGCCTGATCGAAGTCCCCATGGGCTCCACCCTGCGGCAGATCATCTTCGACATCGGCGGCGGCCTGAAGAACGGCGCGGACTTCAAGGCTGTGCAGATCGGCGGTCCCTCCGGCGGCTGTCTGACGGAGGCCCATCTGGACGTGCCTCTGGACTTCGACTCCGTGAAGAAGTACAACGCCATCATCGGCTCCGGCGGCATGGTGGTCATGGGTCAGGACACCTGTATGGTGGAGGTCGCCCGGTTCTTCATGAGCTTTACCCAGCGGGAATCCTGCGGCAAGTGCACTCCCTGCCGGGAAGGCACCAAGCGGATGCTGGAGATTCTGGAGCGCATCGTAAACGGTCAGGGCAAGCTGGAGGATCTGGACACCCTGGAAGAGCTGGCCAAGATGATTCAGACCATGGCACTGTGCGGTCTGGGCAAGTCCGCTCCTCTGCCGGTTCTGTCTACGCTGGCTACCTTCCGGGATGAGTACATCGAGCACATCGTGGACAAGAAGTGCCGCGCCAAGCAGTGCACCGCTCTGCGCCGCTATGTCATCAATCCCGAGTTCTGTAAGGGCTGCTCCAAGTGTGCCCGGAACTGCCCCGTCAACGCCATCTCCGGCGTGGTCAAGAAGCCCTACACCATCGATTCCAACAAGTGCATCAAGTGTGGCGCCTGTAAGGAGAACTGCGCCTTCGATGCCATCTATGTGGAAGCATAAGGAGGGGAAATCATGGGAACTATCACAATTAACGGTAAAAAGTACGAATTTACCAACGAAAAAAATATCCTGACCATCATCCGCAACGCGGGTATCGAGGTTCCTACCCTGTGCTATCAGCCCGAGCTTTCTGTGTTCGGCGCCTGCCGCCTGTGTACGGTGGAGGACGACCGGGGCCGGTGCTTTGCCTCCTGCTCCGAGGAGCCCCGGGACGGTATGGTGATCTATACCCACACCGAGCGTCTGCGCAAGCACCGCAAGCTGATTGTGGAGCTGCTGCTGGCGGCCCACTGCCGGGACTGCACCACCTGCGACAAGCACGGCAAGTGCAAGCTGCAGCAGCTGGCCTACCAGATGGGCATCAATCAGGTTCGCTTCGAGAACCACCGGGAAGAGCAGCCTGTTGACTTCTCCTCCCCCTCCATCGTCCGGGATCCCAACAAGTGCGTGCTGTGCGGCAACTGCGTCCGGGCCTGCTCCGAGCTTCAGGGCATCGGCGTGCTGGGCTTTGCCCACCGCGGCACCGACGCCATTGTGACCCCCGCCTTCAACCGCCCGATGGCGGAGACCAACTGTGTGGCCTGCGGCCAGTGCCGGGTGGTCTGTCCCACCGGTGCCCTGACCATCCATCACAATATGACCGAGGTCTGGCAGGCCCTGGGCGACAAGAACACCCGTGTGGTGGCTCAGATCGCTCCCGCCGTCCGTGTTGCCGTCAGCGAGGCCTTCGGCCTGCCCAAGGGCGAGAACTCCATCGGCAAGATCGTGGCTGCCCTGCACCGCATGGGCTTCGATCAGGTTTACGACACCACCTATTCTGCCGACCTGACCATCATGGAGGAGGCTGCCGAGTTCCTGGATCGGGTAGCAAACGGCGGCACCCTGCCGCTGATGACCTCCTGCTGCCCCGCCTGGGTCAAGTTTGTGGAGAATGAGTATCCCGAGTTCAAACCCAATATTTCCACCTGCCGTTCTCCTCAGGGTATGTTCTCCGCCGTGCTGAAGGAGTACTACCGGGATGAGGCCAATGCCCAGGGCAAGAAGACCGTGGTGGTCTCCATCATGCCCTGTACCGCCAAGAAGATGGAAGCCAAGCGGCCTGATTACCACACCTTCGGCGAGCAGGACACCGACATCGTCCTGACCACCAAGGAGCTGATCCGCATGATCGACGCTCACGGCATCAACTTTGAGGAGCTGCCCAGCGAGACCTGCGATATGCCCTTCGGCCTTGGTTCCGGCGGCGGCGTGATCTTCGGCACCACCGGCGGTGTTACCGAAGCGGTTCTGCGCCGTCTGACGGAGGGCAAGGATCCCAACGAACTGGCCACCATCGCCGAGTGCGGTGTCCGCGGCAAGGAAGGCATCCGGGAGTTCACCGTTCCCTACAACGGAATCGATGTGAAGATCTGTGTTGCCTCAGGCCTTGCCAATGCCCGGGAGGTGCTGGAATCCATCAAGTCCGGCGAGAAGTCCTACCACTTCATTGAAGTCATGGCCTGCCCCGGCGGCTGCGTCATGGGCGGCGGTCAGCCCATCAACGGCACCAAGCAGGTGCGCAGAGAGACCCGCCGGCAGGGCCTGTACAACGCCGACCGCGAGCTGGTATTCAAGCGCCCCCACGAGAACCCCCTGATGGACGTGTTCTACAACGGCCCCTTCAAGGACAAGACCCACGAGCTGCTGCACACCAGCCACCACGAATAATTCCACACGCTTTGCGGCTCCGCGAAATGCGGAGCCGCTTTTCTCATATTGACATTTGCGCCCAAAAAGGATATGGTAGAGGAAAACCAAACGCAAAAAAGAAGTGGGGATACATGATGCGTGCTGAGAATCTGCCATCTGTTTTTGAGAAACTGGGCCTGCCTGTTGTCCATACGGGCGACGGCTTCTGGATGTCCCGGAAATCCATTGCGGACATTTTGCTGGAAAAGGATATCCGCACCTACCCCAACGATCAGGGACAGCTCCGGGAGTGCGGCCTGTTCTTTGACGACTGGCACCTCTACGCCATTGAGGCTGGTGAGTGGGTCTACTCTCTGGTAAAGCTGCGGGAGCAGGAGCACGACCGGGAGGAGGGCCGCATCGGTGACGGGGACACCCCCGGCGTGACGGTGAGCTTCATTGCCTTCGACCCGGAAATTCTGATGCGATGTCTGGCAGAGCCTACCATGGAAAACCGCCGGACCATGAACCGGGAGATCAACCGGGTGGTGTCCCTGCGGGGGCAGCACCATCATCCGGCGCTGAAAGCCTATTTTGAGAAAACGGAATCCATGGGCGCGTATCTCATTGCGGAGGAATATGTGCGGAAAATCGCCCTCCTTTCGGAAAATGGCCGGATTCCCACGCCAGATGCCTATCAAAAAGCGAAAAAAGGCAGCCGTCTTCCGGCGTTTATTGAAAAGAATAATGCCGCAGCCGGATATACCGTCTGCGACCACCAGTCCATTTTTATCCGGGATGGGTTACATCCGAACCCCTTTGAAAAGCTGGCGATTCTCGCGGCCTACACCGCCGACGTGTCCTTCCCCAGCTTTGCTGCCGAGGTACAGTACCATGCCTGCTTTCTCACAGCCCCGGCCCGGATCCCCATTCCCTTTCTGTGTCATTCAATCTACGACAGCGCCATCCGGGCGGACATGACCATCGACGACTGTGAGCTGGAAGGCCCCGCGCCTTTTCACAATCTGAACAGCCATTGGGTGCGGCGGCAGGCGCAATGTCACCCGGAATACAAATAAAAAGCCTTCCCCCCCAAGGGGAAACCAAAGCTGAAATGGGAGGAAAAACCATGCCGATTCATCCGTTTTTGTTAAAGATACGGCGGAAAAAGGCCTTTGCCATCGGGGGCGCCTGCCTGCTGGCTCTGCTCATCTGCCTTGCGGTGCACCTCTGCCTGCCTATGCCGAACGGGGCGGCGGTGGACGGATTTGATTTATCCGGCCTGCCCTACTGGAGGGCCCGGATGGAAACGAAAGACGTGTATCCCCAGCCGCTGCGGGTGTCACTTCCCATGGACGAGCTGCGTTTCGTTCCCGAAGACTGCGGCGTGAAACTACACATGGGCGCGGCGGTTCGTTCGGCTCGAGTCCGGGGCGAAAATGTGGAACTGCGCACCTTTCTGACAGCCGATGAAGCTGCAATCCGTGAGAAACTGACTAAGTACGCCCAGGAGCACGACACAACCTACCGGGAGGCGGAGTGGCATCTGACGGGAACCACCCCGGAACTGGCCACGGATCGTTTTGACCCCGAAGCAGAGGGTCAGACTCTGGTGGTTACGGTGGGGCAGCCGGAGGCACATTTGGATGTAGACAACGCTGTGAATCAAATTCTGGAGGCCTTCTCCCATCCGCTGAGCCGAAATGGAGATCTGATTGAACTGACGGTGACACCAGAGCGGATTCCGGAAATGCCCGATTGGGAGGCACTGGCAGCGGAGGTGTTCGTTGAGCCTGTCAATGATGCCCCGGACAGGGAGACCGGGGGTATCCTGCCCGGACGTTACGGACAGAGCATCGATGTATCCAATGTGGATA